>CAZUKP010000003.1:0-15908 GCA_964620915.1 uncultured Hyphomicrobium sp. | reverse complement strand
AAATCTTGAGCGAAAGTGGTTTGAAAATCGTGCCGGCCAGTGATCTTGATGACGCAGCCGCCAAAATAACGGCCGAAGTCAAAGAAGCGGCCTAAAGCAGACACCCAGGCAAGAAATCGACGGTGCCATCTCTTTTCGCGCAAATCACTCATTGACCGGTGTTGCTGCGCTGCACATAAACCTTCAGGGTATGAGGGACGGGCGGAGCAATCGGTACAATGGCCATTCTCGTCGACAAATCTACGAAAGTGATTTGCCAGGGCATCACCGGAGCCCAGGGCACGTTTCACACCAAACAGGCTCAGGCCTATGGCACCCATATTGTCGCCGGCGTGACGCCCGGTAAGGGTGGCACGAAGCACCCCGATGAGGAGCTGGCTGCCGTTCCGCTCTTTGACACCGTCCTGGAGGCGAAAGCGGCGACCGGCGCAACTGCAACTTCCATTTACGTGCCCCCGCCATTCGCAGCCGATGCGATTTTGGAAGCCATCGACGCTGAGATCCCACTTATCGTGGCGATCACCGAGGGCATCCCGGTCATCGACATGGTCAAGGTGAAGCGGGCGCTCGCCGGCTCGGCCTCTCGCCTTATCGGCCCCAATTGCCCAGGAATCCTGACGCCCAACGCGTGCAAGATCGGCATCATGCCGGGCAACATCTTCAAAGCGGGCCGTGTTGGGGTGGTTTCGCGGTCTGGCACGTTGACCTACGAGGCCGTGAAACAAACCTCGGACACTGGGCTTGGCCAGTCCACTGCGGTCGGTATTGGCGGCGATCCTGTCAAAGGCTCCGAGTTCATCGACATCCTTGAGTTGTTTCTCGCCGATCCCGACACCGATTCAATCATCATGATCGGAGAAATCGGTGGGTCCGCAGAAGAAGAGGCCGCCGAATTCATCAAGGATGAAGCGAAGGCGGGCCGCGCCAAGCCCACGGTCGGCTTTGTCGCCGGTGTGACTGCCCCCCCAGGACGGCGCATGGGCCATGCTGGGGCGATCATATCGGGGGGTAAGGGAAAGGCCGAAGACAAGCTTGAGGCCATGAAATCGGCAGGCATTGCGATTGCCGAGAGCCCAGCCGCCTTGGGCACCACTTTGATGGGCCACATAAAGGGGCAATCTTGACATGCCAAGCTCTGAGAATGAGCGTATGCTGCAGTGCACATAGGGTTCAATAGATGCCTCAGTGAAATCCCAATGCTGGGTCGATCTTGAAGGTCCGCGGTGCAGCAATTACGTCGTTGAGACACGGATCAGAGCATGTCGCGCCAACCCCTCAATGAGTCTTTTCTTCGTACGTCGTTCCTTGGCGGTGCCAACGCGGCCTATGTCGAGGAGATGCAGGCCGAGTACGAAAAGAATCCCGGAGCTGTTAGCGACGAATGGCGTCTCTTTTTTGAAAGTCTGAAGGAAGAGCACGGCAAGGGCGGCGACCCTGTCCGCAGGCCATCTTGGGCACCCGCATTGCCGGAGGCAGAGGACAACGGTGAGCTCATTGGCGCGCTGACCGGGGACTACGGCGTCACAGAACGCACAATCAGAGAAAACTTGCAGGCGCGTGCCCACACTGTGGGATTTGAAATGTCTCCGGCCGCCTCGTTGCGTGCCACACAGGACTCGATTCGCGCCCTCATGATGATCCGTGCCTACCGGGTCATGGGGCACCTGGCTGCCGATCTCGATCCACTAGGACTTGCTGACCGCAAGGTGCACCGAGAACTGAAGCCGGAAACCTATGGCTTCACGGAAGCCGATCTCGATCGGCCGATTTTCATCGATCGTGTTCTTGGGCTTGAGACGGCCACCATCCGCCAGATCTTGCGCATCGTTCGGCGTACCTACTGCCGGCACATCGGTGTGCAGTTCATGCACATCACCAGTCCAGCGGAAAAGGCCTGGATTCAGGATCGCATCGAGGGTGACGAAAAGGAATTTCGCTTCACGGACGAGGGCCGTCGCGCGATCCTCAACAAACTGATCGAGACGGAGACCTTCGAGAAGTTCTGCGAGGTGAAGTACACGGGCACGAAGCGCTTTGGCTTGGATGGCGCAGAATCCATCGTTCCGGCGCTGGAGCAAGTGATCAAGCGTGGCGGCCAGCTTGGCGCCAAAGAGATCATCATGGGCATGGCGCATCGCGGCCGGTTGAATATTCTCGCCAACGTTATGGAGAAGCCGCACAGAGCCATCTTCAACGAGTTCAAGGGCGGCTCTTTCAAACCCGATGATGTCGAAGGATCTGGTGACGTCAAATACCACCTGGGTGCTTCGTCCGATCGGTCCTTTGACGGCAACAATGTGCATCTCTCGCTCACGGCGAACCCTTCGCACCTCGAGATTGTCGATCCAGTCGTGCTCGGAAAGGTGCGCGCAAAGCAAGATCAACTGGGCTGCACGCCAGGCGAACGCACACCGGTGTTGCCTCTACTAATCCACGGCGATGCCGCGTTTGCTGGTCAGGGCGTCGTGGCAGAGTGCTTTGGCCTGTCGGGCCTAAAGGGTCACCGCACCGGCGGCTCAATTCACTTCATCATCAACAATCAAATTGGTTTCACGACCAATCCCCGCCACTCGCGGTCGTCGCCCTACTGCTCTGACATGGCGCGCATGATCGAAGCGCCAATCTTTCACGTGAACGGCGACAATCCCGAAGCGGTTGTTCACGTCGCCAAGGTTGCGACCGAGTTCCGGCAAAAATTCCAAAAGCCGGTCGTCATCGATATGTTTTGCTATCGGCGCTATGGGCACAACGAGGCGGACGAGCCGCTGTTCACCCAGCCGTTGATGTACAAGACCATCAAGCGGCACCCGACCGTTATTGAAATCTACTCGAAGCGGTTGGCGGAAGAAGGACTCGTTTCCTTGGAGGAGTCCGGCAAGATGAAGGCGGACTTCCGTGCGCACTTGGAATCTGAGTTTGAGACCGCCGACACCTACAAGCCCAATAGGGCCGATTGGCTCGATGGCCGGTGGTCCGGCGTCGGCTTTGCAGAAGATGACGATCGCCGCGGTGAGACGGCAGTCGAAGTCGACAAGCTGAGGATGATTGGGCGACGCGTCACCAGTATTCCCAACGGTTTCAATGCGCACAAAACCGTTCGCCGCTTGCTCGAACGCCGCCGCGAGATGATTGAATCGGGCGAACATATCGATTGGGCCATGGCCGAGCATCTTGCCTTCGGCTCACTGGTCGCCGAAGGCTTTCCGGTACGACTTTCCGGTCAGGATAGCGAGCGCGGAACCTTCTCGCAGCGCCATGCTGTTTTGATTGATCAGGAGACCGAGCGGCGTTGGACGCCACTCATGCATGTCACCAACGATCAGGCGAGTTTCGAGGTCATCAATACGATGCTGTCCGAGGAGGCCGTCCTCGGCTTTGAGTACGGCTACTCATTGGCCGAGCCCAATGCGTTGACGCTCTGGGAGGCACAGTTCGGGGATTTCGCGAATGGGGCCCAGGTCGTCTTCGACCAGTTTATTTCCTCCGGCGAGCGCAAGTGGCTGAGGATGTCGGGGCTCGTGTGTCTGTTGCCCCATGGATACGAAGGCCAGGGCCCCGAACATTCCTCGGCGCGCTTAGAACGTTTTCTGCAGCTTTGTGCAGAGGACAACTGGCAGGTGGCAAACTGCACGACGCCTGCCAACTATTTCCACATCCTACGCCGCCAGTTGCACCGCAAATTCCGCAAGCCGCTCATTCTCATGACGCCAAAATCGCTACTGCGCCACAAGCGAGTTTTCTCGCGTCTGGAAGCCATGGGTCCCGGCACGTCTTTCCATCGCGTTCTTTGGGACGATGCAGAGACGAAGAAAAATGAGAACGAAAAAATCAAACTGGTGGCTGACGAGAAGATCCGGCGTGTCGTTCTCTGCTCCGGCAAGGTCTACTACGACCTCTATGAGGCGCGGGAGGCCGCAGATATCAACGACGTTTATCTCCTTCGCGTCGAGCAGCTGTACCCCTTCCCGGCGCGGGCCCTGATGCACGAGCTCAGCCGCTTCAAGAACGCGGACTTCGTATGGTGCCAGGAGGAACCCAAGAATATGGGGGCGTGGAGCTTCTTCGAGCCCAATATCGAGTGGGTCCTGGAACGGATTGGCAGCCGCCACACGCGTGCGCAGTACGCGGGCCGTCCCGCCTCCGCGGCAACGGCGACAGGGTTGCTGTCCAAGCATTTGTTCGAACAAAAGACTTTGGTATCGGAGGCTCTCGCAATCGGAGCGAGCGGCTGACCGGAATCTGGTCTGCCGGCAGGCTGAGGCCAGTAGAGACAAGGTGAGACGAGATGGCGACCGAAATCCGCGTGCCGACCTTGGGCGAGAGTGTCACGGAGGCAATCGTCGGCAAGTGGTTCAAGAGCGAAGGCGAGGCCGTTAAAGCCGACGAGCCTCTGGTTGAACTCGAGACCGATAAAGTCACCGTTGAGGTACCCGCACCAGTCTCGGGTGTACTTGGCGCGATTTCAGTAGCTGAAGGTACAACCGTGGCCGTCGGGGCCGTGCTTGGTGCCATTCAGAACGCAGGCGCCGCCCCATCAAAGGGGGCAACCAAGGCCAAAGACGCTCCCCCGCCTGAAGCACCCGCAGCCAAAGCGGAGGCCAAAGCTCCCAACTCCGCTAAGCAAAGCGAGATGCCGCCCAGTCCTGCCGCGCGAAAGAAGCTGGAGGAGGCGGGTCTTACAGCCGATCAGGTCGACGGCTCAGGAAAACGCGGCCAGGTCCTCAAAGAGGATGTTTCGACTGCGGTTCAGGCCCAACCCGCGCCTCAGGAGGCTGCGGCCCCTGAGCGTGGGCTTCAAATTCGAGCGCCGATGCCAGTCCCAACGCAACAAATGCGTCTGCCCTCGGCTGCGAACGATGCCGCGCGCGAAGAGCGCGTGCGCATGACGCGCCTGCGCCGAACCATTGCGCAGCGGCTGAAGGACGCCCAAAATTCGGCAGCGATCCTGACGACATTCAACGATGTCGACATGGGCGCGGTGATGAAGTTGCGCTCCGAGTACAAGGAGCTGTTCGAAAAGCGCCACGGCGTGAAGCTCGGCTTCGTGGGCTTTTTCGTCAAAGCCTGTCTGCAGGCGCTGAAGGAGATTCCTGCCGTCAACGCAGAAATCGACGGCGAGGACATCGTTTACAAGAATTACTACCACATCGGCGTTGCGGTCGGGACCGACCGTGGTCTTGTGGTTCCCGTCATCAGAGAAGCCGACCGCATGAGCCTTGCCGAGATCGAGGCTCAGGTCGCCGATTTCGGCCGGCGCGCGCGCGATGGCAAGCTGGGTATCGCGGATATGCAAGGCGGGACGTTCACGATCTCCAATGGCGGAGTCTACGGCTCGCTTCTGTCAACGCCCATCCTCAACGCTCCGCAGTCGGGTATTCTTGGCATGCACCGTATCGAGGAACGCCCGGTGGCGCGCAACGGGCAGGTCGTCGTGGCGCCGATGATGTATCTGGCCTTGAGCTACGACCACCGGATTGTTGACGGCAAGGAGGCGGTCGCTTTTCTCGTTCGGGTCAAGGAGTGTCTTGAGGAGCCGCAACGGTTTATACTGGAACTCTAGCGGGGGATTTGCCTGGCGGTTTTGGTATGTCGGAGGGGCCCATTTCTTCAAAGATCGATGTCTACCTGACGGTGAGCAATGGGCTTGAAGCCATTGAATTCTATAAGAAAGCCTTTGGCGCCGAGCTTGCCTATCAGGAGCTGACCGAAGACGGGAAAAAGGTAATGCACGCTTCGCTGGCGGCGTTCGGCGGGCACTTCATGCTGTCTGACCATTTCCCCGACTTCATCAAGGATGTCGGGCCGCGGACGATCGAGGGGCAAGCGAGCATAACGATCAACGTGAACCTCGACACGCCGACGGACGTCGATCAGGCCATATCGCGGGCCGAAGCGGCAGGTGCAACCGTTACGATGCCGGTGGCTGATACGTTTTGGGTCATGCGCTATGGGCGCTTGAAGGACCCATATGGCTACGTTTGGGCCTTTGGTGCCCCTTTGCCACTCATCTAGTCTCAACGAAGGAAACCCGTTGTGAGTGCCTTTGATCTGATCGTCATCGGAACTGGGCCGGGCGGCTACGTTTGCGCCATCCGTGCCAGCCAACTTGGAATGAAGGTTGCCGTCGTCGAGAAGCGGGCCACGCATGGCGGCACATGTCTCAATGTCGGCTGCATTCCCTCAAAGGCACTGCTGCACTCGTCCGAGCTTTACGACGAGGCCTGCAACGAATTGGGCAACATGGGTATCGCCGTCGAGCCCAAGCTCGATCTTGAGAAGATGATGACCTTCAAAGACGAAGGCGTGAAAGGCAACACTGACGGCGTTGCATTCCTCTTGCGCAAGAACAAGATCGATCACTTCCATGGAACGGGACGCATTAAGGGCCCCGGCAAGGTCGAAGTCACGTTCATCAATGGAGAGAAGGAAGACCTCGAGGCGAAATCAATTGTGATTGCGACGGGCTCCGATGTCGCGCGGTTGCCGGGCATTGAGATCGACGAGAAGTCCGTCGTCTCCTCAACGGGCGCCCTTTCGCTATCGAAGGTCCCCAAGAAGCTACTGGTAATAGGCGCCGGCGTCATTGGCCTGGAACTTGGCTCAGTGTGGCGGCGGCTCGGATCGAAAGTGACAGTCGTCGAATACCTCGACCGGATCCTGCCGGGCATCGATGGCGATGTTGCGCGCCAGATGCAAAAGATCCTGACGAAGCAGGGTTTCAACTTCAAGCTGGGTTCGAAGGTAACCGCCGTCGAGAAGGCGGGGCCCAAACGAAAGGTGACGATCGAGCCGGCAAAAGGAGGGGAAGAGGACACTCTGGAGGCCGATGTGGTTCTCGTTGCGATTGGCCGGGTCCCGCACACGTCGGGCTTGGGGCTCAGCGAGGCCGGGGTTGCATGCGACGAGCGAGGACGTGTGATCGTCGATCCGCACTTCGCGACGAACATCCCTGGCGTTTACGCCATCGGCGACGTCATCGCTGGTCCGATGCTCGCGCACAAGGCCGAGGAGGAAGGCGTCGCCGTTGCGGAAATCCTCGCTGGTCAGGCCGGCCACGTGAACTATGACGTCATTCCGAATGTGGTCTACACGTCCCCAGAAATTGCGAGTGTTGGCAAACTGGAAGAAGAGCTCAAGGCAGCGCAGGTCGCCTACAAGGCCGGAAAGTTCCCGTTCACAGCCAACGGACGTGCGAAGGCAAACCATAAGACCGATGGCTTTGTGAAGATCCTGGCCGATGCAGAGACCGATCGCGTGCTTGGTGTCCACATCATTGGGACCAATGCCAGCGAGATGATCGCGGAGGCGGCGGTGCTGATGGAGTTCAGCGGCTCATCGGAAGACCTCGCGCGCACCTGCCATGCGCACCCCACCCTCAGCGAGGCGGTCAAGGAAGCCGCACTCGCGGTCGACAAGCGCTCTCTGCATATGTGACGAGTGCCCTCGCGCCAGGGTTCGAGCGCTTCAACGGTCTTTTCCAGCGCGCGGGTGAGCGGCGTCATAGACGGCGAGCAGCCTCTCGCGGTCGACCTCGGTGTAAGCCTGAGTCGTTGAGAGCGACGCGTGACCCAGCAGCTCCTGAATTTGGCGCAAATCTGCGCCGGCCGAGAGCAGGTGCGTGGCGAACGAATGGCGCAACGCATGTGGCGTCGCCGTGTCAGGTAGCCCGAGAGCATAACGCATTCGCGCGATGGCCAGTTGGATGATACGGGGCGAAAGCGGGCCACCCTTCGCTCCGCGAAAAAGTTGATCCTCAGGCGACAGGGTATAGGGGCACAGCGAAAGGTAGCGATCGATCGCTTGGGAGACGACCGGCAGCACTGGGACCAGCCGCTCTTTTTCGCCCTTTCCGATAATGCGCAGGACTTCGCGATCTCCGACCGGTGCGTCTTTCATTTTGATCGCCAGGGCCTCTGCGATGCGCAGACCCGATCCATAGAGGAGCAGCAAAACCGCGGCATCGCGCGCGGCAACCCAATCAAGGTCCGCTGTCGCGCCGGCGCCGACAACCGCAGCCGCCTTCTCGACCGTCAGTGGTTTGGGCACCGAGTGCGGAACTTTGGGCAGCGCCAGTTGAAGCACGGCGCGGTTTTTGACGATCCCTTGCGTTTCCAACCAGTGAAAGAACTGCCGCAGCGCGGACATCGTGCGTGCCAGCGAGCGGCTTGTTGCGCCTTTTCGCCGGCGCGAAACCATGAAGCTGCGGAATGTCTTGGCATCGAGACGCGCAAGGTCGGCAACGCACGGGGGATGCTCTAGATGGGATTGGAGGAAATCGAAGAACTGTCGCAAGTCGCGCTCGTAGGACTCAAGCGTGTTGTCGGCGTGCCCCCGTTCATGGCGCAGGTGCGCCTGCCAAGCTTTGTGCGCACGGGCAAGATCGTCGCCGAGCGGAAGCTGCAGATTGTCCCGAATAGCAGTCGCCACGATGTTCGTCTTGCCAGTCCAGCCAGATCCCTCGAATCCCTAAAGTTATCAGATTCTTTGGCGCCGCGGTCCTCACGCGGTCACTTTGGGCGACTAAACATCAGGCTTTGGAGTCGACGCTTGCGCTGAAGGGTCTAAGTTGAAGCCATGGTCAGTATCGACAACACACCCGGCACGAAATGGCTTTTGCATTTGCGGGCAGGCACTGTCCGCGGGTTGTGGCCGATCGTTGTTGTCTTGATTGGCCTCTTTTGCCTCATGGCCGGTGGGGTTGCCATCGGGCAGGAACCAGGTGCCCAGCGTTCGCGCGGCGTTGCCGTCCTCGTTGATGTCGATGGCGCCATCGGTCCTGCCACAGAGCGCCATGTTGAAATGGCAATCGCGGATGCTGAAAGCCGGTCGGCTGAAATCGTCGTTTTGCGCATGAATACGCCGGGCGGCCTCGTCACGAGCATGCGCGAGATGATCTCGGCCATCATCGCTTCACGTGTCCCCGTCGTTGGATACGTGGCGCCATCGGGTGGACGAGCCGCAAGCGCCGGCACCTACATCCTTTATGCAACGAACATCGCCGCCATGGCGCCGGGAACGAATGTCGGCGCGGCCACGCCGATCAGCATGGGGCTGCCGGGGCTGCCTCAGATGGACTCAAAGAAAGAAGAAAAGGACAAAGACGAGACTGAGGAAGTGGTCGCTCCAAAAGACCCAGCCAAAGCAAAATCCGTGAACGATGCAGTTGCGTTCATCCGCAGTCTTGCTGAGCTGCGCGGGCGCAACGTGGAATGGGCCGAAGAGGCCGTGCGTAAGGCCGTCAGCATCTCTGCAAGTGAGGCGCTGAAGCTTGGCGTGATCGATCTGATCGCCCCGGATGTCGACTCACTCCTGCGCGAACTCGATGGCCGCAAGATTCCCTTTCTCGGGCGCGAGGAAACGCTGGCGACCGATGGGCTGGCCGTCGAGCGTATCGAGCCTGATACACTCACTGAGCTGCTGAAGATCATCACAGATCCCAACGTCGCGCTCATACTTTTGATGATTGGGGTCTATGGGCTGATTTTCGAGTTCGCCACGCCCGGCAGCATCGGGCCGGGTGTCGTCGGCGCCATTTGTCTCGTGCTCGGTCTCTATGCGCTCAACCAGCTTCCCTTCAACTACGCCGGTCTGGCGCTCGTTATGATCGGAATCGTTTGCATGGTGGCGGAGGCGTTCACGCCAACGTTCGGAATCCTGGGGGCTGGCGGTCTGTTTGCCTTTGTGCTGGGGGCCGCCTTCCTCATTGACACAGATGTTCCCGCTTTCCAGCTCTCGTGGGCCGTCATCGCGGGCACAGCCATCGCGAGCGCCCTCATTCTAACGCTGCTCCTGGGCTATGTCTGGCGCGGCATGCGTCAGCCAGTTGCTGGCGGCGTCATGGAAGTCGTCGGCAGTCCGGCCAAGGTGATGGACTGGCACGGATCAAAAGGTCACGTTTTTATTCACGGCGAGCGTTGGGAAGCGCGCTCGGACGAACGGCTCAGGAAAAATCAATCGGTCTGGGTCTTGAGCTCAGACGGGCTGACGCTTGAAGTGTCCGCGGAACCCGCCGAGGCGAGCAGCCACCAATCTGAAGAACAAGGAGCTTGACCATGGCCATCGACCTCAACTTCGCTTTTATGCTCATTGTCGCGTTCTTCGCGCTCTACATCGTGATGCAAGCCGTCCGGATTTTTCGTGAGTATGAGCGCGGCGTCGTCTTCACACTGGGCCGCTACACGAAAACGATTGGCCCAGGTCTGACGTTCGTCATTCCCATCATTCAGCAGGTGGTGCGCGTCGATCTGCGCATGAAGGTCCAAGACGTGCCGACGCAGGACGTGATCAGCCGCGACAACGTGTCGGTAAAGGTGAACGCGGTGCTCTATTTCCGCGTCGTCGATCCCTCCCGCTCGACGATCAACATCGAGGACTACATGGAGGCGACGAGCCAGCTGGCGCAGACGACACTGCGCTCGGTGCTGGGCAAGCATGAGCTCGACGAGATGCTGGCCGAGCGCGAGAAGCTCAACGCCGACATCCAGGAGATCCTCGACCAGCAAACGGATTCGTGGGGCATCAAAGTCGCCAACGTCGAGATCAAGCACGTCGACATCGACGAGAGCATGGTGCGCGCCATCGCCATGCAGGCCGAAGCCGAGCGCTTCCGGCGCGCCAAGATCATCAATGCGGAAGGCGAGCAGCAGGCAGCGCAGAAGCTGATCGAGGCCGGCAAGATTCTGGCCGAGCAGCCGAACGCCATGATCCTGCGCTACTTCGGGGCGCTGCACGACATTGCGGGAGACCGCACCTCGACCATCGTGTTCCCGATCCCGGTGGACCTGCTGGCGAAGCTGAAGGGGTGATTAGGGCTATTCAGCATCTTCAGGCGGCGGAGTCTGCGAGCGCGCGCGCAAGTGCGCTTCGAGTTCCTCGATCCTGTCGAGCAGTTGGAGGGCCAAGGCGACGCCCGGCATGTTGAGTCCCAGGTCGCGGTGTAGGCGCTGGGCCTTCTGGACGCGCACGATGCTTGCGGATGAGAATCGCCACTGAGAGCGGCCTGATGGAAGTGGTTCAACCACCCCCTCTTCAACGAGCTCGACCACCCACTCGGCGTGAATTCGGCAAGTCCTCGAAAGCTCCGCAAGCGTGATTTCATCACTGTCTTCAAGGATCTCAATGGCGGGCGTTGGGGCGTCTCTGGTTGCCATGGCTTACACTCCCAGACCGGCACGCGGGTCAAACGGCATTTCCCGCTCCATTTGCTGATAGAGTTCTTTGGCCTTTTCGTTGTCCGCAGGCGGCAGAACGATCTTGATTACGGCATGCATGTCGCCTGCCGGGGAACCTGGAATCCCGCGCCCCTTAAGGCGCATCGTACGCCCTTGGGTCGTGCCCGGCGGAATTTTCAGCATCACCGGACCTGTGGGCGTGGGTGTTTTCACGCTGGCACCAAGTGCTGCTTCCCATGGGGCGACGGGAAGGTCGAGATAAACGTCCTTGCCTTCGACGCGGTAGAGAGGATCGGGGGCAAACCGCACCTCGAGATAGAGATCGCCGGCTTTGCCTCTGCCCATGCCGGGCGAGCCTTGCCCCGCGAGGCGGATGTGCTGACCCTCGCGCACCCCTTTGGGGATTGTGACGCTGAGCGTCCGGTCCTTGACGATAACATGACCCTCGTCATCGACCTCGGGCGCGCGCAGCGTGATCGTGCGCTTGGCCCCGTCAAAGGCATCCTGCAAGTCGATCACCACTTTGGCGTGATGGTCCTGCCCCTGTGCATGGAATTCCCGCGCTCCGGTAAATTGGCCGCTTCGTCCACCGCGGGCGCCACCAAACAGCGAGTCGAAGAAGTCGCTGAACTGTGAGGGATCTGCCTCCGTATAGCCGCCTCCCCTGAACTCGAACCCGGCGTCCCAATTGGGCGGCGCGCGGAAGTCCTGTCCCTGCTGCCAGTTGGCGCCGAGCTCATCATAGGCGGCACGCTTTTCCGGGTCCTTGAGGACCTCATAGGCTTCGCCGGCTTCCTTGAACTTGGTCTCCGCGTCCGCCTCCTTGCTGACGTCGGGGTGGTACGTTCGCGCGAGCTTGCGGTAGGCGCGTTTGATCTCGTCCTGAGTCGCGCTCCGCTCAACGCCGAGGATCTTGTAGTAGTCCTTATATTCCATGGGGCGCAGATTCCCTGGGGGTCCTAGAGCCGCCTACCCTAGCGGACGGCTCCTCGATCTCGGTTAATCTGTAGTATCGACAAGGAACATCGACCTCGGTGTTCGCCGACAATCCGGCACTCCTGGTTGGATTGGACGATGCCCTCGGCTTGCCTCCACTGCAGTCTAGGCTTCCCTGATCGATTCGTTGATAGCACGTCGTCTGCGAAGGTGGTCCCTTTGGACAGTCTGCTTGAGCAAATGGAGAACACAGGGCACGCCGAGGCAGCGCGTGTTCCCGTGATGCTCACCGTTGCGCTCGATCAGACCTATGACTATCGCGTCCCCAAGGGGGTGGAACTCGAGCCAGGCTGCTTCGTGATGGTGCCCTTCGGGCCGCAAACCCGTATCGGCGTCGTTTGGGATTGCCCCGTAGGAGAGCCTGGCAAGAAAGTCGATCCCAAGAAGTTTAAGGCAATTGCTGCCCGCCTGGATGTCCCGCCGCTGCCAGAAATCTCGCTGCGCTTCGCCGAATGGATTGCGCGCTACACCCTAAGTCCGCTCGGCATGGTGGTGCGCATGATGATGAGTGCGAAGGCCGCCTTTGAGCCGCCCAAACCGCGTTTCGGTGTGACCCTTGTCGAAGGCGCGCCGGAGCCGCCGCGCATGACCCCGGTGCGCAAGCGTGCGTTAGAGATCGCGGCAGATCGCGCCATTCGCGCCAAATCGGTTCTCGCCCGAGAAGCCGATTGTTCGACAAGCGTCATTGAAGGCTTGGTGAAGTCGGGCAACCTGGTCGATGTGGCGATCCCTGAGGAATGCCCTGCCATTCCCGATCCGAACCATCGCCAGACCGAGTTCACGCCGGAGCAAGCCCGGGCCGTTCATTCCCTGGTCTCTGCGGTCGACGGTGCCAACTTCTCCGTGTCGCTGCTCGATGGGGTCACTGGCTCAGGCAAAACTGAGGTCTACTTCGAGGCGGTCGCGCGCACGCTGGAGCGCGGGCTCCAGGCCGTGATCATGCTGCCCGAGATTGCGCTGACGGACCAATTCATGCGCCGGTTTAAGGAGCGGTTCGGGTGTTTGCCCGTCGAATGGCATTCAGCCCTGTCCGGTCCCGAGCGCGGCCGGGTCTGGCGCCAGGCGGCAACCGGTCAAGCGCGCGTGATCGTTGGGGCGCGCTCGGCGTTGTTCTTGCCCTTCAAGGAGCTGGGTCTGATCATCGTCGATGAGGAGCACGATACGGGCTTCAAACAGGACGACCGCGTTCACTATCAAGCCCGCGACATGGCGGTGGTCCGTGCAAATCTGGGGGCTTTTCCGGTCGTTCTGGCCTCTGCAACGCCTTCCATCGAGACCCACGTCAACGCACGCACAGGGCGCTATCGCCATGTCGTGCTGCCGGCCCGCTTTTCCGGAGCGTCTCTACCCGAAATCACGGCGATCGATCTACGCAAGGATCCGCCCGAAAAAGGCCAGTGGTTGTCGCCGGTCCTTGTATCCGCGGTTGAAAAGACGCTGTCGGAAAAGCAGCAAGCACTGCTGTTCCTCAACAGGCGCGGATATGCCCCGCTCACGCTGTGCCGGTCATGCGGCTACCGCATCGAATGTCCGCAATGTACAGCTTGGTTGGTTGAGCATCGGTTTCGCGGCCGGTTGAATTGTCACCATTGCGGCTTTTCGATACCGCTGCCCGAGAACTGTCCCAAATGCACGGCACCGGGTTCGCTGGTTGCTTGCGGCCCGGGCGTTGAGCGCGTCGCCGAAGAGGTGAGGGAACGCTTCCCCGAGGCAAAGCTTGCACTTTTGTCGTCCGATCTCATCCCCGGCATCACCGAAATGCGCGAGATTATCCGCGAGATCGAGGTCGGGGGCGTGGATATCATCATCGGCACGCAGATCGTCGCCAAGGGCCATCACTTTCCGAACTTGGCGACTGTTGGCATCGTCGATGGCGACCTTGGCCTTGCGCAGGGGGCTGACCCGCGGGCGGGTGAGCGGACCTTCCAGCTGTTGCACCAGGTCACAGGGCGCGCGGGGCGGGTTTTGGCTGAAGGCCGCGGCTTCGTGCAGACGCATATGCCCGAGCACCCCGTGATGAACGCGATCATCTCTGGCAATCGGGAGGCATTCCTGGAACGAGAGATTGCCGCGCGCCAGAAGGGGCTGCTTCCCCCATTCGGCCGGCTTGCGGCGCTCATCGTGTCGTCACGGGACAAGGCGATGGCTGAGCGCGTGGCCCGGGAGGTCGCCAACCGTGCCCCGCCGGCGGAGCGGATCGAGGTGCTGGGCCCCGCAGAGGCACCACTTTCGGTCATTCGCGGGCGATACCGCTGGCGTCTGTTGGCTAGGGCCCCTCGGGAATTGGATATTCAGGCCTATTTGCGCGCCTGGCTGGGGGGGCTGCCCCCGCTCAAAGGGGACTTGCGGCTCACCATCGACGTCGATCCCTACAGTTTCCTGTAGCGCTTCACGCGGGCGGCTTATCGGGGTCCAAAAAAGAAAAGGGCCGGACCTCGGGGTGGGGGCGAGGGAAGGTCCGGCCCGACTGGCGCACGAGGGGGGTGAGCGCTCAGTCAAAGGAAAGCGTGGTGCAACTAGGGAGAAGTGGCTCCAGCTGAGACGTGGGAGTTGGTGGCAAGTGCAGCAGAATTATCGGGAGTAGTCATTTTCGCGTCGGCCCCAAATTCTTTTGAATTCCCTGGTGTTGCCGGTAGTGCCCGGCGTTCGACCTCATTTATACAAGGCCAGCTTGAACGGGCTCTGAAGAAGGCATGCAGCTTCTGTTCATGTTTGAGGATGCCCTCGCGGGCGCCCGCCAGGGCATCTGGTACCCCAAGGCCATGCCGGTGAACGCGTGTGAAACTCGGCTAACCCCTAGAAATGCGGCATTGCGGCCCCCTTGGACCCGTTGAAGCGCTGCGCCCCCCATGATAGGTAACCCGCGAACTTCAAGAGGGGACGCCAGGACTAGCGCGTCCCAGATCTCTTTTTGTTCGAATAGATTTCCCCAAACCGGGCGAGGCCTTCGGGCGCCGGGCGATGCCCAACCGCCCGTTAATGCGTGCGACGGTCCCTGACGAGAGCGTTTCAAGTGGCAACTGACGAAGCAATGACGGGTGGAGTTGCGGGGCGTTACGCCTCAGCGCTTTTCGAGCTCGCCAACGAACAAAATCAGCTCGACGAAGTCGATCAAGATCTCGGCAAATTTCAGGGCATGGTTGAGGCCAGCGAAGACCTCGCCCGGCTCGTCAACAGCCCGGCTTTCGCCGCCGATGAGCAAGAGCGTGCCCTAAGCGCTGTCTTGGATTGGGCCTCGGTCGGTGCGACGGCTGGCAACTTTTTGAGAGTTGTTGCCGCCAACCGCAGGCTCTTTGCCGCACCCGACATGATCAAGAATTTCCGGTCCTTGCTGGCAAGTCATCGTGGCGAGGTTTTCGCTGAGGTGAAGTCCGCGGTGCCTTTGAGTGAAGAGCAGCTCGCGGCGCTAAGAGAAAAACTGCAAGGATCGGGCGCCAAGACCATTCGCTTGGACACCAAGGTTGATCCCGATCTTCTTGGCGGCCTTGTCGTCAAAATCGGCAGCCGTATGATCGATTCATCGTTGAAGACCAAGCTCTCAGGGCTGCAAGTCGCACTGAAGGGCACGGGGTAAATTTTTTCTGCGGCCGTGGATAAATTTCGCGGCCGAATTCGTGATCGGATCGGTGGGTTTCGCCGCCGCACCAGTGAAGCGCCGCAAGAGCCGTAAGGAAGAAGAGGCAAGTGATGGAAATCCGGGCCGCAGAGATCTCCTCGATCCTCAAAGAGCAGATCAAGAAC
>CAZUKP010000002.1:0-100904 GCA_964620915.1 uncultured Hyphomicrobium sp. | reverse complement strand
TGCGTGAATTGGATGGTCGAAATTGGGTTATGTCGAGGGGGGCTCGTCGGGAGGTTTGCTGCGTTTGCGGATCGGCGCGATGCTTTCCACCAGGCCGAGAAAGGCAATCGCCAGCGAAGCCAGAGTGTTGAGAAAAATGAAGGAGGTGTAGAGCGCCGCTAGTGCAAACGAGCGCCAGGCCCAACCGCGTGTGGCAAAGTGAACGACGGCAAGGCCCATCAAGACGTAGGCGAAAAACAAGGGGCCGGCGAAGCCCGAAGCAACCAGGCCCGGCAGTCCGGACAAGAATGCGCCTCCGGTCGCCGCAGCGAGCATGAGTGGCGCAGCCGTCGGGTACGTCATTGCCGGTATATCCGGCCAGGGGCGTCGCAGGCGGCCTGAAGCCAATGTGACCCGGCCTGCGAGCCACATGTTGAACAGAAGGCTTGCCATCGTTGCCATGGCAGAGACGGCCGGCATCAGAGCCAGCGCAACCGCGGTGGCTTCATCAAGCTCCTCGGGACTCAAGGTCGGCGCATCGGGAATTTTGGCAAATTCGCTCTCAAGGAAGGACTGCAGCATCTCGCGCAGCGTTACCCGCACCGTTTCGAGGTCGGGGCCTAGAAGCAGAATCGTAAATGCCGAAAACAGCCCCGCGACGATCGCTGCGGCGATAACGATGCGACCAATCGGATACCACTCGATACCGTCGGAGACTTCCCGGTTGAGGGTGGCAAGATAGGTGAGAAGAATGACGGGGGCAGCTTGGCTGGCGGCAAAGACCAGTCCCGCCATCGCATTGCCTGCCAGCAAGACGAGAAGGGTGCCGGTGATGCCGGCAATAGCGGCTGCACGCGTCCCCGCGCCCAGTCCTGCAAGGAACAATGCAAGCGGGGTCACAAGGAAGAGCAGCATTCGCAGGATCAACGGTCCGGTCGTTGCCGAGGCAAAAACCACCGCAGATACAATGCCAGCGCCAACCGCGATGAGAAGCGTGTTACGCATTCGGTAAGCTGTCCCGCTCTGTGGCGGTTAGAGACAGGTGCGGCTGTGTGAATGAGTGCCGCCGCTGTCCCAACCTAGTCTGCTTGCGACACCGGGCGCCGCGAACCGGCGCCCAGCAATCTTACTTCAAGATGTAAGGCAAAAGCCCGAGGAAGCGCGCGCGCTTGATGGCCCGAGACAACTCCCGCTGCTTCTTTGCCGAAACGGCAGTGATGCGGCTGGGCACGATCTTGCCGCGCTCGGAGACATACCGTCCCAAAAGGCGCACGTCCTTGTAGTCAATCTTGGGTGCATGATCGCCGGAAAACGGGCACGTCTTGCGGCGGCGTTGGAAGGGGCGGCGTCCACCACCCGACGAGATCTCGGCCATATCTTATGCCTCCGACTTGGGGGTGGCTTCCGCAGCAGGCTTTGGGCCTCCCGCATCAGGAGTGTCTCTAGACTCACGGGGAGGGCGGGGCCGGAACGTCGAGCCTTCGCGACGATCGCCACCGCCACGCGGGGGTCCGCGGTCGCTACGAAAACCACCGCCACCGCGCGGACCGCCACGACCGAACCGGTCGTCGCGTCGGTCATCACGATCGCCCTTGCGCATCATGACGGAGGGCTCTGTCTCGTGTTCGTCAACCTTGAGGGTCAGGAAGCGGATAACCTCGGTCGAAAGACCCATGAGCCGCTCCATCTCGGCGATCGCCTCATGCGGGGCGTCGATGTTGAGCAGCGAGAAGTGGGCCTTGCGGCTCTTCTTGATCTTGTAGGTGAGCGATTTGAGGCCCCAGTACTCGTTCTTGGTGACCTTGCCGCCACCAGCCTCGATAACGTCGGTGAATTCCTTGGTGAGTGCCTCGACCTGAGCGTTCGAGACGTCCTGGCGTGCCAGGAATACATGCTCGTAGAGCGGCATGTGTTTGGCCTTTCCTATCTATTTGTTCCGCCCTGGCGCAAAGCCCCTAGTGGACCCTGAGAAAGGCCCAATCAGGTCACCCAGAAGAGCGAAGACACCGGAAGACGGGTCCGTGAGGGCCCTGCCGCGTTTGGCGCGGTCTCCCGTTCAGCCTCCAACCGGAGCGGGTAAGGGGCGCTTTATACGCGATTTCCCCCTTGGGGCAAGGGCTCGTGTGGCCCATTTCACCGCACTCGGAGGAACCGCCGGCATGACCGTTTAGGGGGGCAGTGCTGCTTGACATGCGAGCTGAGGCCATGCCTAAACCGGCGCGAACGGCCGAAAATGCTCTCCGGCCAGACAATAAAGACGTCCATATCGAGGACTGAGACCCAATGGCGGTCGCATTCGTTTTTCCCGGTCAGGGCAGCCAAGCCGTCGGCATGGGCGCCGAACTTGCCCAAGCCTTTCCCGCTGCGCGTGAGGTGTTTGAAGAGGTCGACGCTGCTCTGTCACAAGACCTTTCCAAGATCATGTGGGAAGGCCCCAAGGAAGCGTTGACGCTGACGGAGAATGCCCAGCCGGCCCTTATGGCTGTCTCAATGGCCGTCATGCGCGTCCTTGAGAAGGAAAAAGGCTTCTCTCTGAAAGATCACGTGAAGTATGTCGCTGGCCATTCGCTTGGCGAGTACTCAGCACTTGCTGCAGCCGGCGCGTTCTCACTCAGTGATGCTGCGCGGCTTCTCAAGCTGCGAGGGCAGGCCATGCAGGCGGCTGTGCCCGTCGGTGAGGGCGCGATGATAGCGCTCCTTGGCGTCGGCATCGACGTTGCGCGCAAGGTCGCGGAAGCAGCTGCTCAAGGAGACGTATGCCAAATCGCAAACGACAACGAACCAACTCAAGTTGTGTTGTCGGGGCGTAAAGTTGCCATCGATCGTGTTCCCACGGTTGGAAAGGAATTTGGTGTTCGCCGCGCTGTGCCGCTTCCAGTCTCCGCACCCTTCCATTGCACATTGATGCAGCCCGCAGCCGATGCCATGGCAGAAGCTCTCGCCAAGGTGGATGTGCAGGCGCCTTGCGTCCCCGTCGTTGCCAATGTTGCCGCCGAAGCGATCAGCGATCCGGCCGAGATCAAGCGGTGCCTCATCGAACAGGTCGTGGGGACGGTGCGCTGGAGAGAATGTGTTACATACATGACAGCGAACGGCGTGAGCGATGTCTATGAGATTGGTTCAGGAAAGGTCCTTTCGGGCCTTGTGAAACGCACAGAAGCAAGCCTCAACGCAACCAGTGTCGGTACGCCCGCCGAGATCGATGCTGCACTTGCACAACTCAATAGCTAAGGAGCTGCCATGTTCGATGTTTCGGACAAGACCGCGCTCGTCACCGGTACGACGGGCGGAATAGGTGCCGCGATCGCGCGCACGCTCCACAAGGCCGGCGCAACGGTTGCGATCTCCGGCCGACAAGTCGACAAACTCGAAGTACTCGCCAAAGAACTCGGTGATCGCGTCCACATCCTGCCTTGCGACTTGGCTGATCGTGCCGCCGTCGCAAAGCTCATCGACGAGGCAGTTGCCAAGATGGGCCGGCTGGACATCCTCGTGAACAATGCGGGCCTCACCAAAGATAATCTCTTCATGGTCATGAAAGACGAGCAGTGGGACGACGTGATCGCCGTCAATCTGACCTCGACGTTCATGCTGTGCCGGGCTGCAGCGCGGGCAATGTTGCGCGCCAAACCCCCTTATGGTCGCATAATCAACATCGCATCCGTGTCGGGCGTCTTCGGGAATCCGGGCCAGGGCAACTATGCCGCCTCAAAGGCCGGAATCATCGGAATGACCAAATCCCTGGCGCGCGAGGTGGCCCCCAGAGGAATTACTGCCAATTGCATCGCACCAGGATTCATCACAACGGCGATGACAGAGGCCTTGAATGAGAAGCAGACCACCGAAATCGCCAAGATGATCCCAGCGCAACGCTTCGGCAGCCCCAATGAGATCGCTGCAGGGGTCCTCTATCTGGCAAGCCCCGAAGGCGCTTATATAACCGGCCAAACGCTGCACATTAACGGCGGCATGGCCATGGTCTAATGCACGTGGTAAACGCCATTCGTTCCAATGGGGGGCCAATTCCGCAAGGTACTTTGCGCAGGCCGACAATCCATCGTAGACGGTGTGTTTCGGGCGCTAGTCAAGGCCAATGAAGTGTGTTAACGAGCCGGACGGGTTGGGCTTCTCGCCCGTTGAGATAAGAGCCTTGGGGCTGTGCGTTTGGGTCGTGGACGACGGCGGCGCACAATGTCAAAAGGAGCTGGATCGCCGCGTCGTTTCAGTGCCCGCCAGTCGCGAGCCGTCGGAACGGAGCAAGATGGATGGTCGGACCGCGGGCGAATCCATAAGAGCTAGAATACGAACTGCCTAACCAACCGACGCGAGGGAAGACTGATGAGCGATGTCGCTGAGCGCGTAAAAAAGATTGTCGTGGAGCACCTTGGAGTGGAGGGTGACAAAGTCACCGATACTGCCAGCTTCATTGACGACCTGGGCGCCGACAGCCTGGACACAGTTGAACTCGTGATGGCCTTTGAGGAAGAGTTCGGCTGCGAGATCCCTGATGATGCGGCCGAGCACATCCTCACCGTTGGCGATGCGGTGAAGTTTCTCGAGAAGAACGCCAGCGCGGCGTAAACGCGCTACACCCACGACAGCCGCCAGGTGATAACGCTGTACACCGGCGGATGTTCGGGGTTTCGTGTTGTCTTGCCTTGCGCATGTAGACCAGGCTTTTATGTCCTGTGCAAAGCGCAGGCGAATGCGCCTGAGCGCAAAGGTTTACAGCCCGAAGGACCATCATGCGTCGCGTTGTGATCACAGGACTTGGGATGGTTTCTCCCGTCGGCTGCGGTGTCGACGAGTCTTGGTCGGCGTTGCTCAATGGTGCAAACGGAGCACGACGTATCGAGGAGTTCGACGTCGCCGATCTAACCTGCCAGATCGCTTGCTTTGTTCCGCGCGGCCAGAATGGCGACGGCAAGTTCAATCCTGATGATTGGATGGAGCCGAAAGAGCAGCGCAAGGTCGACGATTTCATCATCTACGCAATGGCGGCTGCACAGCAGGCGCTCGACGATTCAGGCTTTGAGGCGGATACACCGTCAGAGCAGGAACGTGCCGGCGTTCTCATTGGATCCGGCATTGGAGGACTGTCCGGGATCGCGGATACGTCAATTCTGCTTAAGGAAAAGGGCCCTCGCCGCGTTAGTCCATTCTTTATTCCTGGGCGACTGATCAATTTGGCCTCGGGTTATGTTTCCATCAAGCATCAGCTCAAGGGTCCCAATCACGCCGTCGTAACGGCCTGCTCGACGGGCACACACGCGATCGGCGACGCGTCCCGACTCGTCGCCCTCGGTGATGCGGACGTTATGGTCGCGGGTGGAACGGAGTCGCCGATTTGCCGTGTCGCCGTCGCGGGTTTTGCTGCGTGCCGCGCTTTGTCGACGGGCTTCAACGACCACCCGACGCAGGCGTCTCGACCGTATGACGAAGCGCGCGATGGCTTTGTTATGGGCGAAGGAGCAGGCATTGTTGTGCTTGAAGAGCTCGAACATGCAAAGGCGCGCGGCGCAAAGATTTATGCTGAAGTGATCGGCTACGGCATGTCGGGCGACGCCTACCACATCACGGCCCCCAGAGAGGATGGTGATGGCGCCTATCGTTGCATGCGGGCCGCCATGCAGCGTGCGGAAATCGATGTAAGCGACATCGACTACGTGAACGCGCACGGAACCTCGACGCCAATGGGCGACGAAATCGAGCTAAATGCGGTTGAGCGGTTGTTTGGGAACGCGGCGGGCAAACTCGCAATGTCGTCGACAAAATCGGCAACAGGGCACCTGCTTGGTGCGGCGGGTGCAGTCGAGGCGGTTTTCTCGCTGCTCGCTATCCGCGACAATGTCGCGCCCCCGACCCTCAATCTCGACAATCCCTCGGTCGAGACGGCAATCGATTTGGTGCCGCACAAGGCGAAGAAACGCGAGATCAATACCGTTCTGTCGAATTCGTTCGGGTTCGGTGGTACGAACGCTTCGCTCATAATGCGCCGTCTTGCCTGAGGCACTCCGGTCACGGGGGGAGGCCGTCGAGCTTTTACGCATGTCTAATTCGCGGTTTTGCCACAATTAACTCTAGGGTCGGAAGCGTCTTTTCGACTTTTCGAGCGCGATCGATGCGATCGGTGAGCGGCACCGGAAACTTATGAGCGACAACCATTCTGCAAGGCCTGGTCCTCTCTTAGGTGCCACAAGCATTCGTCCGCGGAGTCCGGCGGAAATGCTGGAACCAACACGTGCTCCCCGCCCCCCTCACATGGAGCCCCCACCTCCGCGACGGGGA
Source organism: uncultured Hyphomicrobium sp. (assembly GCA_964620915.1). Taxonomy (GTDB): domain Bacteria; phylum Pseudomonadota; class Alphaproteobacteria; order Rhizobiales; family Hyphomicrobiaceae; genus Hyphomicrobium_A. The sequence continues at coordinate 94,637 of CAZUKP010000002.1, read as the reverse complement.
GGTGGCTTCGTGCGGTTTGTCAGCGGGCTGCTCACGGTTCTGCTTGTGATCATGGTTGGGATCGGGGCCTTGGGGCTTCTCCTTTATCATCAGTTTGAAACGCCAGGGCCACTCGAAGTATCGCGCGTCGTCGTGATCCCGAAAGGTGAAGGGCGCATTCAAATAGCGTCGCGGTTAGAGCGAGACGGCGTTATCTCCAATCGGTGGACGTTCATAGCAAGTTATCTCATGCAGAACTTGTTGGCGGACGAACCAGAGGAGCTGAAGGCTGGCGAGTACGAGATCAAGAAACAAGCCAGCATGGCCGACGTGCTTGCCGTCCTGACGCAAGGCAAGAGCATTCTGTCGAAGCTGACGATCCCTGAAGGACTAACAAGTCAACAGATCGTCGAGCGCATTCGTGAGGAGCCCGACCTGATCGGCGAGATCACCGAGATCCCTTCCGAGGGCACGCTGCTGCCCGACACCTATCGTTTCTCAAAGGGCATGTCGCGTCAGGAACTCCTGGATCGGATGCAAGCCGAGATGCGCCGCTTCCTCGTCGGTGCTTGGCAACGGCGTCAGACGGATCTGCCGCTCAACTCGCCAGAAGAAGCAATCGTGTTCGCTTCGATTGTTGAGAAGGAAACGGGACGCGCCGACGAACGCGACCGCGTGGCGAGCGTCTTCGTCAACCGGCTGCGCAACGGCATGCGGCTACAGTCCGATCCCACCGTAATCTACGGCATCGTGGGCGGCGAGGGCCGTCTCGGGCGGCCGCTGACGCGCGCCGACCTCAATAAAGAGACCCAACACAATACTTACAAAGTGAAGGGGCTTCCGCCGACGCCGATCTGCAACCCAGGACGCGCGGCCATCCAGGCAACGTTGAACCCGGCAAAGACCAAAGATCTCTATTTCGTCGCCGACGGAACCGGGGGACATGCCTTTTCCGAAACGCTGCGCGATCACAATTCAGCGGTCTCCAACTGGCGCAAGATCGAACGCCGAATGCGCAAGCAGCGTGATGAGGAGGAAGCAGCGACCGCTGCTACACTCAGCACGGCAATCTCCGCCGGTGGAGCGTCGGAGGCGAGTTCCGCGTCAGACAGCGCGAACGCGGCAGGCGTTCCCCTTCCCATTCGCAAGCCAAGCAATTAACGCGGGCCTGTGGTTGCTCGCTGCTTTGGTTGACGTGCGCGTCCATGGGCAATTGGATCGGGCGCGGAGGAATCGCGGCTTGTTGGGGCGCCTCTGTACCGCTAGATTCCCGCCTTCGCGCCCGCCCGTTCCTCCAGCGCTGCCATTGGATCAGCCCATGACCATCAAGAGCATGACCGGATTTGCGCGCGCCGATGGCTCCCTGGGAGCTGTCGGTTGGCACTGGGAGCTGCGTAGCGTGAACGGACGCGGTCTCGATGTCCGACTGCGCCTTCCCGCGGGGCACGAGGAGCTTGAGCCGCAGATCCGCAAAGCGGCCGGTCGATATCTCGCCCGCGGCAACGTCACGATCAACCTTGCGATTGACCGGCGTGAGGGTGGGCAAGAGATCCGATTGAATGAACAAGCGCTTGCAGAGGTTATCAAGGCTGCCGAGCGGGTCCGCGAGTTGACCGGATGCGCCTTTCCGCGCGCCGATGGGCTTATTGCGATTAAGGGCGTGCTTGAGAATTGCGAAATAGAAGAGGCGGAAGTGGACGCGGCCGTACGGTCGGAGGCGATCCTGCAAGGACTGGAGGTCGCACTCGGCGCGCTCGCGGATGCGCGGAGTTCGGAGGGCGAGCGTCTCCAAAGTGCAATCGAAGCGCAGCTTGCTGCAATTGAGCGCCTGATAGGGGCCATCGAAACGTCGCCAGCGCGCAGCCCCGAAGCCGTTGCACAACGACTTAGTGAGCAAATCAACAGGATATTGGAAACGACGAACAGCCTGGACGTGGAGCGGCTTCATCAGGAGGCCGTCATGCTCGCGACCCGTGCCGACGTCGAAGAGGAAGTCCAGCGGGTTCGTGCCCACATCGATGCAGCGCGGCAACTGCTCGGTGAACGCGGGGCCGTGGGACGTAAGCTTGATTTCCTGGCCCAGGAGTTCAACCGTGAGGCCAACACAATTTGCTCGAAAGCGAACGACGTGGAAATTACACGCGCAGGCCTTGCGCTGAAAACAGCAATCGATCAGATGCGCGAGCAGGTGCAGAACATCGAGTGAGCCATAACCCGGAGCGAACGATTTTCTGACACAGCAGATATGATGGTGTGAGCTTGGAAGAGCCTAAAATGAAACGACGGGGACTTCTCCTCGTCCTGTCGTCACCGTCGGGAGCGGGCAAGACGACATTGGCGCGTCGGCTCCTAGAGTCTGATCCGGATATCTCGTTGTCTGTATCAGTGACAACGCGGGCGCCGCGGCCGGGCGAGGTCGACGGGCGCGACTACTACTTCGTGGACGATGCCAAATTCGAGCAAATGCGCGAGCGGTCAGAACTGATCGAATGGGCGAACGTCTTCGACAATTTTTACGGTACACCGAATGCACCTGTTGAAGCTGCGATTGCCGACGGACGCGACACCCTCTTCGACATCGATTGGCAGGGCTCACAACAGCTTTCCGAGAAGAAGAAGCACGACGTTGTGCGCGTGTTCGTTCTGCCGCCCACGGCGGAGGTTTTGGAGCAGCGGTTGCGAGAACGGGCACAAGATGCCGAAGACGTGGTCAAGCGGCGCATGCAAAAGGCCTCAAGCGAAATCAGCCATTGGCCCGAGTACGACTATGTTATCGTCAACGAGGACTTCGATGTTGCGTTGGCCAATCTACAAGCGATCCTCAGCGCCGAGCGCCTCAAGCGGGAGCGCCAGGAGGGTCTCATAGGGTTCGTGCGAAATCTCCAAGACGCGCTTTAGCGGGTCATGTTGAGGCTCTGCGCTCCGCCCTTTGGACGCGCGTTAGCATCAACACTGCTTTTGCACGTCTGCTGGCGGACACGACCGGCGCAATACCCCCGATTTGTATCAAGTTTTAAGAACGGCTTGAACGGAACCTGTTTTGCCTGTTGCACCATCGTTCAATTGCCCGGGCCCACTATTCAGTCGATACGTATAGGTGGCTTCATCGTTGCTGGCGCCGCGTGTGGGAATTGGATATGCGCCATAACACAACTGAATTACGTCGTGCTCGGTCGCGAGCACCTCCCCAATCGACAGCGCGCTTCTTCTTCGTGTCGCCAAGCCGAGCATTGGCTTTGGTCGGTGTTGTTGCGGGCTCTTTGTTTGCGTTCAGCGTGCGCGCTGAAGAGCCCTTCACTGACGTAACGTTGACCGAGATCAATAACGCTGCACCTGGGACGCTGTTGCGCAGCCACCCAATGCCGGGCGGCGGCCTTCATGAAACCAAACCCTACCGCATACTATTTCGGTCGACGGACCATAAGGGCAATCCGGTGGCGATCACCGGGGCGGTCTTCATCCCCGACAGCCCAGCTCCAAAAGAAGGTCGCCCTATCGTTGGTTGGGCCCACCCCACATCAGGTGTCGTGCATCGTTGTGCCCCCTCGTTGATGCCTGATCTCTCAAGGATCGTTCCGGGTCTCTGGGATATGATGGAGCACGGTTACATTGTCGCCGCAACGGACTATCAAGGCCCGATTGGTCCTACCGCTCAACCGTTTCTCATCGGTGAGGCCGAGGGGCGTGCCGTTCTGGATTCGATCCGTGCGGCACGACAGGTTGCCGGCGCTCATACGCAGAAGCGTTTTGCGCTGTGGGGACACTCTCAAGGCGGGCATGCCGTACTCTTTGCGGGTCAGATGGCTGCAAACTATGCGCCCGAACTCGAACTCGTCGGCGTAGCAACAGCGGCACCCGCGACCGATCTTGTAAGACTATTCAAGGCCGACCGACACACGGGGCCGGGCCGGGCCCTAACGTCGATGGCCTTGTGGTCGTGGTCCGAGGTATTCGAGCTGCCTCTCGATCAGATCCTAGAATCTGACGCGCGTGAGAGTTTTGACGAACTGGCTCACGATTGCGTTGAGACCGTCTTTGAAGTGCTTAAGATACAAGTGGAGATCCAACCCTTGGAGGAAGAAAAATTTCTTAAGGGCAACCCAACAGAGTTAGAGCCGTGGGCAACTTTGATGAAAAACAATTCCGTAGGTCCGGTGCCACCCAGTGTACCAATCTTTGTTGCGCAGGGCACGGCTGATCCTGTTGTGGAGCCAGAAGTTACGAATGCTTTCGTCAGCAAGCTTTGTGGCAATGGCACAAGGGTGGATTTCTATACTTTGGACGGAACGGGTCATGAGTTCGCTGGATATGACAGTGCCTTGACGGCGGTGGCTTGGATTGCCGACCGCTTTGAAGGAAAGCCAGTCCCTGATGATTGCGGGACCGCCGAAATGGCACTCCATCGTTGACCGGGACCCCGAGCAGAAAATCCACCGGAGGTACGTGACACGGTGGTCAATCGCGTGCATCTCCGTCCAAGTGCAATTAGCCCGTCAATCCCTTGCCTCCCCTCGCAGCAAAATGCCACAATGCACTGACCAACGGCGGCAAATCGCCAACGCCATTCACCGCAGCGCGGGGGGAGTGATGTTAAGAGCACTAAGAGCAGCGTGCGTGGCTCTCGTGCTGTGCGGGTGGGGTCTCACAGGCTCGGCGTCGGCCGAGAATTTCCTGGGCGACATTGGCAAGGGTGAAATTCTAAAAGCAAAGCCCGGGCAAATCCTTCGCATTTGGCCCCAGACCGGTGGGGGCGAAGATAAGGCCAAGGCCTTTCGGATCATGTATCGTTCGACCGGCCTCGACGGCCAGCCTATTCCGGTGTCGGGCTCAATATTCATTCCCGTGGAACCGGCCCCACCAGGTGGGCGCCCCGTCGTGGCATGGGCGCACCCAACGACCGGTGTTGTGCCAAGCTGTGCTCCATCGTTGCTACCCAACCAAGCGGCATCGATTGCGGGGCTGGAGTTGCTGTTGGAGCGTGGCTACGTCGTGACGGCCACCGACTATCCTGGACTCGGTACTCCACCGTGGCACCCTTATCTTGTCGGGGTAAGCGAGGGACGCGCCGTCCTTGACTCTGTCCGTGCCGTTCACCAACTGTCCGACGCAAGGGCACAAAAACGATATGCAGTGTGGGGGCACTCGCAGGGTGGACACGCGGCGCTGTTTGCGGGCCAGTTGGCGGCAGAATATGCACCAGAACTAGAGCTGGTCGGAGTCGCCGCCGCTGCGCCGGCGACATACCTGGCGGAGCTGTTTGATGCCGACGAATTTTCCAACGTCGGAAAGACGCTCTCCGCCATGGCCCTTTTGTCGTGGTCGAAAGTTTTTGATATCCCTCTCAGCAGCATCTTGGTGGCCGGCACCGAGCCGAACTTCGAACGAGTAGCGCGCGACTGTTTGCGCAACCTGCCGGAGATGCTCGCATTGGAGAAGGCGACCAATGCGTTGCGGACCAATTTTCTCAAGTACAACCCCACCGAAGTCGAACCTTGGAAATCAATCATGGTGCGCAATTCACCCGGACAGTCGCCACCGGGCGCGCCGGTTTTCATCGCCCAGGGCACCGCAGATACGACCGTGCGTCCGAAGATCACACGGCAGTTTGCCGACCATTTGTGTCTCAGCGGGGCGCGTGTGCATATGATTTGGCTTGAGGGTATCGACCACATGTACGCTGGCTTCAAAGGCGCGTACTCAGCAACCAATTGGATGGCCGACCGGTTCGCCGGCCGACCGGCACCGAGCAACTGCGCGCGCTAAGCGGGTTAGTCTGGCACGTGCCGAACTGAGACGCATGAGACGTGCGTTTACCGACGCCCAGCTCTTGAGTGTTCGAACACATAGGCCAGTTGGGCAAAGTCGCGAACGCTTATGTCTTCTGCGCGCAGATTCCCAGAAATTCCGGCCGCCGCCAGTAGCTCCTCTGGATTGGTGACCAGCTGCTTGAGGCTTGAGCGGAGCATCTTGCGCCGTTGGCCGAACGCTGCGGCCGTAATCCGTCCCAGCGTCTTTGCAGAGCAAGCCGGCTGCGGATGAGGGCGCGGTACGAATTCGACCACCGCAGAAGCCACCTTGGGCGGCGGCGTGAAGGCTTCCGGCGGCAATGAGAGAACGATGCGAGCATTCGTGCGCCATTGGGAAAGGACAGAGAGCCGACCGTAGGCCTCGCTGTGCGGTGGCGCCACGATGCGCTCTGCGACTTCCCGTTGGAACATGAGCACCAGCCGATCGAACCAGGGCGGCCAGGGATCAGTTTCGAGCCAACCGACGAGCAGAAGGGTCGCAATTCCATAGGGCAAGTTGGCAGCAACGACCGCCTTTCCTGCTTCGGAACTCAGAAGGCTCCGCCAATCGGCGCGTGTAGCGTCTCCATAGTGCAGGGATAATCGATCAGCGTAACGCTCAGAAATTTCTTCAAGTGCAGGGCGGCAGCGCTCATCCCGCTCCACCGCGATGACGCGGCCAGCACCTTCCAGGAGAAGGGCGCGCGTCAGACCACCCGGGCCTGGTCCGACCTCTACAACTGTACGGCCCTCCAATGGTCCAGCCGCCCGCGCAATTCGGCGAGTAAGATTGAGATCCAGGATAAAGTTTTGGCCCAAGCTCTTTTTTGCGGAGAGACCAAAGGTACGAATGACGTCACGCAGGGGTGGCAGGCCGTCGGGACTTGCGCCCGCGCGCATGGTGGATTTCTGATCAGGGCTCATGCCGTCTGTGCTGCAAAGCGGGCAGCAGAAAGCGTAGCCGCGGTCTTCAAGCTTTCAATGAAGCTCGCAGGCGAGGCACAGCCTTGGGCGGCGATGTCGAAGGCCGTGCCGTGGTCGGGCGATGTGCGCACGAATGGCAAGCCCAGCGTGACGTTGACACCTTCGTGGAACGCGATCGTCTTGAACGGTATTAGAGCCTGATCGTGATACATCGCAATCACGGCGTCATAGGTTCGCCGTGCAGCAGGATGAAAAAGCGTATCGGCTGGGTGCGGCCCCGTGACCGATAGGCCCTCCGAGCGCAATTCGGCAATGGCTGGCGCTATAATGTCAGCTTCTTCTCGCCCCATGCGCCCTTCCTCTCCGCTGTGCGGGTTCAGCCCTGTCACGGCGATGCGAGGGGAGGTGACGCGGAAGTCTCGCGATAATGCCTCAAAGGTAATCCGCACAGTTTCAAAGATGAGACGCCGCGTAATTGCACCTGGGACTTCGGCAAGTGCGCAGTGGACGGTGAGGGGAACGACGCGCAACTCGTTCGACGCGAGCATCATCACCGGATGAAACCGTTTGCCCGGGTAGTGGCTCTGCGCAAGAGCGGCGAGAAACTCGGTGTGCCCGGGATGGCCAAAATGGGCTGCGTGCAATACGTGCTTGGCGATCGGGTTAGTGACGAGGGCGCTTGCTTCGCCAAGGACCACAGACTCCGTAGCTCGTTCGATGGCTTGAATGACGGCCGGTGCATTTTCTGGGCTAGGTGCGCCTGGTCGGGCCGTCACTGCAAGAGGGACTGAACGAACCGGAAGCGCTGTAGCAAAGAGGTCGATCGCGTCGGTCAGCCGTTCCACTGTTTTGACGGGGACGGTTAAGCCGAGGCTCTCGGATCGAGCCGCTAGTGCTTTTGGATCAGCGAAGACAACGAATGGCGAGATGCCTCGCTCGTTGCGTTCCAGCCAGGCTTTCAGTGTAATCTCAAGACCGATGCCAGCCGGATCGCCCATGCTAACTGCAAGCAAAGGACTCCGTGCGTCGTGGGCTTGGCTGCCCATTACCTGTACTCGATATGGGCGTCCTGGCGCAGGTCCTTCAGATGACGCTTAGCCAGGATGTCGAACTCCTTTTGACGCAGTTCGTTCTGGACTTCGTCGCGCTTTACTTGAGCGGCTTTGATCGTCGTGCGGTCGCAGACCGCCCACAGTTCCACGCCGCCTTCTCCGAGACTTGGGGGCAGCATCTCGCCTTTTCCCGCCACCCGCAGGAGGCTGCGAGTCGGCTCAGGAATGCTTGCTGATCTGCGTTTTCCGAGGTCTTGGAATCGGGCCTCGCGTACCCCCGACGCCAGCGCTGACGTCACCTTGCAGTCAGTAAATTTTGCTCGCAGCGTTTCGGCTTCACGAAGGCGCTGGGCAACCTGCTTTTGATCAGCCTTGCCGGGAAGCGTCAGCAAAATGCGCTGCAGGCCGAGTTCGACCTCATCCTCGCCGATCCCTGTGCCCACCAACTTGTCGATGTCGCTATTGCTCACACTGACGCGTTGGCCAAATCGCGCTCGAATGACGTTGCTCCAGGACATGCTCGCCCTAAAGCGCTGCTTCATGATCGAAACACTCGCGCCTACTTTTTTCAGGTGCTGGGCAAACTCTTTGGGCGTCATCTTGTTGCGCTTGGCCAGCTGGGCCATCGTGGAGTTGACCTGCTCGTCGGTCGCAAGGACGTTGAGCCTCTTGGCCTCCTGGATTTTGAGGCGTTCCTCGATCAATCCATCCAACGCCTCTTTTTCGGGCGGCAGAACGCTCGCGCGCGCTTTGGCTACGGCTTTCTTTTGGAGTTGCTGTGCGTAAGCCCTCTTACGCTGCTCGAAGATCTTGATGACCTCGTCTTTGCTCTTGCCTTCGTTTGCCTTGATCGTCTCCTGGAGTATCGCCTTGAGCCGGGCGGTTGTCTTCGGATCTTTGATCATATTCCCAAAGTGTCTCTTGACGTGAGACTCTATGTCGCCGGAAAGGGCCATGAGTTCGCGGCGCTTTTGGACCTCATACTTGGTGATCGGCTCATCGTTTACGAGCACGGCTATTGATTGGCTGCCTTTGGAGGCGCGGCGGGTAGGACTACTGGACGACGCCTTTGCATTGGCTTTCGTGTTGTCCGATTTGGCAGCGGGAGGCGGCGCAGTTGAATTCTGGGCTGCCACTTGGTCGGCCGTTGCGAGCAACAGATGAGCCACAACAACGAAGCTTAGGACTCCCACAGCATGTGCGCGCCAGGATTCGCACTGGCGACCAAGCGTTGGCACGAGGCTTGTCGAATGCATTCCTCTGTCCGTTCGGCTGATGGCGTTTGACTCAGGAGCATACCCCAGCTGCCCGACGCCCACGTGGCCTTATCCACATGAACCATGGCGATGGCGTGGCGCTGGTCGCGGGCATGCCCCCCGCAGGAGGACGGGGGAGGAGCCCGCAATTGGGGTGAGCATCAGCCGCCCGACTGCTGCTCTCCAAACACGTAGTCAAGCGAATCGGTTGCATACCCGAACTCGCCCAGGTGCTTGAGCTCGAAGCGCACCATGAAGGTCTGACCGTCGGCAATCTCGGGGTTCTGATAGTTGTTGTCCGTATAGGATGCCGTGAGAACGAAGCAGTCGTCGGCATAGCGCACGCGAACCATATTCTGAGCCATTATCTGATCGTCGATGTCGTAACGGATGGCTCCGCCCACGCTCCAATGATTGGTCACCTTGAAACCGACGTAGCTGTAGAGATCCTGTTGCTCGTCGTCGATTCCTGCTTCGGGGTCACTGGCCGTGTAGGCGTAAATGACAGACGCGGAGAACGGCCCGACTTCAGCCACCACTGCGGCATCCTGGCGACGCAGATCGAGTTCCGCCTCATCGAAGCGGGATTGCGAGATCAAGCGGAACGCGTTCGTCGGCGCGATGTAGGCACCCAGCACGTAATCGGAGCGGGATGACTCAAGACCGCTGAATGGCGAGAAGACCGGGTCTCCATTGGCATCGACACCGGGGTTGGCATACGCGTTATCCCCGGCAAGCTGGAAGCTTTGCCCGAGGAGGACGCGGGCATAGCCACCGGTATTTGCCTGGAACGTGTACTGCAGACCAACGTTGGCGCGGGTTCCCGTCTCGATACGATCGTATCCAGAGAACTTGTTCCAATCGAACAGATTGACGTCATTGAAAACGAGGCTCTTGGCGTCCTCGTCAGGCAGGTTGTTCTGATCGATGCTGCTCTGACGCGCAATGATCTGCCCAATGGGCTCGATTACGTGTGAACCCACACTTGAATTCGCAACCCAAGGATAGGCGACCGTCACGCCACCCAACGCCAATCCGCGTGCCAAGGTGTCATTCTGGAGGGGACCTTGGGGGTCTTCAGGATCGACGTAATCGCCAATCTGATACACATCGCCCCGCAGGTGGGCGAAGGGTGTGTAGGTGATGCCAAGTGTGTCGGTCATCCGGCGGCGCCAACTCACTTCCGTCACCAGACGGTTCATCGTTTCGGTGTTCCCGTCTGGGATGTCGGGGGCAAAGGACGTTGGACCCTGATCGCGCGACATGCTCAGAACATTGGTATCCCAACGCAACTCGCCACCCAGGACGGGATCGTCGAAGATGTAGTTGTAATCGATAATGGGATGGATGAGGGATTCCGTCTGCGAATTGTCGTCGAGGAGCAATCCGCCCAAGTGGTAGAGGTTCATCCCGAAGTAGTTGCGGTCCGACTGCCCCGTTAAGAAGACTTTGTTGACGCGGTCGGTCAGCAGAATGTTGTCGAGCTTATAGAAGCGACGGAATGCGTCGTCGCTCTCGATCGTGACATCCCAACCCGCTTTCCACCAGCTGGAAAGAGAGAACAGACCCTTGGTCTCAAGACTTCCGCGCCAGCCGTCGAAATCTTCGGGGTTGGTGATTGAGCTTGGCAGATCGTTGGCATCCTGATCGATACCCGCAATTTTGATATTGTACTGACCATTGGCCAGCCGATGACGCCAATCCCCCTGCCAAAGGACGCCCTGGCGGGACATGTACTTGGGATAGAAGGTGAAGTCGTAGTTGGGGGCCAGGGCGAAATAGTAAGGAATAGTGGTGCTGAAGCCAAAAGCATCGGACGTGCCGAACTCCGGCATCAGGAAGCCCGACTTGCGCTTCACCGAAGGATCGGCGTGTTGGAAGTAGGGCAGGTAGAGGACCGGCGTGCCGAAGATCTCAAACTGGGCATCTTGATACGTGATCGTTGCAGCCTGCTGATCGTGGACAACGCGCGCGGCACTGATGCACCAGAGCGGCGGCATGTTGTCCGTCGTCTTACAGGGCGTGAACCGCGCGTTGGTAAACTCGGTGATGTTGCCGCCGCGCCGTGTCGCACCTTCGGCGACAATGCGCGAGTCATCGCTTGCGACAATGCTCAGTGACTGAACGAAGCCATCACGAAAATCGTCGGTCATCGTGTAGCGATCGGTCCGAAGGATATTGCCGTTCGGTTCTTTGACGACGACGTTGCCGACAGCAGTCAGCGTGTTGGCTGCCTGATCGTAGATCACTTCATCGGCGGTCAGGATGTAGTTGTTGTAGTAAATCTCGACGTTGCCGCGCGCGATGACCTTGTCGCCGCTCGTGTCGTAGATGAGCTCATCGCCCTGAAGATAAAGCGGCTGGGATGTGTCGATATTCCGGGACGGCCCCACCAGTTCCGAATTGCTGAATGAACTCGCGGTACCCGAACTCAAGGGATTCATTGGGTTCTTAGGATTGAAGGTCTGCGCGCACGCGTCCGGGACCGCCCACCCGAGGATGGCAGCCATGCTCGCAAGCGCGGCCACGCGCGCCCAGCCGGCAGCCCTAAGGTGCCGACAGACGACGCGTGACGTTCCGCAACCCTTCTGCGGTGCCCGCGTTTCACGCATCACTCAGCCATCCTCCTGGTGCAAAAGCACAGTAGCCGAGACAATAAAAACAAGGACTAACGGCAACCAGACAGCCGCCCATGCAGGCGCCAGTCCGGCCACGCCGATCTGCCGGGAGACCTCTATCATCAAGAAGAAACCGAACCCCCCAACTAATCCCGATATGACCATAGTCTGGATGCCCCCTGAGCGGAATGACCCCAACGACACAGTGGCGGCCAAAAGAACCATTGCGGCACAAAGGAATGGCCGGGAAAGCAGCGCCTCATACTGGATTTGGAGCTTATCGGACGAAAGTCCCGCTTTTTCAGTTACTTCGATGAGCCGAGGCAGCTCCCAGAACGACAGCGATAAAATACTGCCCAGAGCGTCTGAGACTCGCTCGGGTGAGAGGTAGGTTGAGAGGAGATACAAGCCGAATTTCTCCGGCTCCTGGCCCATCCTCGCAACCCAGGCGTCATGCAACTCCCAGTACCCCTGGCGAAGGTGGGCGCTACCTGCATCAATCCGTTCCACAAACTGACCGCTGGTATTGAAAAGAAATACCGTTACGCCCGTCAGCGAGAGACCCCTGTTGGCGGCGAGCGCAGCCCCGATAACGGACTGCCCATCGGCCCCATCCTGACGGAGCCAAGACCCTGCTCCGCGCGCCTCTAAGAGATTGGTTTCTTTACCGAAAGCGTCGGCGTAGAGGTTTTCGGCCATCGTTCGCCCAGCGGCAGCGAGGGGGTTAAAGACCGCCACCCAAACGGTGCCCAGAACGAAGGCAACGAGGAGACCCGGCCTCAAAAATTGCCACACGGACATCCCGGCGGCCCGCATCACAGCCAACTCGCTCTTGCGACTGAGCTGGAGGAGGGCGCCGATGCTGCCAACGAGGATGGCAAAACCGACCAGATATTCAGCGTAGGCCGGCAACCTCAGGAGAGCGATGACCGCCAGAGACCAAGCCGAGACCCCGCCGTATTTCCCGGCTTGCCGAAGTAGTTCGACGAAGTCGATCATGAAGATCAAGAGTGCGCAAAGGGCAAACGCAGACACGATGGCGAGGAGGAAGCGACGGCCAATGTAATTGCGAAGTATTCGCGCTCGGATCATCGGCCCGTAGCTCCCCTCATGCCGCCAAGGAACCGTCCGAAATTCGGCCGTGGGAGCGAAGCTGCAAACCGCGCCAAGGGCTCAATTGCTCGACTAAAGATCGATTGTTGTCCCAACCTGCGAGTGGTGCGATCCATTGCCCAAAGTGCACCAGCAATTGCTGCCAATGGCAGCGCATAGAGCAGTGGCGTGGCCTCTGCCGAGAGGGCGACGACGTTATTCAGCGCCATGCCACCGAGCCGGATTGACGCCGCCAAGCAAAAGGCAAGCGCCATCACCCGGATCCTGCTTTGGCGCGTACTTTGCGCCTGTCCAACGGTAGCCAAAGCAATCAGGACAAAGGCAATCGGGTAGAGTGCACTTGCGAACCGCTCATGCAACTCGGAACGAATTTTGCCCGGCTGCTTCTTGAAGTAATAACTTTCCGCGTCAGGATTCCAGAGCTCCCAGGAATTCTGCTCGGCCGGTTTGAACTCCCGGTCGTCGGTCAACTTCTTCTCGAAGCGGCTCAGGTCGATGGCGTACTTGTCGAACGCGATGATTTGCGCAGGTTCATCGCCCTCAGCGCGCCGCACGATGTGACCATCACTCATGACAAGGTAGTCTGAGGGTTCGCCTTTCACGATCACGCCGCGATCAGCCAAGTAGGATTGGCTTTGCTTTTTGTCGCGCGTGTCGTGAACGATCATGCCCTTGAGTTCGCCATTGAAGGCGCGTTCGCGGATGTGGAAGGTCAGGTCCGGCTCAGGACTTGAGAAGCGGCCCGGCTGAATGACTTGGGTGAGAAGGTCCGTGCGGACCTCGATGATGTATTGGCGGAGCAACCTGAGGCTCCATGGCATGGCGAAATGATTGACGAAGCCGACACCCACGGAAACGATGAGGCCTAACAAGACCAGGGGTTTCGCCACCGTCCAAATGGTTGCCCCTGACGCCGTGAGTACGATCAACTCACTGTCGCTGTTCAGCCGGTTAAGCGTATGGATGACGGCGATTAACAACGAGAACGGCGCGATGATGGCCATCAACTTTGGAAGCGCAAGCGTGGTCATTTTGAAGAGCATCCACGCGTCCTGACCTTGGGCGGTCACGACGTTGAGCTGCCGCAAGGCCAGCGCTATCCAGACGATTGCCGACAGAGACAGAAGAATGATCAGCAACGCGCCGCCAGCCTGCCTGAATACGTACCTTTGAAAAATTGTCATCGTTTTTGAGGAGGCATCAGTTAACCCCGCCTCCTGTTGTCCCCCGCCGATCGCCCCAAGTCATCGATTCCCATAGTTCCGTGGCAGAATTTCGGCCTCAGGCCAGTCACTTGCGCCGGTAGGGAGCCGCGGGAGGAGATGCCTGTGACCGAGAACGCACGGCGAACATGATGGCAGAAGCGATCACTTGGAATCAAAACTTAATCGTTCGCTTGCCGATCGCTTGAAAGTGGGGACCCAGCGTCTAAGTTCGCCCGTGCCACAATTCACGAAACCTCTTTGCCTGCAATCTGGCCCCGGGGACATCTGCTCAGTAACGCAGACACCGTTTGGCGCGTGTACCTATCGCGCTCGCACCCCACGCCGTGACAGTCCGCTACGGTAAAGAGCCCATGACATGATGAGGAGCCCCTAATGACTGAGCGCACCGAGATCGTTTTCGCACCCTTGGGGGCAGATCCGGAAGCAACGTGCGTTGTTCTCGTGGGGGATGAACTCTCGCTAGGGGACCGTGCTGCCGAGTTGAACACGCGGTCAGGGGGAGGCATCGTGAAGGCGGTGGAGGCCGCGCAATTCAAAGCCAAAAAGAAAAGCACCGCTGAGGTGCTCACGCCTCCCAAGATTGGTGTGAAACGGCTCATCTTGTTAGGTACTGGCAAGTCTCATGATTTGAAGGAAGCCGATTGGGTTACGCTGGGTGGTGTCGCGGCAGGCGCCATCACGGCACGAAAAACGCCTAAGGCGTGCATTATCGCAGAGTCTCCGGATGGTGGTGCAAAGCCAGAAAACGTGGCCGCCCAACTCGCTTTTGGCGCGCTGATGCGCCTTTACAAGTTTCGCAAATACATCACCAAGAAGGGCAACGGTGATGATGACCAGGAGCGCGACCATTTGCAGAAGCTGGTCGTGCAATGTGCCGATCCGGACAAGGCGCGCGCTGCATTTGGGCACTATCAAGCGCTGGTCAACGGTATTGTCCTCGCCCGCGACCTTGTCAACGAGCCGGCCAACATGCTTGGCCCGATAGAGTTTGCCGAGCGCGTAAAAGAACTCGAAGAGGTTGGCGTCGAGGTCCAGATTCTCGACGATGAAGAGCTTAAAAAGCTTAAAATGGGCGCGCTATTGGCCATCGCCCAGGGAAGTGTGCGACCCGCACGCGTTGCCATCATGCAGTGGCATGGTGCCAAATCGAAGCGGAGCAAGCCTTTGGCTTTCGTCGGCAAGGGGGTCGTGTTCGACACTGGCGGCATTTCAATCAAGCCATCGGCGGGTATGGAGGACATGAAAGGCGACATGGGCGGAGCCGCCTGTGTCGTTGGGCTCATGCACACGCTCGCCGAGCGCAAGGCCAACGTCAACGCTGTGGGCATCATCGGATTGGTCGAGAACATGCCGTCAGGCTCGGCGACGCGCCCGGGCGATATCGTGACGTCCTATTCGGGGCAGACAGTTGAAGTCCTCAATACGGATGCGGAGGGCCGTCTCGTCCTCGGAGACCTGATGTCTTACGTGCAGGAGCACTTCAAGCCGCGATTGATGATCGATCTTGCCACACTGACCGGGGCAATCATGATTGCGCTGGGCAAGGAATACGCCGGGCTGTTCTGCAATGACGACAAGCTGGCAAATGATCTGCTTGAGGCGTCGGAAAAGACGCGCGAGAAGATCTGGCGCATGCCGCTCGACAAGGCCTACGACAAGATGATGGACTCCAAGAACGCGGACATAAAAAACCTTGGTGGTCGTTGGGCTGGGGCGTGCACAGCGGCAGCGTTCCTAAAGCGGTTCGTCGACGACACGCCATGGGCGCATATCGACTTGGCGGGGACCGCAATGGACGCTCCAAAGTCAGAGATCAGCCCCAGTTGGGGTTCGGGTTGGGGCGTACGGTTGCTCGACAAGTTCGTTGCCGACAAGTACGAGAAGTAAGGCTTGTGGGCTACAAAGGCTGCCCATTAACTTACTGATAATAAATCTTAACTAATCATAATTTTCCATAATATATATTATGCGAACAAACTTGATAGGATGAGAGCCATTCAATTTGGTTGGCAGTAGCGGCCTTAGCCGCCTTCATCACGGGCTTTGGCTTGAGCGTGCCGGCTATGGCCGGCGCCATGCGGCTCCCCTTCCCTGCAACTTGTGTCAGAGAAGCGTTTCCTCGGCCTCGCGAACGCCCGTTGCGATCAACGCCGCGTAGAGCGCGCTTACAAAGCCCGACAGGACGTTGACGGAGACGACAATGCCGACGAGCCGCGCCGCATCCTCGCTCATCACCGCGCTCAGCATCGTGACGATGAAGTCATCGAAGGCCTGCTTGATGCGAAAGACGAGTTCGCTCACCTGCTCGATTGACGGCTGTGGCGGCATGTCAAAAATGATTTGCCAGCCGATATCGGCAACGCTCGTGGCCGGGATGATGGCGACAGCCGCAAGCAGCGCGAGCCCGGCGGAGAACAGCAGACCGAGTGGTGCTGCTAAGCGAAAATACCCCCAACGCAATGGCAGTGCATCTGTCCTGATCGATAGGTAGCGGAGAGCCGTTGACCCAAAGTAGATGCACACGCCAAAGACAACGGCCACCCAGAACAACCGGTCATGGTCCGTTCCCGCGAAGGTAAACAGGGCTGCAACGCCTGCCACGACGCCCTTAAAGAGGGCTTCGACGAAACCGACCATCGCGGTGTAAATGGCACTGCGCTTGATGAGCCCGCCAAAGTACCAAGGCAGCTCGTAGCGAAGGCGCGCAACCTCCAGGTAGAGGCCAAGCGCGAAACTTACGATAGCGGTTAAACCCGCGAAGATGAACGGGTAGGTGTAGCCAAAGGCGGCGACGCCAATGACGGCAGCGATTTCCGCCGCCATGATGAAGGCGTTGACGATGATGCGCAGCACGATCATATCGCCCTATCCCTGGCGTTCTGGCGGCATTGCCATCTTCCCTGCTGGACACTCTATCGGAGAGGATTGCTAGTGGACAACACCGACGCAAAGAAGACGCTCTCCGATTTGTTGGGGGTGATGGCGGCGCTGCGAACGCCGGGGACGGGTTGTCCATGGGATCTGGAGCAGACGTTTGCGACAATCGCGCCCTACACAATTGAGGAAGCCTACGAGGTGGCGGACGCAATTGCGCGTGGCGACATATCTGACTTGAAGGACGAACTGGGCGACCTCCTGTTCCAGGTTGTCTATCACGCACGCATGGCTGAAGAGCAAAAAGCCTTCGACTTCGACGACGTTGTCGGTGCCATCACGGTCAAGATGATCCGGCGCCATCCTCACGTGTTTGGCAGTGAGGCAGAGCGTGCAGCGGGCGCGCCACCGGGTTTCTGGGATCGCATCAAGGCGGCAGAAAAGGCCACCAAGGGCACGCAGGGCGGCATCCTTGAGGGTATTCCTGCTCCCCTGCCCGCGCTGACGCGTGCGGTGAAACTTCAAAAAAAAGCGGCCAAGGTTGGATTTGATTGGCCGTCTTTGGCTCCTGTCTTTGCAAAACTCAAGGAGGAGCTGGCCGAGCTTGAGGCAGAGATCGTGCACCAGCCGGAGGGTGCAACAGGCGGCAGTGATGCCATCGCAGAGGAACTCGGAGATCTCTTGTTTGTCGTCGCCAATGTTGCCCGGCACCTGAAGGTCGATCCGGAAGGCGCGTTGCGCGCGGCGAACGACAAGTTCGTCCGCCGCTTCCGCTACATCGAAGACCGTCTCGCTGCCGAGGAACGCACACCGCACGACTCCGATCTTGAAGAAATGGATCGGCTCTGGGACGAGGCGAAGTCAAAGGGGCGGTAGTGCCCTGCCACAGGAGATTTGGAGACACGCATGACGTCGAGCCGCCGAGAATTTCTCGCCCTGGCTACAGGGGCCGCCGCCGCTCAGGTGGTGTTAAATTCCCCGCTTAGTTTTGCGGCAGCGCCTGCAAGGATCAAAGCGGTCGCGTTCGATGGCTTTCCGATACTCGATCCCCGGCCAGTTATCGCACTGGGAAAGGAGCTCTACCCGGAAAAGGGCGACGCGTTCGTTGGTCAGTTTCGCACGCGTCTTTTCGAGTATCAGTGGTTGCGTGCTCTGGGCGGGCAATACAAGGACTTCTTCTCGATTATCGATGATGCCCATCGTTTCGCGACAGCCCAGCTTGGGCTTGACGCGACTGACGACAACCGCGCGCGACTCCACAATGCTTTTTTGGCTTTGAAGGCATGGCCTGATGTCGCCCCGGCGCTCGACGCACTCAAAGCGAGGGGCATCAAGCTCGCTTTCCTCTCAAACATGACCGAAAAGATGCTGAGGTCTGGTGTTGCTAACTCGAGGCTCGATGGGGTGTTCGATCACGTGCTCAGCACCGATGCGATCAAGACCTACAAGCCCGATCCTCGTGCCTACCAACTTGGGGTCGATGCGCTACTGCTGCCAAAGGAGCAGATTGCTTTTGCTGCATTTGCCGGATGGGACGTTGCAGGAGCCGCATGGTTTGGCTACCCGACAGTCTGGATCAATCGGCTCAACTCTACGCCCGAGCAGCTTGGCGCCAAACCGGTTGCCGTCGGGACGGGACTCGATGCGCTTGTTCGTTTTGTGAGCGCGCGATCGTAGTAACCTTGGCAGGCAAGTTGTAAGTGCGCTGAATGACCATCATGGGTCATGCCGCCTATGCTTCAACAGCATCCAGCCCCGTCAGCGCGACACCCGCCCGGCGCATCTGTGCCAGCAGCCGTTGTCTCTTTTCGGCGGCAATGCGCACCCGGACCCGCACCTCACCGGTTTCGAGATTCTCACGATCCAGAATACCGGCCTCCTCGTAGAGCCAATTCAGCATCTTGCCCTCACGCGCGGGGATGATGAGGTCGAGCACTTCATCATGCGCGCCAAGCCGGGCATCAATCGCCGCCAGCAACTTATCGATGCCCTCCCCTGTCGTTGCAGAGACGAGAACGGGCGGCCTCTCCAACCACTGAGCAGCGCTGCAGGCTTCCTCCCGGGTCACAGGGCTCAACATGTCGATCTTGTTCCAGACCTCCATGATGTTTGAGCTGGCCGAAATGGTATCGATGCCGAGGTCACGAAGCACCGCCTCGACGTCACACGCCTGCTCCTGTGTTTCTTCGTGCGCGATATCCCTGACATGGAGAATGAGGTCGGCCTCGATGACTTCTTCGAGCGTGGCGCGGAAGGCTGCCACGAGCGTGGTCGGAAGATCGGAGATGAATCCCACCGTGTCAGACAAGATAATGCGCCGGCCGCTTTCCAAACGGACTTCGCGCATGGTGGGATCGAGGGTTGCGAAGACCTGCTGTTTTGCGAGCACCGTGGCGCCCGTAATCCGATTGAACAGCGTTGACTTGCCAGCATTCGTATATCCGACGATCGCGACGATCGGATAGGGTACACGACGGCGCCCCTTGCGATGAAGCTCGCGCGTCTTGACGACAACCTCAAGCTCCTTGCGGATCGCAGCGATGCGCTCGTTGATCATGCGCCGGTCGAGCTCGATCTGGGCTTCACCCGGGCCGCCCAGGAAGCCGTAACCACCGCGCTGGCGCTCAAGGTGGGTCCACGTCCGGACCAACCGGCTCTTCTGATATGAAAGATGCGCCAGTTCGACTTGTAGGCGCCCCTCTCGCGTGCGCGCGCGCCGTCCGAAGATTTCCAGGATGAGGCCCGTACGGTCGAGCACCTTCACATTCCACGCACGCTCAAGGTTGCGTTGCTGGATGGGCGACAAAGGGTGGTCGACAATGACGAGCGCCGCCTCGATGGTCTGAATGAAATCCTTTAGCTCTTCAACCTTCCCCGTTCCAAACAACGTCGCCGGACGTGGATTAGGGAGCGACACAATTTGGCTTTCTTGCACATCAAGCTCAATCGCATCGGCAAGACCGCTGGCCTCGCTCAAGCGGTCTTGCGCTGAGTGCAATGAAACGAATGGCTGCTTGTTTGCGTCAGGCTGGTCAGCGGCCGATCTGGAGATCCGTTTGAGATCCGGCACAAGTACGAGGGCACGCACACCACCTGCGCGCTTCTCTTTCTGCTCTTGCTGTGGGCCCTGCCCGATGTCGACGTATTTATCTATGGCCCTGCCGTTCCAGGTTAGGCCTCGGTTGTCTCCGTCTCCATCAGATGGACGGGCTGCCCAGGCATAATCGTCGAGATAGCATGCTTATACACGAGCTGCGAGTGACCGTCTCGGCGCAAGAGGACACAAAAGTTGTCAAACCAGCTGACGATGCCTTGGAGCTTCACGCCATTGATCAGGAATATGGTCAGCGGCGTTTTGTTTTTTCTGACGTGGTTCAGGAAAGTGTCCTGAAGGTTCTGGACTCGATCTGCACCCATTGTTTTTATCCGCCTGTTCTTATGTCCGCGTTGGTGGCTAGACCCCGCCGCCTCAAATGGAGTACGGCCGCCTGGGTAATAAGGTTACATTATGCGGCACCGCACCACAAACCAGATATACCAATTTTCGCAGCATAATGAAGCCGTTCATGCGCTCGAAATGTCGGCAGTCTGCTGAAATTTAGTGCGTATCCTCTGCGTCACGGGGCCTGGTCTCCCATCGCCGATCTTCTGACCATCTATACGTACCACTGGCATGACAGTGTTCGTTGAAGAGGTGATAAAAGCTTCGTGAGCTTCCAGAGCCTCAGAGAGGCGAAATGGCCGCTCCTCGAAGGCGACACCATCGCCCGCAAGCGCGTCGATCACGGTCGCGCGCACAACGCCGGGTAGAATGCCGGTATCCAAGTGGCGCGTTACGAGCTTGCCTTCGGGCGTCACAATCCAGGCATTGCTCGACCCGCCTTCCGTGACAAAACCCTCGCCATCCACGAACCAGGCCTCACGCGCGCCCTCACCCCGTGCCGCATCCTTGGCCAGGCATGCCGGCAGAAGCATTACGGTCTTTATGTCCGAACGGCGCCAGCGAATGTCAGGCATGCTTTTCACCGCTATGCCCTCGCGCGCCAGCGCCTCTATCCGTGCCGGGACGGCCGAACGGGCAAGGCAGACAACCGACCTTGGCGTGTCTGATGGTGGAAAGGCAAAATCACGCGGCGCCTGGCCGCGCGAGACCTGAAGATAAACGTGGCCGTCCTTGATGTGGTTCCGGCGAATTGTCTCGCGCATCACATGAGAGAGTGCGGCGTTACTCATAGGCGCTCGAATGTTGAGTTCACTGAGAGACCGAACAAGGCGGGCGAGATGGCGGGCCTCCTCCACGAGACCGCCCTCGCGCACCTCGATGACTTCGTAGATGGCATCGGCAAATTGATACCCGCGATCTTCAACGTGCACGCCAGCTTGCGCGTAGGGAAGATAGCACCCGTTGACGTAAACGATGCGACTCACAAGTGCCTCCTCGCGCCCCGCGCTAACACAGCAGGTGTACTTGCCGCGTTGCCGCTAAGCTTGGCGCACCTCGGCGCTCCCGCGGTGTTCTGAGGAAACCCCCAACGCACGCAGTTTACGATGCAAGGCGGACCGCTCCATGCCGACAAACTCAGCCGTGCGCGAGATGTTGCCGCCGAAACGATTGATCTGCGCGAGCAGGTATTCGCGCTCAAAGATCTCGCGCGCCTCGCGAAGCGGCAACGACATGAGGTGCTCTGCTCCGCCATTGACCGGCAGGGGCACGTTTGAGCCGATCTCATCGGGAAGCATTTCAGCGGTGATCACTGCGTCGGGGTCACCTCCCGCCAAAATCATCAAGCGTTCGATGTTGTTGCGCAATTCGCGCACGTTCCCGGGCCAGTCGTGGGCTTGCAGCACGGCAATCGCATCTTCACCAATCCTCCGAGGTGCCAACCCTGAGGCGCTGCTCAATTGGTTGACGAAGTACTGGATGAGTTCGGGGATATCCTCGCGCCGCTCAGCGAGGCTCGGCACCCGCAGCGGCACCACATTAAGCCGGTGGTAGAGATCCTCCCGGAAGCGGCCTTCGCTGATCTCACGTTCAAGGTCGCGGCTGGTCGATGAGACGATGCGGACATCGACTGCAACCTTCTGGGCGCCGCCGATCCTCAAGAACTTCTGCTCAACGAGGACGCGCAAGACTTTGCCCTGGGTTTCGATGGGCATATCGGCGACCTCGTCGATATAAAGCGTGCCACCATGCGCCTCCTCAAGGGCACCGACTTTGCGCGGGCCACCGGTACGGTCCTCCGTGCCGAAGAGCTCTTCTTCCACGCGATCGGGCGCCATCGACGCGGCATTCAGGACGACGAACGGCGCCTCGGCGCGCATCGACTTCATATGAATAACGCGAGCCGCAAGCTCCTTGCCCGAGCCGGAAGAGCCCCGAATGAGTATGCGGCTATTCGTTGGTGCGACGCGATCAATCGCATTGCGAAGCTGATTGATGGCGGTTGATTTGCCGATCATATCAGCGCTGAAAGTTGAGCGCTCCCGGAGCTCGCGCACCTCACGCTTCAATTGGGAAGCTTCAAGTGCACGCAAGGTCACCAATATGAGCCGGTCGGCCTTGAAGGGTTTTTCGATGTAGTCGTAGGCACCCCGCTTAATCGCGGTTACCGCCGTCTCGATATTGCCGTGACCGGAGATGATGATGACGGGCAGATCAGGATAGCTGCGCTTTATATAGGAGAGAACCTCCAATCCATCGAGGCGGCTGCCCTGGAGCCAGATATCGAGAATAACGAGATGCGGGCGGCGTTCCTCAATCGTCTTTAAGGCCTCATCGCTATCGCGGGCAAGACGAGTGCTGTGCCCCTCATCCTCGAGAATACCGGCAACGAGATCGCGGATGTCGGCCTCGTCGTCGACAATCAGGATGTCTGATGGCATCGGTTGCTCCTTGGGTGAATACCCTGCAAGCCTAGTCGGCTGGTTCGGTTAGGGATGAAGAAATGGCTGAATTTTCGGTGCTTGAAATTGCTTGTGTATCGCGCAGCGGCAGCGTCAGACGCACAAGTGCCCCACTCGTGCGCCCTGGACCTTCGGGGGCGTCTTCCAGGGTGAGTGTTCCGCCGTGCTGCTCGGTAATCTTCTGGACCATGGCAAGGCCGAGGCCGGTGCCCTTGTGGCCTTTCGTGGTGACGTAAGGCTCAAGGAGCCGCGACCGGTTCTGTTTCGGTAAGCCGATGCCATTGTCGATCACGTCAATGAACACCCTGTCGGACTGGGGCGTGACAATCGTTTGGATCTTGCCCTTCCAATCCTTAGGACGATCGGACGCGTCTCGTGCCGCCTCGATCGCCTCGCTGGCATTTTTCACCAAGTTGGTCACGGCACGGGAAATGAGCCGGCGGTCGAAGGACATTAAGAGGGGCTTGCATGGAAGCTTGAGTTCGAACTGGAGTTCGGGATGCCCCTCGCGAAAGAGAACAACCGGCTCCTGGACGGCGTGGCGCAGATCGTAACGCGCCATTTCCGGATTTGGCATGCGGGCGAATGACGCGAATTCATCGACCATGCTCTTGAGGTCGGTGACCTGGCGCTCGATTGTCGTCGTGAGGCGGTCAAAGGTTTCCCGATCCTTCGTGATGGAACCTGCATATTTCTTGCGCAGGCGTTCGGCCGCGAGCTGAATCGGTGTGAGCGGATTCTTAATCTCATGCGCAATGCGCTGAGCAACATCTGCCCATGCTGATGTGCGTTGGGCTGAAACCAATTCTGTAATGTCGTCAAAGGTGACGACCGAGCCGACGTCGCCACCGCTCTTGCGTTCTCGCGTCACCATGACTGCAAACGTTCTCTCTTCGCCGTCGACTGTTCGCGTTACTTGCTCTTGGGACCGGCTTCTGAGCGCATGGTCGTCTTTCCTGTTCAGGATGGCTCCGAATTCCGGAACCACCTCTTTCATCGGTTGGTCGACAAGCTCATGCTCGGTCAATCCCAAAAGGTTCTCGGCCGCGCGGCTGGCAATCGTCACGCGATCCTGGCTGTCGAGCCCAATGACGCCGGCCGAAACACCCGACAACACCGCCTCCATGAAGTGACCGCGTTCCAAAAGCTGCTCGTTGGCGGTGACCAGTGCATCGCGCTGATGTTTGAGTTCGCGCGTCATTGTGTTGAACATGCCCGACAACCGGCGCAAGTCCCCTTCACCGCGCTTCTCTGGCAGCGTGATCAAGAGGTTCCCCGTTGAAACCTCCTGGGCTGCGGTAATGAGCCGGCGGATGGGTGCAACGAACCGTCCAGCAAACCAAAGCCCAGCCCAGATAGCTGCCAGCAGCGCCGTCATTGAGATCATTAGATACATGAGCCCGTGCGCGAGCTTCAGGCCGCCGCGCGCACGTCGCAAACGATTGAACTCATCAACGTTTTGCGCGGTGAGTTGCAGATGCTCGATAACTTTGGGGCTGACGCCGCGCGCAACGTACAAGAACTTGCCGGGATACGCCTGCAACTTCACAAGCGCTCCAACGCGGTAATGGTTGCTATTGGGCATAAGCAGCGGCACTTGCCCGGCCGCGGCCTGACGGATTGCTGCCGTGGGCGGCGCGATATAGGGCAACTTGTTTGTTGCCGTCGACTCCAGGAAAAGGTCACCGTTGCTCTCGATGATGTAAGCTGCGGGTATATCCCTCAGCCCAGCCTGCACCATGACAAGCTGCTGCAGCCCGCGCGAACGATCGCCAATGGAAGGCGCCGCATTGTCGAGGTCGCGCGCCATGTTGACGATGTCTGTTCTGATCACCTGGCCGTGCTCGTCGAGATAGGCCTTGGCCACATCGCGCGAGCTTGTGATGATCGTCACAATCCGATTTGAGAACCAACCGTCCAAAGAGCGTGAGAACGTTGTCGTGGCGGCGACGGCAAGCACCAATGCCGGCAATGCTGCAATGATGCTGAACAGGCCAACAATCCGGATGTGCAGCCGGGCACCTGGAAGTTTCTCACGCCACGCACGTGCAAGGCCCAGCACCTGCCAGGTCAGCAGCGCGATCATGGCCAAGATCAGCACCACGTTGAGTGACAAGACGACGAAGACGACATCGCCACGCGGGGCCATCGGCGTCAGGCCCGTCAGAATCAAGTACGTCGCAAGCGCCGAAACAAGCGAGAGCAGGACGACGCTCAGCCCCACCCAAAAGGCTCGGTCGCTCGGATTGAGCGGGGACGGCCTTTCGTCAAGGTCATAGCCTTGCCGGGATGCGGCGTACGCTGCTGACATGCCTAAGCACTTTCGAGGGGGTCGCATCGGACCCTTTTGCAAGGACGAACCACGTACCGAGGTGTGGCGGTGACCCCAGAAACGTCATTCAGTGACAGTGACGCCGCTCGATCACAACAAACGGGTTAACTGTGACATTTTCGCGACGTGGCAGATGGGTAACGCGAGTATGCGCGCAAAGCAAGCCCATCCTTCGACCAAAGATATCCGGCCGGGCTGTTTGGAAACAATGTGCTGAGGAAAGACTAGGGCTGAGGTGTTCGAAACACCCGTATGTCCAGAGATCTGATGCGTGAGCGCAGCGTGTTGCGGTTCAATCCCAGCAGCTCCGCAGCACGGATTTGGTTGCCCCGCGTGGCAGCCAGGGCGGCCGTCAGCAAAGGCAACTCTACTTGCCGGATAATCCGATCATAAAGGCCCGGCGGGGGCAGATCTTTGCCAAAGCCGGCGAAGTACCCTGCCAGGTAGCGTTCAACTTGCTCGCTCAGGTTCTTGGCGTCCGACGCCTCAGAATCGCTGGAGCCATCGGGAAGCACTTCGGCCAGCTCTTGCTCGATGATCTGACTCGTTAGCGTTTCCTGACTGTGAAGCGCAGCAACTCTGCGAACGAAGTTTTCAAGCTCGCGAATGTTGCCCGGCCACGGATGGCCTTTCAGGCGTTCAATCGCGGCTGACTCGATCGCTTTCTGACCAAGCCCCTCGCGTCCTGCCTGACGGAGGAAGTGGCGCACAAGGTCACCAACATCCTCAAGGCGCTCGCGCAGGGGCGGAATGCGGATCGGTACAACGTTGAGCCGGTAGAATAGGTCTTCTCGGAAAAGCCCCTGTTGAATCTGAGATTTGAGATCGCGATGGGTCGCCGCGATGATCCGCACGTTTGTCTTAATGGGGGTGCGCCCGCCGACGGTGGTGTATTCGCCTTCCTGAAGCACGCGCAAAAGTCGCGTTTGTGCGTCAAGCGGCATGTCGCCAATCTCATCGAGGAAGAGTGTCCCCCCTTCCGCCTGCTCAAAACGGCCTTGCGTTCGCGTCTGCGCCCCAGTGAAGGCACCTTTCTCGTGGCCGAACAAATCGCTTTCGACGAGTTCGCGGGGGATCGCGGCCATATTGATGGCGACGAACGGACCTTGCCGACGACGGCCGTAGTCGTGCAGTACCCTAGCCACCAATTCTTTGCCAGTGCCACTCTCACCGTTGATCATTACGGTGAGATCCGTCTGCGTCAGACGCGCGAGCACCCGATAGATTTCCTGCATCGCAGGTGAGCGACCAATGAGAGGAAGCTCTTCGCTTTCAATTTCTTGCGCCGAACGTTGAGGGCGCCGACCCGGCTGAGTGAGGGCACGGCCGACAACGGCAACGACCTCGCTCAGATCAAACGGCTTGGGCAAATACTCGTAGGCGCCCTTCTCCGCCGCAGTAAGTGCGGTCATCAATGTATTCTGGGCGCTCATCACAATGATCGGAAGATCAGGGCGCATCTTCTTGATGCGCGGAATAAGGTCGAAGGCGTTCTCGTCGGGCATCACGACATCGGTCAGCACGACGTCGCCCTCGCCTTGGCTAACCCAGCGCCACAACGTTGCCGCGTTGCCGGTGGCGCGCGGCGCATAACCTGCACGCGCAAGCGCCTGGTTCAGGACAGTACGGATCGCGGTATCGTCATCGGCAATGAGCACAGTGCCACGGGCCATGTCTTACCTCGGGCTCGAACGGGGCTTCGATTTCAGGGGCTTGTCCTGCATCGGCAGCAGGACGCGAAAAACAGTGCGATTGGGATCGCTGTCACACTCGATGATACCGCCGTGATCACCGATGATCTTGGCGACGAGAGCGAGCCCAAGCCCGGTTCCAGACCGCTTTGTCGTCACGAACGGATCGAACAGGTGAGGCTTGAGATGGTCGGGAATACCGGGGCCGTTGTCCTCTATTTGGATCATGAGGGGCAGGCTGATGCGCGTTCCGGCACCTTGAACCGATAGCCGAACGCCTGGTCGGAATGAAGTTTGAAGAACGATCCGCCCTTGATCCTTGTCGGTCTCTCCGATCGCCTCGACCGCGTTCTTGACGAGATTGAGGAAGGCCTGCACGAGTTTGTCGCGGTTGCCCGGAACCGGGGGAAGCGACGGGTCATAATCCTCGATGAAGCTAATGCCGCGGCCCATTCCGCTTTCGCAAAGGCGACGCACGTGATCAAGGACGTCGTGGATGTTGACCGAATCCTTTGCAAGAGGGCGTTCGTCGCCAAACACTTCCATGCGATCGACCAAATTTCGGATTCGGTCGGTTTCCGAGCAGATGAGCTGGGTGAGCGAGCGATCGTCATCTGACAATTCCTGCTCCAGAAGCTGTGCGGCACCGCGGATGCCCGAAAGCGGATTCTTGATCTCATGTGCCAGCACGGCGGCAAGCCCAGACACCGAACGGGCCGCCGCACGATGCGTGAGTTGGCGCTCGATCATGAGCGCCATATTGCGCTGCTGGAGCATCAGCACGATTAAGTCAGGGTGGTCGGGAAGCGGACCTCCATAAACGTCGACCAGTTTGGGTCCGGTAAATTTCGGCGTGGTTATCTCGACGCTGTACTCGTTGACGGTGCTTCCTGTGCGGCGCACCTGATCCGCCAGTGCCAGAAGTGGGCAGCCAAACACGACGACATCGTCAAGCCGGACGCGTTTGAGTAGAGCGATACCGGTCGACAGAAAGGCTTCTGCCGCAGCGTTCGCGTAAACGATGTGGTTGTCATCGGCCAGAACGAGGATCGGATGCGGCAATGCCGTCAGCAGCACGTCGTGCTCAAACTGACGCGGTGACGGTCCTTGCGTACGTTCCGCCGTTGAAGCGGCCATTTTGGTCATGCCGCCATCTCCTGCGCTTCGTCGAAGTAAGTGTCCATTCCCTGTAGAACGCGCGTGGGATCCTCATCGGTGCACAATCTTCTCCGCCACGCTTTGACGACCTCAGTCGGCCTCCCGCATCCCTCCAGATACCAAGCGATGTGTTTGCGCGCATTGCGCAAGCCGAGCCGTGTTCCGTAGTGGTCCAGCATGCTCGCGACATGCTCGCGCGCGATTTCCACCTGTTCGGATAACGTCGGGGCGCCCGGGTCGCGTCCACTGGCGAGATAACGCGCTATGCGCCCTGGCAGCCAGGGCGCGCCGTAAGCTCCCCTGCCAACCATGACGCCGGCGGCACCTGAAATTGAAAGAGCGTTTTCGGCGTCGGCACAAGAGCGAATGTCGCCGTTGACGATGACGGGAATCGACACTGCGCGAACGACATCACGAACGCCAGTCCAATCGGCGTCGCCCTTGAAGAACTGACAGCGTGTACGACCATGAACAGTGATGAGCTGGACGCCTGCCGCTTCAGCGCGGCGCGCGAGCTCGGCGGCATTGCGGTTCTTGTCGTCCCAACCCAGTCGCATCTTCACCGTGACAGGCACGCGCACAGCGCGCACCACGGCGTCGATCAGCGAGAGGGCATGATCGAGATCACGCATAAGAGCGCTGCCGCAGAGTTTGCCCGTCACCTCTCGCGCCGGGCAGCCCATGTTGATGTCGACGATGTTGGCGCCCTGCGCTTCGGCAATGCGCGCGCCTTCCGCCATCCAACGGGATTCTCGACCGGCAAGTTGGATGACAAATGGCGAGAGTTGCGACCCCTGCGCTCGGCGCAAGACGTGCGCACGTTGACGAACAAGATCCTCGCTTGCGATCATCTCAGAGACGACCAGACCGGCGCCGAGCCGATGCGCCAACCGACGGAACGGCAAATCCGTCACGCCAGACATCGGCGCGAGCAGAACCTCGTTAACCACGGCTTGCGAGCCGATCTGCATCGCGCTAGCAGTGACGGTCATGTCCTTGCCTATAGATTAGGCACCTGGAAAAGCTGCCCTCGATTTGAGCAGAATAGGGTTCTCATAACGATTTCGCAAGCGCGAAGAGAGACTTCCACAATTGCCCAATCGGCCCGGCACGTCTAAGCAGGCCGAGGTTTCCCCACGATGTGAGAAGGCCATGCCCACGACGGTAGCGATTGTCGTGGCCGCGGGGCGCGGTGAACGGGCACGCGGACCGGGCGACATTCCAAAGCAGTATCTTAGCCTTGCGGGTGCGTCCGTCCTGGAGCACGCGCTGCGTCCGCTTGTCCAAGCGTCCCAGATCCATTCTATCCGGGTCGTTATCCACCCCGAGGACAGAGACCTATACGAGGCCTGCGTGGGACCATTTACCGCGCATCTTGGGCCGCCAATTGCCGGTGGAGAAACCCGCCAGGCCTCGGTATGCGCCGGCCTTGAAGCGGTGGCAGAGCAGCACCCCGACCGTGTCCTGATCCATGACGCCGCCCGTCCGTTCCTCGCGGTCGAGTTGATCGAGCGGCTCCTTGGCACCCTTGATCGAACGCCCGGGGCGATAGCAGCGCAGCCTGTGACGGATACGCTAAAGCGCGCGAACCCAGAGGGAACGATTATCGAGACACTCGACCGGGCAAACATCTGGCGCGCACAAACACCACAGGCCTTCCACTTTCCCGGTATTCTCGCCGCGCATCGGCGCGCCAAAGCGGAAGGTCATGACGGTTTTACCGACGATGCCGCTCTTGCCGAATGGGCGGGGCTGGAGGTCTCATTGGTTCCAAGTCGGTCGACCAACATGAAGCTGACCACCCCGGAGGACCTCACCATCGCCGAACGACTCCTGGCGCCCCTCTCCCCGTTTACTGAAACACGCACCGGGAGCGGCTTTGACGTTCACGCCTTTGCGCCGGGCGACCATGTTTGGTTGTGCGGCGTTAAAGTTGCACACACCCATCGTCTTGAGGGACATTCTGATGCCGACGTCGGCTTGCATGCGCTCACCGATGCAATCCTAGGGGCGATTGGTGACGGCGACATCGGCGAACACTTTCCGCCGAGTGATCCCACTTGGCGAGGTGCAGCTTCTCGTGTGTTCCTCGAGGACGCTGCCCGGCGTGTGGCGACCTTGGGCGGAAGAATTACAAACGTTGACGTGACGCTGCTTTGCGAGGCTCCAAAAATTGGACCGCACCGGGCTGCAATGCGCGAATCGATCGCCGGAATGCTGGGCCTTGAGACACCCCGAGTTGGCGTCAAGGCAACCACCACGGAGGGCTTAGGCTTCGTAGGCCGCGGCGAGGGAATCGCAGCGATGGCTGTTGCAACCGTAGTCCTGCCACTCTGAGATACGCCCTCTACGTCGTTCTCGCGTTGACCCCCGCGACAGAATCGCGGCATCAAGTTGCAGGGGTTGTATGACCATGAACGAGCGCGGGGGCCGAGATGAATCTCATGACGCAGACGCTGGAGCGCAAACCAACAGAATCCGCCAGCATCGGAGACATTGCTGAAACCACGTCTGGGGCTTGCCTCGCGACGCGGGTCCGTCAGCTATCGCGCATCATTACGCGTGTCTATGACGATGCGATGCGTCCACTTGGAATAACAGCGAGCCAATACACACTCTTGGCCCAGCTTGCAGCGCGCGACGCCATCACAGCCGTTGAGATTGGACACGAACTCGACATCGAGAAGTCGACACTCTCACGCAACCTGAAGCGGCTTCTCGCGTTGGGGCACATCAACATGGATCCGCCCGCCGGTCGCCGTGGCCGCGGCCTTCATTTGACGCCGAAGGGCCAGGCCATTTTGAAAGAAGCCTATCCGATCTGGCTTGAGGCGCAGAAACGAGCTGTAAATGTCATGGGCGCCGACAGCCGAGACGTTCTCGACGCACTGCTTGCGCAGGCAGAGAAACTCGCTCCCAATTGATTAGGGAACAGCGGCGTCGATTGACATTCACCCCGCTGTCACGGGCCATCGTTTGTTTCGGGCAGCAAGGTGCCAAATGAGCGCCCTCTTCCCGCTTGATCTCGTGGACGACGCCAAGGCTCTGTTA
Source organism: uncultured Hyphomicrobium sp. (assembly GCA_964620915.1). Classification (GTDB taxonomy): domain Bacteria; phylum Pseudomonadota; class Alphaproteobacteria; order Rhizobiales; family Hyphomicrobiaceae; genus Hyphomicrobium_A. The sequence continues at coordinate 63,673 of CAZUKP010000002.1, read as the reverse complement.
GAGCACTTGCAGCGCCGTTCCACCGTGTTGGCAACCGCAGAAAGTTGCACGGGCGGATTGCTCGCGGGGTTGCTGACCGAGGTGCCGGGCGCCTCCATCACATTGGAGCGCGGCTTCGTCACCTACTCGAATGCCGCGAAAACCGAAATGCTCGGCGTTGGTGCCGCCTTAATCGATAGACATGGAGCGGTGAGCCGCGAGGTCGCCTGCGCAATGGCCGAAGGCGCTCTCACCCATTCGCACGCAAGCGTGGCCGTATCCATAACTGGAATCGCCGGCCCCGACGGGGGCACTACCAAAAAACCCGTAGGGCTTGTTTGCTTAGCCGTAGCCAGCACCGGCAACCTGACGATCGACAGGGAGTGCCGGTTCGGCAATCTTGGCAGGACTGGCATTCGACTTGCCAGTATTCGTGAGGCGCTATCGATGGTGCGTACGGCGACGGCCTAATCTTTGATTGGCAGCCGGGCCAAGCCGCACCAATATAGATATCCATTCCGCCCGCACTGGGCCTTTGTGTGGAGTAACCGCGCCGATGAGGTATTGCCCGCTTTGTAGAAGAGCGCTGCTTGCCGTGGCTTTGATCGCTAGCTCCACTGTATCTGCTGGTGCGACCGATCTTACGGCGCGTCAGCTCACCGAGCAGCTCTTTCGTGCCGATCCTGGCCAGCCGCTTGATTTCCGTGACATGGATCTGCGCAATCTCGACATGAGCGGTCTCGATTTTAAGCGGGCACGCTTGAGCGGCAGCAATCTGTTTGGCGCGGATCTGACCGGCGCTGATCTTTCAGGTGTGGATCTGAGTGCAGCGCGTCTCGACCGCATCACAATGATTGGCGTGCGCTTCGATGGAGCCAATCTCGCCGGCGCCAGTCTCTTGCGTCCGTCCGCATTCTCTTCACTTTCGCCCCCGGCAAATGAAGCCTCGAGCTTTGCGGGTGCGGATTTGCGCGGAGCCAGAATGTTCGGGCAGTTCAATCGGGCCAACCTTAGAGGGGCGAATCTCACAGGTGCTACGTTTGCGCCGTTTAATCAGACCGGGTTCATCGAAGAGATCTGGCGGACCGAGCTGGTCGGTGCGGATCTGTCGACCGCCAATTTGAAGGACGCGAATCTCAACTACGCCCTTCTCGCCTATTCCAACCTACGCGGTGCCAACCTATCGGGCGCCGTGCTTACGAATGCCGATCTGTCAGGTGCCGATCTCACCGGCGCCGATCTGACAGGCGCCGACCTTTCCAAGGCTGACCTGGATGGCACGATCCTGACGGGTGCGCGCGGACTTGATGCCATCATCGGTCTGACCAGCGCGCGCAACACAGAGAAAATAATTCGATAGCACCAATTCGTTTGCTGCGGAGCTCACGCGTTTCTGGCGCCGCCAGGTTCCGTATTTGCGGCCACACGCCCATAAAGATGGCGCGCACGATCTTCGAAGGCGTCGGCATATTTGCGGACCGCCTTGTCGAACACAGCCCCCATGAGCATGCCCAGCATGCGCGAGGCGAACGCATAATCAATAAAGAAGCTCACCTCTGAACCGTTCCCGATATCACGGAAGGTCCATTGGTTCTCAAGGTGCTCAAAGGGCCCGTCGAGGTAACTGACAACGATCTGGTGTTGTTGCGGTTTCAACGTAACGCGGCTCTTGAAGTTTTCGCGGATGGCTTTGTAGCCGATGCTCATTGTTGCAATGAGTTTGGTTGTTGTCCCGCTCTGTTCACGCGAATGCACGACGAGCCCTTCGCACAATGGCAGGAACTCGGGATAGCACTCGATGTCCGCTACGACAGCGAACATTTGATCGGCGCTAAAGGGAACGCGCCTCGACGTCTCGAACCTAGGCAACGGGTTCCCCTTCCCGGCTCATGCCAACGTGCGTGCCGCTTTGAGGCGCGCAAAGTCTTCGCCAGCATGGTAGGAGGACCGCGTTAGCGGGCTAGCGGCTACAAGCAGGAAGCCCTTGGCCCTTGCGATACGACCCAAGGAGCCGAATTCATCGGGCGGGATAAATCGATCGACCGGCGCGTGGCGCGGGCTTGGCTGCAGATACTGTCCAATGGTGAGAAAGTCGACGCCAGCAATGCGCAAGTCGTCCATGACTTGCATCACCTCTTCGCGGGTTTCACCCAGTCCAACCATGATGCCCGACTTGGTGAAGAGCCGCGGCGCAATCTCTTTGGCGCGTTGCAGTAAACGCAGGGAGTGGAAATAGCGCGCTCCTGGACGAATGGACAGATAGAGCCGCGGCACCGTTTCGAGGTTGTGATTGAAGACGTCGGGGTCAGCTTTCACGATCGGCTCGAGTGCGTCCTCTTTGCGCAAAAAGTCGGGCGTGAGCACCTCGATGGTCGTTTTTGGCGACACTTTCCGAATGGCAGAAATGACCTGCGCGAAGTGTGCCGCACCGCCATCGGCAAGATCATCGCGATCAACAGACGTGACGACGACGTGAGAAAGTCCAAGCTCGCCAACCGCGCGTGCAACACGTTGTGGTTCATCAGGATCAAGGGGCTTCGGCAGCCCTGTGCGGACGTTGCAGAATGCACATGCACGCGTGCACGTATCGCCCATGATCATGAACGTGGCGTGCCCCTTGCTCCAGCACTCGCCGATATTCGGACACGCGGCTTCTTCGCAAACCGTGTGGAGGGCGTTTTCCCGAACGATGCGGGCGGTCTCATTGTGCGCCGGTGAACCGGGCGCGCGCACGCGAATCCAGCTCGGCTTTACCGGACGCAGGCGGTGTGCAAGGCCATCTTCGCCGACAGCCTTCACATCTTGCGTGTTTGCCCTTGCTGATACCGTCACGCTCACTGCTCCAAGGGTCGATGATCCCCGCTCCTAAGATGGAGACGACTGAGTGCGGATCAAGTTCGCACGGCGCAGCACGACGTCAAGATGAACCGCCGCACCGCGCATCCCTCACACGATAATGCGCGCAAGGATTACAACAATGATCGCCCCAACCGTGGCGGTGACGATCTGTGACACAAGGCGGTTTTGAATACCCAGATTGATGTTCAGTGCATCAAAAAGATAACCGCCGACAAACGCGCCGATAACACCGCTGATCAAGTAGCTCAGCAGACCACCGCCGCCGCCGACGATAAGCGACGCAATGAACCCAGCAACAATACCGATAAGCGCGAAAATTAGAATTGCGCGCGTTTGACTGCTCATGGGCTTGCCTCCTCCTAGGTGGACACTCTGGGTACGCATACACTGATCTGGGGCGCGGGCCGAGTCTCATGAAGTAAGTGTATTATTTCCCCGCGGGCGGAATGTGGATGGCGCGGCCAAAGGCGGCCAACGCGCTTTCGTGCATCATCTCTGAGAGCGTGGGGTGGGGGAAGACCGTGCGCATCAGATCCTCCTCAGTTGCTTCAAGTTGCATGGCAATGACGAAGCCCTGAATAAGCTCCGTCACTTCCGCACCGATCATATGAGCACCTATAAGCTCGCCGGTATCGCCGTCGAAGATTGTCTTCACGAGGCCATCGCGCTCACCCATGGCGAGCGCCTTGCCGTTGGCGCGAAATGGAAAGCGGCCAACCCGTAGTTTGTGGCCCGACGATTTTGCCTGTTCTTCATTGAGGCCGACGGACGCAATCTGCGGATCGCTATAGGTGCAGCTGGGGACCCGCAATTTGTCGAGGGCGTGAACGTCTAGACCTTTGATAGCTTCAACACATATCACGCCTTCATGCTCTGCCTTGTGGGCAAGCAGCGGGGGACCTGCCACATCGCCGATGGCATAAACGCCTTTGACGTTGGTGCGTCCCATGCCGTCGGCCTCGATCATTCCGTTGGAAAGTTTGACGCCGATGGTCTCCAACCCGAGGCCTTCGACGTTGGCTGTGACACCGACGGCAGAGATGACCCGATGCGTTTTGATGGTCTCGTGCTTGTCTGCTCCAGTATCGATCGTGGCTGTTACCTGATCATCGCCCTTCTTCAACGCGATGACCTTCGAACCCGTTAGAATTCGGACGCCCTGCTTCTCAAGCAACGAGCGCGCGATGCCACCAATCTCCCGGTCCTCCGCCGGCAAGATGTGCGGCAGGATTTCGACCACTGTGACGTCAGCGCCCAGGGCACGATAAAAAGACGCGAATTCAATCCCGATAGCGCCGGAGCCGATGATCAACAGCGATTTCGGCAGTCTGGGCGGGACCATCGCCTCGAAATAGGTCCACACGAGACGACCGTCGGGTTCAAGTCCGGGCACGACCCGTGGACGGGCGCCCGTAGCGATGATGACGTGATCAGCTCGGTAGGTTGCTGGGCCGAGGGCGCCTTTTGGCGGGCCGAGGTTGCGCTCGGCCTCTATGGCGTCCGGTGCGGTGACAACGAGTTCCCACGGGGCTGCAAAGCGGGCTTCGCCCCAAATCACGTCGACCCCGTTCTTTTTCAATAGGAAGCCGACGCCCGTGTTGAGTTCGCCCGCAACCTTGCGCGAACGTTCAACGATCTTGCCGATATCTATTTTCGGTGCAGAGCCGATGGCAATCCCGAACGCGTCCGCGCGGCCGACCTCTTTGCGGACTTGGGCGGACCACAACAGCGCCTTTGTCGGGATGCAGCCCCAGTTGAGACAAATCCCGCCCAAGTGGGCGCGCTCTACGACGGCCGTGCGAAAGCCAAGTTGGGCGGCACGGATCGCAGCGACATAACCGCCGGGTCCACCTCCGAGGACGATAATGTCGTAGCCGCGGCCAGTCATTGCCACCGGCCCCCTCTATGCAGCGAGGGTCCTGGCGCTGCTCAGAGCCTGGGCCCAGTGGTTCCTTTGAATATTGAAACCGATTTGGCGCCAACAAACCAGCAATGACGCGCTTAAGTCGACTTATTCTCGTGGCAACGCGCGCCCAAATATTCGTTCAGGAGTTTGTTATAGAGATCGGCCTTGGCCTTCTGTGCCGTCGGAAGTTTCTGTCCGGCCGTCTGCCGTTGGATAATGTTTTCCACGCCCTCTTTGTCGAGCCGGGTCAACTCAGCAAAAATCGACTTGCATGTCTGACCGCCACTCAAAGCGGGAGGCGCTCCGCCGTCAGCGGCGCAGCCAGCGAGAAGAACCGCGAGCAGACCGCTCGCAAGATAGCTGAAGGCGCGCGCCTTCGAAGCCGTCGTCGACACCATAACCCTCCGCGTGCCAGAGAGAAAACCCCTCGCCTCTTCACCACAGCGGTCCGACAAGCGCAAGCACTAGTTCGCGGTTAGAGGAATGAACTCGTCGCGCAGGCTCCGCTGCGCATTCCCCCAAGTGCTTTTCGTTCCTCATCGGCAGGCATTCCGCGCAATACGATCCGGACGGACCGCGTCGCGCTCACTGCGTGAGGTTGACCAGATGCCTCAGGGTTGTGGCGATGGCGTGGCGGATGTCGGCGGGGTGGCAGCTGCCGCAGCTACTGTCTTCTTCGCCGGCACCGGTGGCTGTTTGGCCGCCGCCGTCTTTGTACTCTTAGCTGTGCTCTCTGGTTTCCCCGCCGTCGCCGTTGTCGGTTCTTTTAGCATAGGCAGGGCTGAACACTTTGCGCGGAATTCCGCATTCGCTTTGTTGAGTTCATCAGCTTTCGAAAGGTCGGCTGCTTTCATCTTGTATTTTTTCGCGGCCGCCTTCGTGACTTTCTCCGGCACACCGTCTTTGTTCAATGTGTCGATCTGCAACGCCAGCGTGCCGCAGGCCGGGTCAATCTTGCCAGCGACCTTGGGATCGATCGAGGAGGTCGATATAGACCCGGTCGTCAGTGAGCCATCCTGCGCGCAACCAGTAATTAGCATTGATACCGAAATCGTCGCAGCGGCAAATGCGGAGCGAGTCGTCATCTCGGGTACTCCCCGTAATGAGTTGTTCTTTTCCTTTACGCCCACGCTGATCTAGCCGCTTCTAGTCTCGCCCCGTGAAAGCGGCAAGTTCGCCAGCTTATGTTAGGCTCGAATTGCGCTAATTCGGGGCACTTCTCGGTGGAAACCTACAACCAGTGGTTCATTGGCAACACATTTCTGGAATGGCTGCTCGCGTGACTTCGCGCCAGCCAGGTTCGCCCACTTCTGGCGCCTAGATCAGCATGCGCACGGGATCCTCGATGAACACTTTGAAGGCACTGAGCAACGCGGCTCCCGTCGCACCATCGACGACGCGATGGTCACACGACAGAGTCACATTCATCATGGTCGCTGGCGCAATGGCGTCATCGACGACAACCGCCCGCCGATCGGCTGCGCCCACGGCTAGAATGGTCGCGTGGGGCGGATTGATCACCGCATCGAAGCTCTTGATGCCGTACATGCCAAGATTTGAGATCGAAGTTGTTCCACCCTGATATTCGTGCGGGGCGAGACGGCGATTGCGTGCCCGCTCGGCAAGATCGCGCATTTCGTTGGAAATTTCCGAGAGCGACTTGGCCTCCGCATGCCGAACGACCGGTGTGAATAAGCCGCCGTCGACTGCAACAGCGACGCCTACGTCGGAGTACTTGTGGCGCAACATGCCGGAGTCCGTCCACGTCGCGTTGGCTTCCGGAACCTCTTGAAGTGCCAGTGCCATCGCTTTGATGATGAAGTCATTGACAGAGAGCTTGTAGGCGCGCGGTCCGTCCGTCGGCGCCGCAGCGTTCATGCGCTCGCGCGCGCGCAACAACTCGTCAAGCCGGCAATCGATTGACAGGAAAAAGTGGGGGATAGTCTGAACGGCCAGTGTCAGGCGTTCGGCGATGATCTTGCGCATGTTGTCGTGGGGGACAACCTCGTAGGTCCCCTTGTCGTAGATCGCCAGGATCTTGTCGTCAGACAGAGCCGCAACGGGGGCCGCAGGGCCGCGCGAAACGGTTGCCACAGCCGTTCCGACCTCATCGGCCGACGTTGCACCACCCGCGCCGGTCTGCAGCGCCGCCTCAATATCGCGCTTGATGATGCGGCCGCGCGGTCCCGACCCACTCAAGCTCTCGAGAACGAGCCCGGCTTGGCGTGCCAGGCGGCGCGCCAGCGGTGAGGCAAGTATGCGTGTGGTCTCGGGTGCTGGCTCCATGATCGCTTCCGAACGTGCCTTGGCAGCCTTATGAGCGCCTCATGACGCTAATGCTTGGTCTCACCCTTGAGATTGCCCGACAGGTCGTCCGATGCCTTCTCAAACCCAATCTTTACGGCCTCACGCAACGTCTGCTGCGCCTCTTCCTCCAGCATGTAGCCGTTGAGGGCTGCGGCTTTGGCAATGTGATGGCCGACTTCCGCAAGCAAGCGGCCCCAATCCTCAACATGATCGCCAAAGGCGGATGAGTTCAGCGAGACCAAGAGTGCACCATCTGCGATCCACGCACGCAACACCTCTACCGCCATATCCGCATCTTCGACGCCATCGGGCGGGTCGAGCTCGATGGGCAATTCGTCATCCATGGCTCGTCCTCCTTTTCTGTCTCACACGTAGAGCACGCCTTTCACCGCCGCGATAATTTGTTCCGGACGCGGGAGCGCCAAAGCTTCAAGGTTTGCGGCATAGGGCATAGGCACATCTGCACCTGTGATTTTAGCCGGCGGGGCGTCGAGATCATCGAAGGCTTGAATCGCCACCTGCGCGCAGATCTCCGAACCCACCGAGCAAACCGGCCAGGCTTCCTCGACCGTGACCAATCGATTTGTCTTGCGAACCGACTTTAACACGGTCTCCAGATCCAGCGGGCGCAGCGTGCGCAGATCGACGATCTCCGCCTCGATACCATCCTTGGCTAGGGCGTCGGCAGCCTCGAGGGCGTAGTGCACCCCCCGTGAGAATGAGACGATTGTGACATCACGACCTTCGCGCGCAATACGCGCCTTGCCGATCGGAACGAGCCAGTCGTCCAGTTTCGGCACAGGACCGCTCGTGCCGTAGAGGATCTCATTTTCCAGACAAATGACGGGGTTGGGATCGCGGATCGCGCTCTTCAGCAGACCTTTGGCATCGGCCGGAGTCGACGGCGCGATGACCTTCAATCCAGGAACGTGCGCATACCAAGCCGAGTAGCACTGGCTGTGCTGCGCAGCGACGCGTGCGGCCGCACCATTGGGACCGCGAAAGACGATCGGTGCACTCATTTGACCGCCCGACATATAGCGCGTCTTGGCCGCCGAATTGATGATTTGATCGATGGCCTGCATGGCGAAATTCCAGGTCATGAACTCGACAATCGGCTTCAGACCCGCGAAGGATGCGCCGACACCAATACCCGCAAATCCCTGCTCGGTAATGGGCGTGTCGATGACGCGTCTCTCGCCAAACTCCTCCAAGAGACCTTGGCTGACCTTGTAAGCGCCGTGGTACTCGGCCACTTCTTCGCCCATCAAAAACACGTCAGGGTCGCGGCGCATCTCCTCGGCCATTGCGTCGCGCAAAGCTTCGCGCATGGACACGATCGCCATCTCGGTCCCAGGCGCGATCTCGGCTAACGCCTGGGGCTCTGGCGTATCAGGTGTTTTGTCGACCGGACCTTTTGCTTCAGGTTGCGACGATACAGCTGGCGAAGCTGCCGGTTCTGCCGGTCGCGTATCTGGAACTTCAGGCCCCTCTTCCTCTTCTCCGGTATCGATCACCGCGATGGGCGTGTTGACCTTTACGTTCTCAGTCCCCTCAGGAACGAGTATTTTGCTTAGTGTCCCATCGTCGATTGCCTCAACCTCCATCGTCGCCTTATCGGTCTCGATTTCAGCAATGACATCCCCGGCTTTGACGGCAGCTCCCTCCTCGATCATCCACTTGGCGAGCGTTCCTTCCTCCATGGTCGGCGACAAGGCAGGCATCAGGATCTGGGTGGGCATTGGTTATTATTCCGCGCCGCTCAATTGGCCACAATCACGTCAGTCCAGAGCTCGCTCGGCTCAGGCTCGGGATCGGCAATGGCAAACTCTGCAGCCGCATTGACCTTTTCGCGTACTTCGCGGTCAATCTTCTTCAAGTCCTCCTCAGGAAACCCGTCGCCCAGAAGCCTATTGCGCACCTGCTCGATCGGATCATGCGTTTCGCGCACCTGCTGGACTTCCTCACGCGAACGGTACTTGGCGGGATCGGACATGGAATGGCCACGGTATCGATAGGTCTTCATCTCAAGAATGGTCGGCCCCTTTCCCGCGCGCGCATGCGCAACGGCCCGCTCACCGGCTGCACGGACTGCACGTACGTCCATGCCATCGACTTGCTCGCCGGGGATCGCAAAAGAGCGGCCACGCTGGGACAGGTTGGTGGTGGAGGACGAACGCTCGATTGATGTTCCCATCGCGTACTTGTTGTTTTCGATGATGAAGACGACAGGCAGACTCCACAGCTCGGCCATGTTGAAGGTCTCGTAGACTTGGCCCTGATTGGCCGCGCCGTCGCCAAAAAAGCAAAGGCAGACGTGATCATTGCCGCGGTATTTGTTGGCGAAGGCAAGCCCTGCGCCAAGCGGCACGCACGCACCAACAATCCCGTGTCCGCCGTAAAAGTCCTTTTCCTTGGAGAACATGTGCATCGAGCCGCCCTTGCCCCCGGAATAACCGCTCCGGCGTCCGGTCAGCTCGGCCATGACACCTTTTGGGTCCATGCCGACTGCCAGCATGTGGCCGTGATCGCGATAGGCCGTAATCACCTGGTCACCGAGTTTAAGGGCCCATTGCATCCCCACCACAATCGCCTCTTGGCCGATATAGAGATGGCAGAAACCGCCGATATGACCCATGCCGTAAAGCTGACCGGCCTTCTCCTCGAACCGCCGGATCAGCAGCATGTCGCGGAACGCGTTTAGCTCATCTTTGCGGGTCAACGCGGGTGGTTGTGCCGCGGGCGCTTGTCCCTTGGCGCGCTTGCCGGGCGAGGACGTCTTGGTGCGGCTGCGGGACGCTTTCGCTGGCGCCATCGAAGTCCCCTCGAAGCGGTTTGTCTGCGATCAGTGAGGCGCCACGGCGAACAGAAGGGGCGCGTGCGACCAGGGAAAGCCTACAAGAGCGCACCGTGGATTGCCAGAACCCGAGGAACCAGCAAATACCCGCAAAAGGGCATGTTGAGAGGTGCCCAACGTTCAGGGTGAACCTTAGCGGCGCGTCACAATCCGATCCGCAGGATGGACAAAACCGAGAACATCCCGGGCGATTTCTTCAACGATGTCGGGATCTGGACGGTCGGGTGCAAGCAGCGCCACATCGCGCTCAAGTTTGGTGCGCACGGCCTCGAGGCTCTTGATCTCAAACTCTAACAATGCTGATCGTTCGATCAGCTCCGATCGCGCCGCGAGGCCGTGCCGGCCATGAATTGCGTGATAGGCAAAATAGGCCGTCAAACCCAAGCAGAGAAGCAACACCGTCGCCTGCCTTGGCCTCATTTGCCGATCACGATCTGGCTGACGCAGCACCAAAGGTACGCTGCAATGAACTAGGGAACGACCGAACGTTCGCACGTCGATCTTAATCTGCGGTAAATCCGCGTGCCCACTGGCGTACGGGCAGGCCGGGTTCGAACAACTCGCCGTTGCAGATCAGGCGGCCGGTGTCCCCCGGATGACACTCTTACCGGCATAACGCGCCGTATCGCCTAGCTCGCCCTCGATGCGGATGAGCTGATTGTATTTCGCCAGTCGGTCGGAGCGGCACAGCGACCCCGTCTTGATCTGCCCCGCATTGGTCGCGACCGCCAGATCAGCAATGGTTGAATCTTCAGTCTCACCGGACCGGTGCGAGATCACCGCCGTGTAGGCGGCACGCTGGGCCATTTCAATCGCGTCAAGCGTCTCAGAAAGGGTGCCGATCTGATTGACTTTGACGAGGATCGAGTTGCCTATGCCCTTATTAATTCCTTCCGCGAGGCGCTCCGTGTTGGTGACAAACAGATCGTCGCCCACAAGCTGGCAGCGATCGCCAAGCTCCGCGGTCAGCGCCTTCCAACCCTCCCAATCATCCTCGGACATGCCGTCCTCAATCGAGATGATGGGATAGCGTGTGACCAGATCGGCGAGGTAGGCGACCATTTCGGCTCCAGCAAGGGATCTGCCCTCGCTCGCGAGTTGGTACTTGCCGTCCTTAAAATACTCCGTGGCGGCGCAGTCCAAAGCCAACATCACGTCATCGCCCGGCTTGTAGCCCGCCGTCTCGATCGATTTCATCAAGAAAGCAAGCGCCTCGTCGGTTGACTTGAGGTTAGGGGCGAAGCCACCCTCGTCACCGACGTTCGTGTTGTGGCCGGCATCCTTCAGGGCCTGCTTCAAGGTCTGGAAGATTTCCGCGCCCATGCGCACCGCATCCGCGCACGTCTCGGCGGACACCGGCATGATCATGAATTCCTGAATATCGATCGGATTGTCGGCGTGCATGCCGCCGTTGATGATGTTCATCATCGGTACGGGCAAGACGTGGGCCCCTGCTCCGCCCAAATAACGATAGAGCGGCAAGCCGCTCGTTTCAGCCGCCGCCCTTGCCGTCGCCAGAGAGACACCCAGGATCGCGTTGGCGCCCAGCCGTGATTTGTTCTTGGTGCCATCGAGCTGGATGAGCGCCTCGTCAATACCGCGCTGCTCCTCGGCATCCATGCCGGCGAGCGCGTCGAAAATCTCGCCGTTCACGCCATCGACCGCAATCGAAACGCCTTTGCCCTGATAGCGGATCGGATCTCCATCGCGCAGCTCGACCGCCTCGTGTGCCCCTGTCGAGGCGCCGGACGGAACCGCCGCGCGGCCCATTACTCCATCCTCGAGTACGACATCCACCTCAACGGTCGGATTGCCGCGGCTGTCGAGAATCTCCCGGCCGATGATGTCGATGATGGCGGTCATGGCTTGGTCCTGTCCAACGCTAGCAGTGTCCCGCGGGTTTTATCGCGTCTGCCAGCGGGCGCAAGAGCACTGGGCCCAACTGAGGCGTTACAGGGGTAGCGCGCCTGGCGCAGTTCCTGGCATGCTGACGCAATGCAGCAATCACCGGCCAGCTCCGCCTTGGTTCTGTTCTCAGGAGGCCAAGACTCAACCGTCTGCCTGGCGTGGGCGCTCGACCGCTATGACCGGGTCGAGACGGTCGGGTTCGATTATGGTCAGCGCCATGCCGCCGAGCTGGGTCAGCGCGACCCACTGCGCGCGGGGCTGCGCCAGATCTCGCCTGAATGGGACGCGCGGCTTGGAGAGGACCATATTTTGGGTTTGCCGGAGTTGGGACGTCTGAGCGAGACGGCGCTGACACGCGATGCCGAGATCGAAATGACGGCCGCCGGCCTACCCTCCACGTTCGTGCCGGGGCGAAATCTCCTGTTCTTCACGTACGCCGCCGCCCTCGCCTATCGCCGGAGCATGCGAACGCTCGTGGGCGGCATGTGCGAAACGGACTACTCCGGCTATCCGGACTGCCGAAACGAGACATTGCAGGCGCTCGCCAAGGCCATCTCATTGGGTATGGACGTTACGTTTACGCTCGAGACGCCGCTCATGTGGATCGACAAAGCCGGGACATGGGCGCTTGCCGAAGACCTTGGCGGAATGTCTCTCATCGACCTCATCGTCGAAGAGTCGCACACGTGCTACTTAGGGATACGTTCGCGCCGTCATTCCTGGGGCTATGGATGCGGGCATTGTCCCGCATGCGACCTACGCGCCAAAGGATGGGAAGCATGGCAAAAACAGAAGAACTGATACGGGCCATTGATCTGGCGCTCGGCGGGAGCTGGGATGAGGCCCACAGGGTCGCCCAGGCCCAGGAGGGTGATGCGACGGCCGATTGGCTGCATGCCGTGCTCCATAAAATTGAAGGCGATAACGATAACAGCCGCTATTGGTACCGGCGAACATCACACACGTTTGAAGAGTATGCCGACCCGAAGGCCGAACTCGCTGCGATTAAAGCGGCGATCGGACCCTGATGCAGACCTTGAGAGACCGGCATGCCCACAGTGGGTGCGTCGATCCAACTCTCTGATGGCGGGCTCGCAACCTTGCCCGTGCGACTGCATATTGAGGGAGCACCCGAGAACCAAGGAGATCCACCATGAGCAAGATGTCCGAGGCGGCAGAACGGCGCAAAGCGCCGCTTGCCACTCCCACCGACCTCAAGAGCAATGCTGTACGCGACCTGGCCGGCGCGCTCACCACGCTTCTCGCCGATACCTTCGCGCTGTACTTAAAGACCAAGAATTTTCATTGGCACGTCAGCGGCGTGCACTTCCGCGACCTGCATTTGCTGTTCGATGAACATGCGGCACAGATCTTAGCGATGACCGATCCGATTGCTGAGCGCGTGCGCAAGATTGGCGGCACGACGTTGCGTTCGATTGGGCATGCCGCGCGCCTTCAGCGCGTTGAAGACAACGACGCAGACTTCGTCACAGCCGAAGACATGGTTGCCGAGCTGCGCGATGATAACAAGAATCTCCTGACGCGCATGCGTGAAGTGCACGACTTGTGCGGCGAGCACCGCGACGTCGCGTCCGCAAGCTTGCTGGAAAACTGGATTGACGAAACCGAACAGCGCGTCTGGTTCCTGTATGAGGCGAGCCGGCCGTCCCACCAGGGCTGATGATCCCGAGCGGGGGATTTAAGGATCCCCCGCCCACCTTCGCGGCGACAAAGAATCCCCCAAGGGGCGACAACGATGTCCCCCGCATTGACTTGACAGGTCCGTCGCGCGGCCTAGGTGATGACGCATGTATGCGGTGACGGAAATCTTTTACACGCTTCAGGGTGAAGGCGCGCACACGGGCCGGCCGGCCGTGTTCTGCCGGTTCGCCGGCTGTAATCTATGGTCCGGCCGCGAACAGGACCGCCAAACCGCTGACTGCCAATTCTGCGACACCGACTTCGTGGGAACGAACGGCCCTGGCGGGGGACGTTTCGAGACGCCTGAGGCCCTTGCGGAAGCATGTGCCGCCCTGTCGGGCGATGGGGCGGCACGCTTCATCGTTTTGACGGGGGGCGAGCCGCTGCTACAGGTCGACGAGGCCCTGATCGGCGCTCTGCGCAACCTTGGATTCACCATTGCCATAGAAACCAACGGAACGCTTGCCGCACCTGAAGGCATCGATTGGATCTGTGTGAGCCCCAAGGCGGGCACCGAGATAATGCAGCGCAGCGGCCACGAATTGAAGCTGGTCTATCCCCAACCGGGTCTCGAACCGGAAATGCTCAGTGATCTCGTCTTCGAGCGGCGCTATTTGCAGCCGATGGACGGTCCCGACCTTCAGGACAATACAGCGGCCGCCATCGCATACTGTAAGGCGCACCCCGAATGGCGCCTCTCGCTACAAACTCACAAGATGATTGGCATTCCGTGACGTTGAGCCCTCTGGAACTGAAGAGAAAAATCCCCTAGAGAGCCCCATGCGCATTTACAAAGAATTCCGCTTCGAGGCGGCCCACTTTCTGCCGAGCGCCCCGCCCGGCAGTCCCAATTCCCGTATGCACGGCCACTCGTTCCGGGCGCGCGTCTCCATTGAAGGCGTCCCGAACCCCGAAACGGGTTACGTATTCCACTTCGATGAGCTTGCCGCCGCGATGGATGACGCGCGTGACGCGCTCGACCACCGTCTGTTGAACGAGATTGACGGTCTCGAAGCGCCGACGCTGGAACGCATGGCCGAGTGGTTGTGGAACCGGCTACAGAACCGAATTCCGGGCCTCGCCCAAATTGAGATTGCGCGAGACAGCTGCAGCGAGGGTTGCATTTACGCGGGCCCTGGGCCGACGCGTCTTGCGGCAGAGTAACGCCCATGGGGAAGAAGACGCCCAAGGTAACGCAGCTCGGCCGCCCCGTGACAATTCCGGCAAGTCCCGACGAAGCGACGTTGGAGCGCGTCGCCAATCCCCACAGCGATACGTTCTACGTCGCCCGCTTCACACAGCCTGAGTTCACTTGCCTGTGTCCGGTGACGGGACAACCGGATTTTGCACATCTCGTGATCGATTACGTGCCGAAGGATTGGCTGGTGGAAAGCAAATCGCTGAAGCTCTACATGTCAGCGTTCCGAAACCTCGGTGCTTTTCATGAGGATACGACGGTCGCGATCGGCAAACGCGTTGTTGCGCTGCTTGAACCCTATTACTTGCGCATCGGCGGGTACTGGTACCCGCGCGGCGGTATGCCGATCGACGTCTTCTGGCAGACGGGCGAATTGCCCGACGGCGTATGGCTTCCTGATCAGGGCGTAGCGCCCTACCGCGGACGCGGCTAGCCCAGACTAGGTTTACTTGCGAATGACCGCGCCACCAATGTGCGTGCACCTGCCAGCGGCAATATCCCAGGTCATCCCGCCTTTGCACGAGCGGCACTTTGCAAGTGCGGCCTGATCCGTGACGTATGTTTTGCAGCTTACGCAGTGCGCGGTCCGCACATTGTAAAACTCACCAAACTTGCAGGCCCAAAATTTGTTTTGTGCGGCCATGGCGCTGGGCGCGCAGACGGCAGCAACCATTCCCGCAAGAGAAACTGCAGCGAATATGCGCTTCATGGTGTGACCTCCTCTTAAACTCACTTGTGCACAAACGAGCGCAGATGCCAGGTCGCGGATCTGAAAAGATCCCCGCCGCTGCGACCACGTCATTGCGCATAGAGAACACTATGCGACGTTTGTGGCAGGAGATTGCGTGACAGCCATCTGAAAACTGCCGTCTGTACTCCATTGCGGATTGATCATCGAGCAAATGCGGAGTTGATCACTTGGGCAGCTCCTGGTGCCCCAGGTTCGGCACGCATCGTTGCGCCAATTTCGCCAGCGCGCGCCACAATCTTGGGATCGCATAGCACTTTGAGTGCGGCTGCAAGCGCTGGGGTCGTCAATCGCTTCAATGGAACAGGCTTTGGTCCCGTACCTAGTTCCATTACGCGGCGACCCCAATATGGCTGATCAACCGCTAGAGGGCATACAAGAGTCGGTCGCCCCCAGCGCAAACCTTCGTGCGTCGAGCCAGCACCCCCGTGATGAACAACGCCTGCGCAGCGGGGAAACAACCAGTCATGCGGTGCCGCATCCACCACGCAGACAGAATCCGACCTCGCGATATCCGAGAGCCCGCCCCATCCCGTCGCCAAGACGCCGCGCAAACCCGCAATTGCAAGTGCATCGATGACGGTCTTCGTTTGAAGGATCGCATCCTCCGCCGGCATACTCCCGAAGCCGACGTAGACCGGGGGCGGACCGGTTTCCAAGAAGCGAGCCAGAGGTGCGGGAGGCTGCCAATCCTTCGGCTCAAGGAACCAATAGCCTGTGATGTGCTCGCGTTCGCTCCAGTCGTCCGGTTTCGCAACAAGCACTGTGCTGTAGCCATGTAGCCGCGGTACTTCCCGTCCATTTGGGTCGTACCCCTCAAAGAAAGAGCGTTGCGATTTGGCGGGAAGGCCGAGCCGGTCCTGCCGCCAATCGCCAAGCAACCACGACTGACCTTTCGCGGTTATCCATTCTAAGAAGGAATGGCTCATCCGATTTCCAAAACGACCAAGATCGCGAATTGGCAGCACCGGATTCGGAAAAGCCCCAGTTGGAACGAACATCGGCTGGAGTGTTGTGGGAATGGCGGGAATTTGCAGCGCTTCGCCGATGTGCTGCGCGACTGAAGCCTTTGGGTGATAAACAACCAAGTCAGGGCCAACGCTTTTCGAGATCTCCCACATATCCTCGAACTGCTGGCGGACTAGCCCCTTAAAGGCGCGCATCGCCTTGAATTTTCCTGAAACCGTCCGCAGCGCCGCTTGCGCTTCTGGCGCATTGATGATCTCGCGGAAATCGATCGACGCGGGCGCGGATACGAGCCCTTCCGCCGCGATCATGTCATCGAAGCCTTGGCCCGTGCACACCGTCACGTCATGCCCGCATGCGCGCAATGCGGCGCCGAGGGCGACGTACGGCTGCACGTCGCCGCGCGTACCAAATGCGAAAAGAAGGATGTTCACTTCCCGACCCCGGAAAAAGCGCTCATCTGCTTATCAGATCAGATGGGCGGCGACCACGACGGGCATCGACCAGTTGCCGCGGTTGCAGAACTGGGCAGCTCAGTTCTTTCCTGAGCCCAACTCACCACGAGCTTGCTTCGCAAGAAGGTAAAGCTTCGCCATCATAGGCACGAGCTTGTCTTCCTCTCCGGAGGGCTGACTGTTGGTCGAAGCGGCGACGAGAACATCATCCTCAGGCGAAAAGAGGAAGGCAGTGCGGTAGCCCAGCGTCTCGCCCTCATAGAACCAAGCCGCGCCAACCGGTTCCTTCGTAAGGCGAACCAAGCCAAGGCCGAAGCCTCGCGGGTCATCCTTTGTCACCTTGTCGATTGGCTTGCCCGTCTTGGTGGAAATAAATGTCAGCAGCTCCTTGAGCTGCTCAGGCGGCAATATTTCTCCCGAGAACACAGCACGGATCCAGCGCGCCAGTTCGCGCGGTGTCGAAATGATACCGCCGGCCGCACCGCCCCAACTCAAATCTGCCGTGCGCATATCGCGGCCAATCATGGGAGCCAGCACGGCCTCTTTGCAGTCTGGTTCGTAAATCCCGCAGTCAGGGTTGTTGAAATAGCCGCTGGCCGTGCGCGCCAGCACCTCGGGCGGATAGGCAATCGGCTCATAGTAGGTGTCGCGCAACTTTGCCGGCTTGAAGAGTTTTTCCTCGAGCAGCTCTTTGTAGGTCTTGCCGCCTGCCTTCTCCGCGATCATGCCGGCGAGGATGTAGTTGGTGTTGGAATAGAAATAGCCTTCGTTGGGCGGCAGGTTCACCGTCGCGCTCGGGTAGGCGAAATCGATGAGGTCGTTGGGCATGTAGTGCCGGTTCGGCTGTGTGACCCACAGCTGGCTAAACGGAATGCTTTCTGTGTACGTCGGCAGACCGCTCGTCATGTTGAGCAGCCGCTTGATCGTCACGTCCTTCCAGGCCGGATATTGCGGCAGCCAGTCCCCAACGGTGTCATTGATATTGACCTTGCCTTCCGCCTCGAGGGCAAGGATGAGTGCGCCGGTAAACCCCTTCGTGTTTGAGCCGATCTGGAAGAGCGTATCGCCCGTGATGGGCTTTCCATCCTCTTTGGATGTCTCACCGGCGAATACTTCCATGGCAGGGCCAGGATCGCCGAGGCTGATGTAGGCCGCGACGCCCGTAATCATCTCTGCATCCTTGCGCTCTGCAAGATAACTGTCGACGACCTCTTGGAAGTCCTGGGCCGTGATGGGTTCGGCCTGAACCGTGGCAATCCCGGTTGCGAAAAACAGACCGGTAGAAACGGTCGCCGCGATCATTGCCAACGAACGTCGGCCCCAGACGGAGAGCCCTCGCGCCACCACTACTCGACACGTTTCCATTGCACGCACTCCGACCCAAATGTGGAAAGTGAGCGCCAGTCCTAGACCATGCAGCTTAAAACTGTGTGAGGCGATTTATGACAAGTTTTTCTTGGAGGCCCTTGCAGGCTGGGCTCTGAGTCCAAAAAGCTTGTATCTGCGCAACATCTTCCCGGCGAGTGTCCCAATGGCTGGCTGGATCCAGGCCATGGACTGGCCATGATCTAAGGGCTCAGGTAGCCTTGCTCATTCATTGGAGGGGGCACATGATTCGCGTGGCACGCGCCGCACTTGGGCTTTTGGGGAGCGCACTATTGGCAGGCGCGGCCTTTGCCAATACGCCCTTCATTCCGGGCTTGGAAGCCGTCACTGGTGCCGACACTCAGGCCAACACTCAGGCGGTCAGCGATCCTGCCCTGGCGCCGGCGAGCCCGGTTGCGGTCGCACTAAGCGCTGGCCTCGCCTCGCTGCCCGCTGACAGCACGCCTCAAGACATCAAGGAAAATGACGCCCTGGTCGCGTTCTATGCGGACCGCAATCGCGCACCCCTTTGGGTTACCAGCGAGGGGCTAAGTTCGATCGCGAGAGCGATCATCACTGAGATTGAGAAGGCGAATGACTGGGGGCTTGAGTCAAAGGACTTTGCGCTTCCCAAGCTGCCGGTCGGCGACGACCCCGGATCAGAGCTTTCACCCGAGGCGATCGCAGACGCGGAGCTGACGTTGGCGCGCGCAATTCTGCTCTATGCCCGTCACGCCCGCGGCGGGCGCATCATGGATCCAACGACGCAGCTCAATTCCAACCTTGATCGCAAACCGCAACTCCTCCGCCCTTTGATCGTTCTTAAGGGCGTTTCGGATGCCTCCGCACCCGATGCCTATCTGCGCGGCCTGCACCCGCAGCATCCGCAATTCGAAAAGCTCCGTCAGGCCTATCTTGCGACGCGCAGCACCGCTACGCGGGACAAGCTGCGCGCCAACATGGAAGCCTGGCGCTGGATGCCTGAAGACATCGGTGACCTGCACATTCTGGCGAATGTTCCCGAGTTTATGGTCTATCTCGTCAAAGACGGAGACCCCATCCACTCCGAGCGGATCGTCGTCGGTGAAACGGGCAAACAGACGACGATCTTCACGCGCAACCTCAAGACGATCGTCTTCAAGCCGACGTGGCGCGTGCCCGAGTCGATCAAGGTCAAAGAGCTATGGCCCAGTCTTCGCCGCGGCGGGGGCATGTTCCGCCAACACGGCCTGCAGCTCGAAACCAAGGATGGTCGGCCGCTCGACTATCGGACCATCGATTGGAATGTGGCTGATATTCGCGACTACGAAGTCATTCAACCCTCTGGGCGCAAAAACGTCATGGGCGTCGTCAAGTTTACGTTCCCGAGCCAGCACACGATCTTCATGCATGACACCATCGACAAGTGGATGTTCGGGCGCTCCCAGCGGACGCTGAGCCATGGTTGTCTGCGCCTGAGAGATCCCATGCGCATGGCCGAACTCGTGCTTGCCGAGGACAAAAATTGGGACAAGGCGCGTGTTGCGGAGGTTTCCCAAACCGGCCCAGACAGCAACGAGATAGTGATCGACAGGAAGATCCCGGTCCACCTCGTCTACTTCACGGCCTGGGTGAAGAAAAATGGGAAAGTCCGCTTCTTTCGCGACGTCTACGGTCACGAAAAGCGCATTCGACAAGCACTCGCCGGCGATTGGGACGAGATCAACGTCGGCAAGAACCACTTGGCACCTGTGGAGCCCGTTTCCTCATCGCCGACCCGAGTCTCGCGCCGCAGGCAGCGCCAACCCACCACCACCAATGATTTAGTGGGATCGGCACTCGGTGGTGAATTCTAGCCGCACAAAAGAAATACCTGCCGTCACCAGCCAAATATAACTGTTTATGTGCCCCCTTCAGCCTTGCTGAGGACCGCGCTGGCAGATAGCCAGGGCCATGTGGACACAACGAATCAATCTTCGCGCCTTCGGCCGGTGTTTCATCGCCGTGGCCGCGCTTTTTTGCTTTGCGACGGTGCAGGCCCAGTCCCCGACACCCGATCCAATCGCGCCCCCCCAGGCTTCAACTGCGACACCTACGCTAACGACCGCGTGGGTTAAATCTAAGATTGACGAACTCACCGCGCGCAACGACATCAATCCGGCGGATCGGGATCAGGCTCTTGCGCTCTATCGCGATGCCATCAGCCAGATAGAAGCAGCCGAAGCCAGCAAGGCAATAGCCGCCGAGTTTCAGGAGACAATTCAGTCTGCACCCAAGCAGACGGCTCAGATCAGGCGAAGCCTGAGCGCAATGTTTGCTCCGTCAGTGACGACAGCATCGATCACCAGATTGGCGACGGCGCGATCGCCGTTGAACGACATCGAGCAAATGCTCGACGCCACCCAGGCTGAGGTCGCGACGCTGGAAGCCGAAATTGGTCAATTTGACGCGACGCTCCAGTCAATGGCCGCAATGCCGACAGCGGCGCGCGCAGAGCAATCGCTGCAGAAGCAGAAGCTCGACCAGTTGTCTTCCCCAGGGGCGACCAGCAATGTCGATGAGGATGCGTTAGTTGCCGAGGCGCGCCGCACGGAATCTGCGGCCAAACGAACGGCGCTTGCGGGCAGAGTGAACCTCCTGGAGCAGGAACTCATAAGTCTCCCCGCTCGCCAGGCCCTCATCGCGGCCAAGCGCGATTATGCTGCGGCGAAGCTTGCTCGCCTTGAGCAACAAGTTCCCGAACTAGAAGCTCGCATCAACGATCTCCGGCAATCAGATACGCAACAAAAACAAGCGCAAGCCGATCAGGTAACCCGCCAGCTTTCCGGAAAAGATCCACTGTTGGAGGAATATGCAGAAGGCACAGCCCAAATAATCCAAACGCAGGCGGACCTCGCCAAAGCCACCGAACAAGACCAGGCCCTGAAATCTGGAATGGACTCCGAGATCGCCCGCATACGTGAAAACGCGGGTGCTGCTAAAGAAATTCTCGAGATTGGTCGGGTCGGTGAACAGTTGGGTGAATTCCTGCGTCAAATGCGTGCCCAACTTCCTGCTGATTCAGCTTTGGCAGACAGGATACAGGATCGTGACAAGGCAATTGTCGATATCCGGCTGCAACGCCTGAACGTGGAGAAAACGCGTCGCACGTTGGCCAAACCGGCTCGTGCGGCCGAACGTATTCTTGAGGCAGCCGGAAAGGAAGCCCAGCCCGATCTCTCTGAAAATATCCAGCCATTGATTGTTGCCCGCCGTGAAGCGCTTGAGCGGCTGAGCGAAGCCTATACGCGGCGTATTGATCAATTGGCGAAGATCAACGGCGTGGAGCGCGAACTCCTCAGCCAGACCTCACAACTCAAGGCTCTTCTCAATGAGCGACTTCTCTGGCTTCCGAGTTCTGCACCGTTCGGGCGAGCCTGGCTCGAACAGGCGAAGGCAAGCTTGATTTGGTTTTCACAGCCTGAAAGTTGGAAGTTGACTGGGCGCGCACTCAACCTGCGCAGTACGGCAAAACCTCTGCTATCGCTCGCAGCATTGGCGGCATTCCTCGCTTTGTGGGGCTCTCGGCGGCGTCTGCGCAATCGATTGATCAAGATTGCAGAGGAAATCGGGTCGCCGACTACCGACCGGTATTTGCTAACACCACAAGCCATCGTCATAACGGCGCTGATTTCGCTGCACTGGCCAGTTCTGCTTGGTTATTTGGGCTGGCTATTGGCTACCCCGCCCACGGCGTCCGAATTTTCCGCCGCCGTCGGTAACGGTCTGCTTTCGGCAGCGTTCGTTGTCCTGCTACTACGTTTCCTACAGCTACTTTGCATGAACGGAGGCGTATTCCAGAACCACTTCAAATGGAGTGCGCGCGCGTGCCAACTCCTGCGCCGCGATCTAACGTGGCTGCTGCTCATCGCGACGCCCGTTGCATTTCTCCTGGGCATGATCGAATTCAGCAATTCTCAGGTCAATCGCGATGGCTTGGGACGATTGATTTTTGTCGTCGGCTCAGTCGCCCTCGCCTTGTTTGCCATGCGTGCCCTGAGCCCCCGAAAGGGTATCTTCGCGGAGCACCTGTCACGAGAAGGCGCACTTTGGCTAACTCGCGGGCTTTGGTACCCGATATTGTGGGGCGTGCCGCTGCTGCTCGCCGGGCTTGCAATATCAGGATACTACGACAGTGCTTCTGAGTTGCTGGGGCGCCTCGTTGTGTCGGCGGCGGTAGCGGTTCTCGTCCTCCTCATCTACGGCGTCGCCATGCGCCAGTTGTTTGTTGCTCGGCGTCGGTTAGAGATGCGTCGGCGCCGCGAGCGCTCGGCAAAGGCACGCGCAGAGTACGACGCTCGAAATGCTGCCGTGGCATCCGGCGAAGCAGTCCCACAAACCGCCGACGACGACGAAATCGACGTTGCGTCAATCAGCCAGCAAACGCGGACGCTGTTGCGCATGTTCGCCATGGTCGGATTGGTGTTTGGGTTGTGGTTCATCTGGCGGCAATTGCTTCCTGCGCTGGGAGTGCTCGATGACGTAACGTTGTGGTCCCAGACGATTGCCAGCGACGCCGGCACGAGAATTGTTCCCGTAACGCTCTCAAATTTGCTGCTTGCATTGGCCGTGGCTGTAATGACGTTTATGGCCGCACACAATCTGCCAGGCCTGATGGAGATCATGCTTCTGCAGCGGCTCTCCTTTGCACCAGGGACCCGTTATGCCATCACCGCAATCAGCCGCTACTTGATCATCGCGGTTGGTTTGCTCATCGCATTCAACCGCGTTGGCGCCGATTGGTCGCAAATGCAGTGGATCGTTGCGGCTCTCGGCGTTGGGGTCGGCTTCGGCTTGCAAGAAATTGTTGCCAACTTCGTCTCGGGCTTGATCATCTTGTTTGAGCGGCCCATTCGCGTTGGCGATACGGTAACGGTCGGCAACCTAAGCGGCACGGTTTCGCGCATTCAAATTCGTGCAACGAGCATCACCGATTGGGACAACCGCGAAATTCTGGTTCCGAACAAGGCCCTCATAACGGACCAAGTCATGAACTGGACGCTAACGGACACCGTAACACGCCTCCTCCTTCCCGTTGGCGTCGCCTATGGCTCCGATACCACGATGACCCAAAATCTGATGCTTGAAACCGTGAAGGCCAATCCACTTGTTCTAGAGACACCGCCACCCACCGTATTCTTCTTAGGTTTTGGTGACAGCGCCCTGAACTTCGAGATCCGAGCCTTCGTTGGCCAACCTGCTCATCGTTTGCCGGTGCAGCACGAATTGCATGTGGCCATAGAAAAGGCGCTTCGTGAGAACGGCATTCAGATTCCGTTCCCGCAGCGCGACCTGCACTTCAAGTTCGATCAGATGGTCGAGGCGTCACAAGATGCCAATGCGGCCGCACTGCGCGACACACTCAAAAAGGCGGGGTAGCGAGCCCGTGCGTGCAAGCCTTCGCCGGAGACCGGCTCTCTTGCCTTATGCCGCGTCGTCATCCAACCTTGACGCACGCGCCGCGCTGATCGAGGCTTGGCAACCATGACCGTGGGGACCGCACTCGCCAGCTCAGCCTTCGCCGTCTTCCTGCTGCTCTCGGCAGGAACGCTACTGTTCGGCCAGGAGCAGCTCGGCACCATCGTCGGTGTCGTCGGCATCTTCATGTCGGTCTTCGAGGTGACGCGCCAGCGTGCTCCGGCGGGTGTCGTCCCGGAGACGGCCGCGGGGCCCGGGGCGCCTGAGCCGTTCCGCTTTCCCGCCGAGCAAGGTCTGACGGGCGGTCTTTTCGGCGGTGTCATCGCAGCACTCATCATCACGGTCGTCTATTACATCTCCATGCAGGCCTACGTGCCCTGGATGACCACGCACGGCCTTCCCGTCCCAACCTTCTGGGAGCTGTTCTCGCCGATCCTGGTGGCAAGTGCCCTCATCGGCGCCGTCGTCGGCCTTCTGGGTCTCGGTATTGCGGAGCTGTTCGCCCACTTATCGAACCCGACGACGTTGCTGATCTTCAATCGATTAACCGGCGCGATTCTCGGCGGGCTTGCGGCCGGACTGATCACCGGTCCGCTGGGCACCCTGTATTTCGGGCTCATTCGCTGGCCTGTGATGCACCCGGCACAGATGCTTGCCGGCGCGCTTCCGGCGACAGGACTCCTGATCTTCGCCATTCTTTATTTCGGCAAAAACCGCTTCGACCGCGTCGCCTGGCGCGGGCTGTTGATCGCCATGGTCGCCACCTTGATGGTCGGAGCGATCGCCACCGTGGTGCTCGCCGCCTTCGAGGCGGAAATCATGGCGCTGCTCCAGCGCTACCTCGTGCACGCCAACCGCCACGATCTTTTGGTCGGCGGACTCTATTACGGCGCCTTCATCGGCACGCTCCTGGGCGCCGTCATGGGGCTGACGCTCGTGCTCGCCCCCACGCCTACCCCCGCCGAGCCCAGATAATTCCCACAAATGCGAAACATCGGCCGGAGGGCCCATGTTTGACACGCTAATAAACCAATTGGGATACGACGACCCACGCCGAGGGCGTCCACACGGCCCTCTTTACCGCCTTCCTCGTTGGCGGCACCTATTGTCGCTGCCGCAAGAGCGCGATGACAATAATCCCGACCGAGATGCATCGGCCAGTCAAGCGCCGCGCCGCACGGATCATCACACGGTCGTCGCCACCAAAACGGCCGCGTTCTCCAGGAACCGTTGCTTTTGTTTCGCGTCTGGAAGGAAGCAGGTGTCGCGCGTTCCGAACCAGTGGAAGCGGTTGCGCTGCACCCAGTCGTAGATCCGGTCACCGAGAAAATCGGGAACGATACGGGCCGCGTATCCCAGCCAGCGCCACGGAGCCGGCATGGTGCGTCCAGCCGCCAGGGCACCCGACCAGCGCAGATGCGGCACGCCGTCGGTCAGGACCATAAAACTATCGAATGCCACCGGGTCGAGACCGTAGTGCTGATACAGCGCCTGCGGAACACGAGATTGCACTGTTGCAAAGCGGCTCGTGCCATTTGGATCGCGCATCAGCATCCACTCGATACCCGAAGAGCACAGGACGCAATTGCCGTCGAAGATGATCAGCGGCTCGCTATCATTAAAGTCCGGCACGTCTGCGTCGGAACGATAGCTGTACGGTTCGACGCGCATGTGAACACCGATCCCAGGCGGGCGCTACTCCGCGGCCTCCGCCACCGCTGCACCGCGTGCACGCCCTAAATCGGGTGGCGTGCCCTCGTCGGCGAGCATCGCGATTGCCTCATCAAGCTCCATCACCGTCTGATCTTGCGAGCCCAGTCGGCGGATCGACACCTTGCCATCTTCCGCCTCGCGCTTGCCGACAACAAGCATGACCGGCACCTTGGCGAGCGAGTGCTCGCGCACCTTGTAGTTGATCTTCTCGTTCCTGAGATCGACCTCGGCACGCAGCCCCGCCGCCTTCGCCTTCTCCAAGACTTGGCGCGCATAGTCATCCGCGTCGGACACGATCGTTGCAATCACGACCTGTTGCGGCGCCAGCCACAAGGGCAGATGGCCCGCGAAGTTTTCAATCAGTACGCCCGTGAACCGCTCCAATGAGCCGAAGATCGCGCGATGGATCATCACTGGCGTCTTCTTGTCCGAGTGCTCGTCGATGTAGAAAGCCCCAAGCCGCTCCGGCAGGTTCAAATCGACCTGCGTCGTGCCGCACTGCCAGTCACGCCCGATCGCATCCTTCAATACGTACTCGAATTTGGGGCCGTAAAACGCGCCTTCGCCGGGATTGATCGACGTCTTGATGCGCCCCTTGCCCCGCTTCTCGATCTCTTTGAGCACTTTTCCCATCACGGCTTCGGCGTGATCCCACTGCTCATCCGAGCCAACCCGCTTTTCGGGCCGCGTGGAAAGCTTGACGACGATGTCCTTGAAGCCGAAGTCCTCGTAGATCGACAACAGGAGGTCGTTCACCTCCAGGCACTGCTCCTCGAGCTGGTCTTCCGTGATGAAGATGTGGGCGTCGTCCTGCGTGAAGTGGCGCACGCGCAAAAGCCCGTGCATGGCGCCCGACGGCTCATACCTATGCACCTTGCCGAACTCACCCATCTTGATGGGCAGGTCCCGGTAACTCTTGAGACCATGCTTGAAGATCTGCACGTGGCCCGGACAGTTCATCGGCTTGCAGCAGAAGATCCGCTCGTCGGGAAGCTCCGTAACAAACATCATCTCGCGGTAGTTTTCCCAATGGCCGGAGAGCTCCCAGAAATGCTTCTCCATCATGTCGGGCGAATTGACTTCGGTGTAACCGGCAGCGTCCAGTCGCCGGCGCATGTATGCAATGAGCGTTTGAAAGAGCGTCCAGCCTTTCGGATGCCAAAAGACGGAGCCGGGGGCTTCTTCTTGGAAATGAAAAAGATCCATCTCGCGGCCCAGGCGGCGGTGATCGCGCTTCTCGGCCTCCTCAAGCATCTTCAGATAAGCTTGGAGGTCCTGCTCGCTGGCCCACGCCGTACCGTAGATGCGCTGGAGCATTGCGTTCTTGGCGTCGCCGCGCCAATAGGCGCCAGCGATCTTCTGCAATTTGAACGCCTTGCCGACTTGGCCCGTCGACGTCATGTGGGGACCGCGGCACAGGTCGAGCCAATCGCCCTGCTTGTAGATCTTGACGTCCTCGCTCTCGGGGATGGCGTCGACGAGCTCGACCTTGTAGCGCTCGTTCTTCTTCGCGAAGTAGTCCTTGGCCTCCTTGCGGCTCCAGACCTCTTTCGTGAAGGGGGCGTTTCGCTGGACGATCTCGTGCATCTTCTTTTCGATCTTGGCGAGATCGTCTGGATGAAACGGCTCCTGCTTGGAGAAGTCATAGTAGAAGCCGTTTTCAATGACGGGGCCGATCGTGACCTCCACCCCGGGCCATAGCGACTGCACGGCCTCCGCCATCACATGCGCGGCATCGTGCCGGATCAGCTCAAGAGCTTCGGCGTCGGTACGGGACACGAATTTGATTTCGGCGTCGGCCGTGATCGGCTCGGCGAGATCGGCCAGTTCGCCGCCGAGGCTCATGGCAACCGTGCGCTTGGCAAGCGAGGGGGAAATTCCCTTTGCTACTTCCAGCCCCGTGGTGCCGCTGGCAATTTGGCGCTTGGCACCATCTGGAAATGTCAGGGTGATTTGGGCCGCGTCGGCCATGACCTTCTCCTCTCAATCGCTGCATACCAAGCAGGTAAGATGGGCCATATATAAGCATCACGAACGACGCTGTCATCCCTCAGGTTGCCGCAGCCGCCAGCGGCCATAGCGCCAGGGGGCAAAAGGATGGTGCTCAGCGCGAATATCCGGCACAGGGTCGTGACCGCGCGAGCCCCACGGATGGCAGCGCGACAGGCGCGAGACGGTCAGCCAAAAACCGCGCCAGGCCCCGTTCGTGTCGATGGCCTCAAGGGCATACTCTGAGCAGGTCGGCATGTGGCGGCAGTTCCAGCCCACATAGGGCTTCAACGTCCAGCGGTAGAGGTAAATCGGCGCTTTGAGGAATTGGCTAATAACGGTCATTGGTGACGGCTCGCTCGATGTTTACGGATTTCCTCTCATCCGTCTAAGATTCTGATCGGTCATCATGGATGTGTTGTGCGCGCCTATGCCCTGCGCTTCTCTTCAATCTCGTCGATGGCCTGGACGACCGCATCGAACACGAGCATGACCGAGCCGTGACGCGCCTTGTAGTGTCGCACTGGCTCCAGTAACGCGAGTTCACAGAAGCGCCCGGTTGGCGGCGGCCCCTCTTCCTTGAGCATACGCCGCATGGCCTCGCGCACCTCGCGCAGCTCTTGTGCGTTGGCGCCGACAATGTGCTTGCCAACGATCGAAGCCGCCGACTGGCCTAAGAGACACGCCTTGATGCTCTGACCGTAGTCCGTCACCCGGTCGCCGGACATATTTAGGTCCACGGTCACGGTCGACCCGCACAGCTTGGAGTGCGCCGAGACAGTCGCGTCCGGCGCCTTGAGCCGCTGGGAATGCGGAATATCGGAGGCCAGCTCAAGCAGTTTCGTGTTGTAGATCTCGTTCAGTTCGACCATGTCACCGCCTATCGGGGGGCGTAGCGGGGCAAGCCCATGTCTTGCCCTGCCCGCGTGCACGTGCCCCTAATATATAGGATAGACGAGATAGACGGCGACAAGACGGGGCAAAAGGCTCCGGGACCTGCTTGTCGCACCCTCACACCATCAAGCGAAAGTGCGCAAATGACGAGAGAAGATCGACCTGCAAGCACGGCCAGCAAGCGCCCATCAAAACAGGAGGCCGAGGAGGCCGTACGGACTCTGCTTGCCTGGGCCGGCGACAATCCGGAGCGCGCAGGTCTCCTCGACACGCCGCGGCGAGTGACGGAGGCGTTCGAGGAATACTTTTGCGGATATCGCGAGGACGCGGCAGCCGAGCTGGCGCGCACATTCGAGGATATCTCCGGTTACGGGGATATGGTCCTCTTGCGCGACATCCGGTTGATGAGCCACTGCGAGCATCATGTCGCACCCTTCGTCGGTGTCGCCCATGTCGCCTATCTTCCCGACCGCCGCGTCGTCGGTCTTTCGAAACTGGCCCGCGTGGTGACGATCTTCGCGCGTCGCCTCCAGGTGCAGGAATCTTTGACCGCGCAGATCGGCGAAACGATCCAGCAGGCGCTTGCGCCCAAAGGAGTGGCGGTCATGATCAGCGCAAGGCATCAGTGCATGGCCTTGCGTGGCGTGCACCAGCCCGATGTAGCAACCATCACGACGCACTTCACTGGGATATTCCAAACAGACAACGCTTGGCGCGACCGGTTTCTTGCTGCCGTCCAAAATCCGCCAGCCACGTAGGCGCGGCCTACGGCAACCACAGTGCTAAGACCGAAGGAGCCTGACAATGGCAGCCTGCAAGGACGCCGAATTTGGCGAACGCACAACGAAGGATGCGATCGAGGCCGGCCACTCATTTCAACCAAAGTTTGATGCCGACGGGCTCATCCCTGCGATCGTAACTGATGCCGGTACGGGAGACGTCCTCATGTTCGCCTGGATGAACCGGCAAGCACTCGCGCTCACGATAAAGACGGGCATGGCGCATTTTTGGAGCCGCTCACGGGCGGCCCTTTGGAAGAAAGGGTCCGACAGCGGCAACACACTCAGCGTGACCGAGATGCGAACCGATTGCGATCAGGATGTCGTCTGGCTGCGCGCCAATGTTGATGGCAAGGGCCTTGCCTGTCACACGGGACGATCAAGTTGTTTTTACCGTGCCGTACCGCTCGGAGATGCTGCATTGCAGAATCTCCAGTTGCGTTTTTGTGGCGAGGACGAGAGCAAGCAATGAAACGATTGCGAGCATTTCATCCGTTTTATGTCACCCGAGTTGATCCCCGACTCACTCCGATAGTGCTAGATTAATCCCCAATACCTATATCTAGGATAAGGAGTTCATTGCTGCCTCAATCGCTCGCTGCTTATCGATGAGCTGGCCATACGCCAAACAAGGCACGTGATGACAGCACAGCACCAACCGGTGACGGGATGAATAAGGGCAAGATCGGATTGGCATTGGGCGGTGGCGCAGCGCGCGGATGGGCCCATATCGGCGTCCTCAAAGCGCTCACAGCCGCCGGCATCAAGCCAGATATTATCGCAGGGACCTCTATCGGAGCGGTGGTCGGGGCGTGCCATGCGGCAGGCCATCTTGATCAGTTGGAAGACTTTGCGCGCGAACTGACACGCAAGCGCATCTTCGGCTATCTCGATCTCAATCTCACCGGTACTGGCTTGATCAACGGTCAACGCTTGGTCGATCGCCTGAGCGATACCTTGGGCGATCTGCACGTTGAGGATCTCAATCCCCGTTTCGCGGCGGTCGCGACGGAGATCGGCACCGGTCATGAGATTTGGTTGTCCCGCGGTCGTGTCGTTGACGCCGTGCGCGCCTCTTACGCGCTTCCCGGTGTCTTCAAGCCGGTCAAGATCAACGGACGCTGGCTTTTTGATGGAGCCCTCGTCAATCCCATCCCGGTTTCGGTATGCCGGGCGCTCGGCGCGCGATATGTGATCGCCGTCAATCTAAACTTCGATTCTTGCGGGCGGGGTACAATTGTTCCGCACCTCGAACCAAATGAGGAATTCGCCGAGCCGACGGCTGAGCCGGAACCTGAAAGTGTCGGTGGGAAAAACGGAGTGGCGGTGCGGCGGCTCCTGCAGCGGCAGATCTTTGGAAAGGGCGATTCGGCACCTGGCATCTCGACAGTAATGATGGAAGCCTTCAACATCGTCCAAGACCGCATCGCGCGCTCTCGGCTCGCCGGTGATCCTCCCGATGTCATGCTGAGCCCGCGATTGGCGGGAATTGGTCTATTTGACTTTCACAAGGCTGATGAGCTGATCGAGCGCGGTACACAGTCCGTCCAACGTGAACTTGAGGACGTCACGCGCGAACTTCAGGCCCGTCGCCAGCATGAGACCGTCGAGGCCGGTGGTGTGGATAGGCCGTGATGCCGTCGCTCAGAGAGAACCGGTCTTCCAAACCTCAGCCAGTCGCGAAGTACTCACGCATCGCGACAACTTCCATTTCCACTTCGGCGATGTGATGCTTTACGACGTCGCCAATGGAAACGATTCCAATGAGCGATTGGCCATCGATGACGGGCACATGGCGAAAACGCCCCTGCGTCATCAACTCCATCATCTCCTCAATGGTTGTCGTTTCCTGGCAGGAGACGACCTGTCGCGTCATGATGGATGAGACAGGCTCCTTCAGAATAGCCTCGCCCTTTTCGCCCAATATCCGGATGACGTCGCGCTCAGAGACGATGCCGGCAACTTCTCCGTTGTCTCCCACGACAACGATCGCGCCGATTTTTTTGGCCGACAGCTTCTTTGCTATTTCCAGAAGCGTTATGTCCGGTCGCGCCGTCACGACAGCGCGTCCCTTCACCTTCAGAATTTGACCAATATTCACAGCAACTCCTCCCACTGCGGTTTCGCAGCCGAAGCAAAAAACAATAGCCCCGCAGTCATCGCATCGAACCTGCGAGAAAATCGTTAATCTCTGCCCGCGACGCGACCGCGTTTGCTTTTTTGGCCCGGCAACCCAAAAAGGGCATCCAGATATTTATCGTGCTGCATATGGCTATTGGACGCAAGAGGTCAGTTGACGAGACGCGGCTCGCTTGGCCGCGCAACTGACGGGCGCTCAAACATTCCGATCGTCAGCAGACCGGCAAAATAGCCACCAATATGTGCCTCCCAGGCGATGCCGCCGGCGCCGACACTGCCAAATCCAAACAATGCAAGCATATTGACGAGGAGAAATGCAGCAGTCACACCCAGAACCCTTTTATCCCGCAGCGCAACAAAGAGCGGCATCAACGGAACGCTATTGGGTGCCTCACGAAGCCTCGACAGCCCACCACTCATATCGAGCGCTGGGAAAAGCAAACGCATCGTTCCACCCATAAGTCCGGATATGGCGCCTGACGCTCCAATGACTGGAGCCATGAGATTCACATTGAAGGCGAGAAACGTAGCGGCACCGACGATGGCACAAAACAAATAAAAGAGAATAAACCTTACCGCGCCGAGCCGAGCTGCAATCACGCCGCCGAAGGCCACAAGCCATGCCAGGTTAAGCATCAAGTGAAAGAAGTCGCCGTGCACCAATGTGTGCGTGACGAACGACGTGACCGAGGCAATGTCCCCACCCGGAAGTGCAGAGGCATATCCCGAATATCGCGCGGGAATGAAAGCAAATGCGAGCGTGAACCATGTATCCCACGCCGTTGGCAGCAGCAGTCTCACAACATGAACCGCGACGAGAACGGCACTCATGATCACGACGACTGGAGGAATATTAAAAGCCGGTTCGTGTCGGTTCACGCATGTCTCCTGCGAGCAATTCTGCCCTTGGCCGGAATTGGTTGTGCGGCGGCAGAGTTAACGGTCCAGCATCTTTTCGACAACCATGTTCTCTGATCAAGCCTTGCGGGGTCGTCCTCTAGCGTGGTTGCTGTTCAGCGAAACTCCGACCCATGGAGCCAACAGGGACTAATTGTTCCGGTTTGGGCATCCATGATCACACATCGCACGGGCTCGGGCGCGAATGAGCCGCCCTTTGAGGACACGATGAGGCACAAGACAACTCAGAGCCTATTCGACTACTGGAACGACGTGCGTGCGAATCGGACCGCGCCGCGTCGATACGAGATTCACCCGTCCCGCATTCCCGGCATTCTCCCTGACACATTCTTGCTGGAACGCCGGGGCTCGGAGGCCTTTCATTATCGGCTTGCTGGCACACGTATCTGCGACGCCTTCGGTCGTGAACTGCGCGGCGCCAATTTCCTCGACGGCTGGCAACACGAGGATCGGCGCGCGCTCATTCGTCATCTAACAGTCGTGACTGAGCAATGTGCAGCCGAAATCATTCACTTTGAAGCAGGACCAGACCTCAAATCGACGATTTCGTTCGAGATCGTAATGCTCCCGCTCATTCATACAGGCGATGCGGTCGACCGAGTGCTCGGATCTTTTTGTGCCCTGGAGCCCGCCGACTGGCTCTATCGGGTGTCGATCGACTACAAGGCCCTCACAGACAGCGAACTGCTCTGGCCCGGCTGGGTTCCCAATAGCGGCGCCACTATCGGTTTGGTCCATTCGCAGGACGCGCAAGCAGGGAGGGGCGCACGCTCTCCCGCACGCCCGTTTCGCGTGTTGCAGGGCGGACTGAGTCGGACAAATCGCGATGATGGCTAGCGCGACCCACAAGCGATCCTGAACCTTACCTTGGG
The DNA here is from genome assembly GCA_964620915.1 of uncultured Hyphomicrobium sp. Classification (GTDB taxonomy): domain Bacteria; phylum Pseudomonadota; class Alphaproteobacteria; order Rhizobiales; family Hyphomicrobiaceae; genus Hyphomicrobium_A. The sequence continues at coordinate 30,684 of CAZUKP010000002.1, read as the reverse complement.
TTACGCGCTGCCAACCCCTTCTGAGCGTGGTCTTTCGACGCCATCACCATCTCAATCGGCCCGAAGGTTAGCACTTCGTTAACCGAGCATTCGCATAGTCATTCCTAAGGGAACCAAGCCTCAAGCGAGCGCGTTTTGGCGCCGGCCAGGGGTTAGCGGTCGCGCAGGCGGCCCATCTTTGGGATTGGCTCAATGCCGGGCACGACGCCGCTAACGCGGCACTGTGGCAGCAGCGATCAGGTCACGACCTCTTGCGAGGCGCAAGCTGTGCGCGTCGTCCGTGGCGTCAAGAGCGGCCTCCTCCCAGACCGACGACCAAAGTTACAGCTTGAGTTCGAATGCCTGGATCACTTCGAACACAAGTCGAGATTCCTAAGACTGTCTGAACGGTATCGATCGAATTGAATGATGTGAGTTCAGGCTAAATCGAGGCCTTTTCCGTACCGTGAAATCGCGTGCGATGGGGAAATGGAATGCAGAGTTTTCGCATTCAAGCGATTGTCCTAATGGGTGGCGCCCTCCTGGCGACGGGAGTCGGCGCACAGGAACTTTCTGCCTTTCGCGTACTCGACCATACCGAAGTCCGCGGTACTGCGTTCATGCGCACCTACGGGCACGTGCAACCACCTTACGGATTTGTGCGCTTTTGCGAAACGACGCCGTCTGAATGCGGTACCGACCATTTGCCTGAAAAGCGAATGCAGGCCACGCCGTTGCGCCTGCGTGAGCTTGTCGAGGTCAACCGGAACGTCAACCAAGCGATCGCCCCCGCCACGGATCTCGAGATCTACGGCATAAAGGAATACTGGACACTTCCGACCACGCGTGGGGATTGCGAGGACTACGCCCTACAAAAGCGGCGCGGCCTGATCGATAAGGGTTGGCCCGTTGGTTCTCTTCTCTTGACCGTCGTTCGCGACGAAAAGGGCGAAGGACACGCCGTTCTCACTGCGCGGACATCACAAGGTGATTTCATCCTCGACAACAAGCATGAGGAAATTCGCCTGTGGTATACGACGCCCTACCGCTATGTGATGCGCCAGTCGTATATCAATCCGCGCATCTGGGTGGCATTGGATGAGCAGCGCTCCCCCATGGCAACGGCCCTGTCCGGCGTGAAAAACGACGAATAGCGCCGGCTCCAGGCTGACTCGGTCTGCTGGCTCGCAGCGGCGGTGCCGTCAGCTCTGCGGTCTTAAACCCGCAGCATAGCGCTTCCAGTTGCTGACGTAACGGCCAGCAGGTCCAGCAATCCGCTTTACATCTTCGTCGGTAAGCTCCCGCACGATCTTGCCGGGCGAACCGAGCACCATGGAGCGCGGTGGAATCTCCTTGCCCTCCGGAATGAGCGTATTGGCGCCGACCAGGCACTCCTCGCCAATCTTGGTGCCGTTGAGGATGATCGATCCGATTCCGATGAGGCTGCCACGGCCAATTGTGCAGCCGTGGAGCATGACCATGTGTCCGATCGTACAGTCTGGTCCAATGGTCAGGGGGAAGCCGGGATCCGTGTGGAGCACGCAGCTCTCTTGGACATTGGATCGCGCCCCAATCGTGATCGGCTCGTTGTCGCCCCGGACGACGCTCCCGAACCAGACGCTCGCGTCCTCCTCAATGATCACCTTGCCGATGACAATAGCGTTGGGGGCGACCCAGTAGCGGCCTTCGCCCGGCGTTGCAACGCCGCTGCCATCAAGTTCGTAAAGCGCCATAACGCCCTCTTGCCCCAAGTGCCGCGATCAGACCTGCTCGAGGTCAAGGTCGAGAATAGCCATCTGGAACTGATACGAAGTCTCGCCATCCTCAACTTCCTTGAACAGGACAGCGATGAATTCATCGCCGATGTAGACCTCAGCGGAATCTGTTTTCTTTGGGCGGCCGCGAACCTCCAAGTTGGGCGTCCCAAACGTTTTCTGCAGATAGGTCTGCAGACGCTTTAGCTCTTCAATGCTCACTACAAATAGCTCCTCGTGTTTCGGACCGGCGCCAACGCTCGATCCAGCGTGTGTACCAAATGCTAAAGGCCGCCGTAGTCATCGACCCATGTCTGCTCCATCTCAAGCGCGGGCTCTGCGCAGCCGGCCGAGCCCACAATCTTGGCGGGGACGCCAGCCACCGTCACGTGTGCGGGGACATCTCTGAGTACAACACTGCCGGCGGCTATGCGGGAACCATCCCCAACCGTGATATTGCCGAGAATTTTGGCGCCGGCCCCGACCAGCACGTTGTTGCCGATCTTTGGATGGCGATCACCGGTCTCCTTGCCGCTTCCGCCGAGCGTCACGGCGTGAAGGAAAGAGCAGTTGTCGCCGACAACGGCCGTTTCACCCACGACGAATCCGTGGGCATGATCGAGCATGATGCCCTTGCCGAAGCGCGCCGCCGGATGGATATCAACGCTGAACGCGCGTGAGGCTTGGCTCTGCAAAAAGAGCGCAAACTCTTTTCGTCCGTCGCGCCACAGCTCGTGCGCGAAACGGTGCGTCGCCAAGGCATGAACGCCCTTGAAGTAGAGGAGCGGATCAAGGTAGCGATTGCAGGCGGGATCGCGGTCGAACACGGCCGCAAGATCGGCGCGAATGATCGTGCCCAATTCTCTGCGCTTCGAAAGAACCGACTGGAACGACTGGTTAATGAGAACCGCGTCGACATCGGCATGATGTAGACGCTGGGCCAGTCGATGGCAGATGGCGTCCTCCAGCCGCTCGTGGCTGAGTACGGTGGCATAGATGAAGCTGCCGAGTGCCGGCTCTGCCGCCATAGCGGCTTGCGCTTCCTTGCGGATCTCGGACCAAATGGGGTCATAAGCCTGGATATTGCCTGCAGTGGCTTGGCTTGTCCTGACTGTCATGATGTCTCTCCTGAACCATCGCGGTTCAAGTTGTAGCGGGAAGCAATATCCCGCCGCTCTGTTGAGACCGGCGTACAAAGATGCCGCTTCCGCGTCAACGCCTGCCTGATCCTGACTCTGACTGGTCGTACGTAGCAAAGACCGGATGGAACAGAAAACCGCTTTGATTGCCTTTAGGGGCCGTTCACGCTCTATAGCGCCAGATCTTGACGGAAAGACCACCTAATGCCTGCCACAGAACCTAGCACACCCACCATGAGGCTCGAGCGCGAAGATAAGATCGCGTGGATCGTTATCGACAACGCCGCCCACAGAAATGCGCTTACAAGCGCCATGTGGGACGCACTTCCCAAGCTCGTAGCACAAGCCGAGAGCGACGATGAGATCCGAGTCCTTGTCCTGCGCGGCGCCGGCAACCTCGCCTTTTCAGCAGGTGCCGATATCACCGAGTTTGAAACACATCGAACCGGACACAGCGCCAAGCATTATGATGTGCTCAATCATGTCGCATTCACGACGCTCAGCGGCTGCTCAAAGCCGACGATCTCAATGATCCACGGTTTTTGCCTGGGAGGTGGCCTAGGTCTGGCGCTTTCAACGGACATTCGCGTCGCTGATGAAAGTTCGCAATTTGCCATCCCAGCAGCAAAGCTCGGACTGGGCTATAACGCGCGCTGGGTTCGCCCCTTGTTGGCGGCGGTTCCCCCTTCGCGCGCTAAGCAGCTGCTCTTCACAGGGCGACGCTTCGCCGTCGAAGAGGCAGCTCAGATGGGACTTGTGGACAATGTCGTCCCGACACCTCAACTTGAGACAACAGTGCGCGCGCTCGCTGGCGAGATTGCAGCCAACGCTCCCCTAACAATTCGAGCTGCAAAATTGGTGATTGATGAGCTTGTCCAGCATCCTGAGCAGCCCAACATGGCCAAACTCGATGAATTGATCTTGGCTTGCTTTGAGAGCGAAGACTACGAAGAAGGGCGCAAGGCCTTTTTGGAAAAACGCAAGCCCTCATTCAAAGGCCGTTAGAGCCAGGCCTTCTATTTCGACAACGAGACCGGCGTTCGGCGCGAAAACTCTTTAGAGTTATTTGCTGACTTCGAACACGATACGCCCGCGCACGCGCCCGGCGAGAATCTCCGGTGCCAAATCGACAACATCTTCGATCGGTCTCACCACAGTGATCTGGTCCAGCTTTGCAACATCCAAGTCGCGCGCCAGGCGTTCCCAAGCCACAACTCGCTTTTCTCTGGGCGCCATCACACTGTCGATGCCTGCAAGCGTGACACCTCGCAGGATGAACGGCGCAACCGAAACCGGCAAATCCATACCTTGAGCGAGACCGGTTGCCACCACGCAGCCCCCGTACATCGTCATGGTGAGCGCATTGGCAAGCGTGTGGGATCCAGCGACATCAATGGCGCCAGCCCAGCGCTCCTCGCCAAGCGGGCGTGCGGGTCCCTCCAACTCAGCGCGCTCGATGACGTCTGCAGCACCGAGAGATTTCAAAAAATTGGCTTCCTCAGACCGGCCAGTCGATGCAATCACGCGATACCCAAGAGATGAAAATAACGAAACGGCGATGCTGCCGACGCCACCTGCTGCACCTGTGACCAGAACGGGGCCGCGCTCCGGCAAGATGCCGTGAGCCTCAAGCGCCAACACCGCAAGCATGGCAGTGTATCCAGCCGTCCCGATCGCCATCGTCTGCGCCCGGGAGAAAACGTCGGGCCGTTTGACCAGCCAGTCGCCTTTGACGCGCGCACGCTGAGCATATCCGCCGTGGTGCGTTTCACCGCAACCCCAACCGTTGAGGATGACATCATCGCCAGCGTGAAAATCGGGATGGGAAGAGGCACTGACAGTACCCGCGAAATCAATGCCTGGAATGAGAGGCAGACGACGCATCGTTGGAAGCCGGCCAGTGAGTGCCAGGCCATCCTTGTAGTTGATCGTCGTGTGCGTGATGTCGACGGTGACGTCCCCGTCCATCAAGTCGCTGTCGCTCAATTCCGACCAAGTCGCGACTCGCCCAGCGTCGGATCGCGAAACCACCAATGCCCGGAAATGATCCATTGTTTTCTATCCGCCAATCCGCGTGTTGATCGACACCAATCAACAGCCCGGTCTCGCATCGCAGCAGAGGCCCTTCGGCGCAACCACGCTCTTTGCTCTGACTAGACAATATTCCGTGTGATGCTTTCTTGCGTCCAATGCGTGCTCTCAAGGCATTGAGACTCCGAGGGCATGGCAACACCACAACACAAGTGTGGCAAAGGAGCCCAATTGCCTTCCGTTTGGACGCGCGCGCCTAAGAAAGCACCACGCTCCCGCAGTGCAATAACTTTTTCGCTTGGCAACGGCTCCAGGCCAATCCTAGGGTCTGCTTCCAGCGCGATCCCCTTCCGCGCTGAATGAGCCATCAGTCAAGATGGCCGCAATGGAGGCAACGATGGGATTAACGATGCGACTGAACGTACTTGCTGCGCTTCTGTCTTTCGGATTCATCGCTGCAATTGTGTTCGGCATGGTCTAGGCCTCGCTAGACCTGAAACAGCCAAGCTTCGATATCGTCCTGACGGCTCTCCCCGAACCTCGGGATACGCACAAGTGGCAAATTGAAAAAGGCGCGGAGTTGAACAACTCCGCGCCTTCGACGTTTCAAGCTCTGCCAAGCTAACCCGTTCTGCGGGCCCAGTAGCCGATAATTGCGCCAGCCAAAACAAGCGCCTCATCCGGCACCTTGCTGATGGCGGGAACAATCTGCGGGCCCCAGAGCGCCACAGCAGCGAATATGAGTGCGATGATAAGCGAGAACGAAAGCGTCGCACCGCCCGGTTGACCGACATCCCGGAGCACCTGGGCTGCCAGTACACCAACCAAGAAGACGACAATCGCGCAAACGACTGCCAAAACAAACAGCTCAAAGATCCCCAACTGGATACCAATGAGGCTCATGATTTTTGGCGCTAAGAACCAGCCAATGACAATCTGCAACAGAAAGAGAACGAGTTTCCCAAGCATCAGTCGTGACTCCCCCAAGATTTGACGGCACCGGTCCGTCGGTCGGAACGGCACGGCCGGACGCTAACACGGGTACGGCCGCAAGGCGATGAAAGCGTTGAACTCAGACGCGAAAGTACCCGAGATGGCGATGAGAATTACAGTCCAATGACGACGCGAGCGGGCGTAGAGCCTTGCATTTCTGTGGATTTCACGCGGCGGCGTCCGTTTTCGCGGCTGCAGCATCGTAGTTCAACACCGGTGCCAGCCATCGCTCCGCCTCCTGAATGGTCCAGCCCTTGCGATTCGCATAGTCGGCAACCTGATCGCGCTCGACTTTGCCGACTCCGAAGTAGTGGCTCTCTGGGTGCGCAAAGTAGAGCCCCGACACCGACGCCCCCGGCCACATGGCAAAACTTTCCGTCAGAGTGATGCCTGTTGCCTTCTGCACGTCCATCAATTCCCAGACCGTACCTTTTTCTGTGTGGTCAGGCTGCGCTGGATAACCGGGCGCTGGGCGGATGCCGCGATACTTTTCGGCGATCACGTCTTCGTACGAAAACGTTTCCGCTGCGGCGTAGCCCCAAAACTCCTTGCGCACGCGCTGGTGCATGCGCTCAGCTAGCGCTTCCGCGAAACGGTCGGCAAGTGCCTTAAACATGATGCGCGCGTAGTCGTCCGTTACGGATATGTGCTTCTGCAGCGACTCTTCTTCGCCCAAACCAGCCGTCACAGCAAACCCACCGATATAGTCGCCAACACCTGTCTCCTTCGGCGCGACGAAATCGGACAGTGCGGTGTGTGCCCGCTTGCGCGATGGGTCGCGGGCAATCTGCTGTCGCAACGTGTGCAGGACTGCAAGCCGCTGGTCGCGCTCTTCGCTGGTAAACAGCTCGATATCATCACCAATGGCATTGGCCGGCCAAAAACCGACGACGGCAGCGGCCCTGAGCCAACGCTGGGAGACGATACGCTTGAGCATCTCTTGCGCATCGTTGAAAAGCTTCTGCGCCTCCGCACCGACCTTGTTGTCCTTCAAGATTGCCGGATAGCGCCCCCTCAGTTCCCACGTCTGGAAGAAGGGTGTCCAATCGATGTAGGGCACCAATTCCGCGAGGTCATAGTCCGCGAAAACCTTTGTGCCCAAAAAGCTCGGCTTCGGCGGGCTGTACCCGGCCCAGTCGATTTCAAACTTGTTGGCACGCGCCGCCGCAAGGGTGATCCGTTTCTTTGCGGCCTCGTTGCGCAGGTGAGCTTCGCGCACCTTGACGTATTCCTCACGGATCTCGCCAATGTACTTAGGATTCTCGTTCGCCGAGAGAAGCTTGGAGACGACACCGACGGCGCGGCTTGCGTCAAGCACGTAGATGGCCTGCCCCTTGGCGTAGTTCGGGCTAATTTTCACAGCCGTATGCACACGGCTCGTCGTCGCCCCGCCGATCAGGAGCGGACATTCGAAGTCCTCGCGCTCCATCTCGGCCGCAACGAAGCACATCTCATCGAGCGACGGCGTGATCAGTCCCGAAAGCCCGATTATATCCGCCTTCTCCCTCTTGGCGGTCTCCAGGATTTTTGCTGCGGGGACCATGACGCCAAGGTCTATGACCTCGTAGTTGTTGCACTGGAGAACGACACCGACGATGTTCTTGCCAATGTCGTGCACGTCACCCTTGACGGTCGCCATCACGACCTTACCGGCCGCCGGCCGAGCCTCGAGCCCCGATGCTTTCTTCTCCGCCTCGAGATAGGGTTGCAGATAGGCGACAGCCTGCTTCATCACGCGCGCCGACTTGACCACCTGCGGGAGGAACATCTTACCCGCACCAAAAAGATCACCGACGACGTTCATGCCGGCCATGAGCGGCCCTTCGATCACGTGAAGTGGCTTATCGAATTTCTGACGCGCTTCCTCCGTATCTTCCTCGATGTAGTCGTTGATACCGTGAACAAGCGAGTACGTCAGTCGCTCCTGAACACCGCCTTCTCGCCACGAGAGGTCGGCTGCCGATTTCCTGGTTCCTCCGTCGCCCTTGAACTTTGGCGCCGCGTCAAGCAGCCGGTCGGTGGCATCGGCCCGGCGATTGAGGACGACATCTTCACACAACTCGCGCAATTCCGGATCGATGTCGTCATAAAGCGCTAGCTGGCCGGCATTGACGATACCCATATCCATGCCGGCCTGGATGGCATGGTAGAGGAACACTGAGTGCATGGCCTCGCGCACGGGCTCATTCCCGCGGAACGCGAACGACAAATTCGAAACGCCTCCAGAAACATGCACCAGCGGCATCTTTTCCTTGATGCGGCGTGCGGCCTCGATGTAGGCGACACCGTAGCCATTGTGCTCCTCAATGCCCGTGGCTACGGCAAAAATGTTTGGATCGAAGATGATGTCTTCCGGCGGAAAGCCTATTTCCTCGGTCATGAGTTTGTAGGCGCGTTCGCAGATTTCCAGCTTGCGATCTGCCGTGTCGGCTTGACCTTCCTCATCAAACGCCATGACGACAACCGCTGCGCCATAACGAAGAACCTTCCTCGCCTGGTCCAGGAATTGCGCTTCGCCTTCCTTGAGACTGATCGAGTTGACGATCGCCTTTCCCTGCACACACTTCAAACCGGCTTCGATCACACTCCACTTGGAGCTGTCGATCATCAATGGCACGCGCGAAATATCGGGCTCGGAGGCGATGAGTTTGAGAAACGTCGACATCGCTTCTTCGGAGTTAAGCAGGCCCTCATCCATGTTGACGTCGAGGATCTGCGCACCGTTCTCAATCTGAGTGCGCGCAACCGTCAGCGCGGCGGGATAGTCGCCGGCTTCGATAAGCTTGCGAAACTTCGCAGAACCCGTGACGTTGGTCCGCTCACCGACGTTGATGAAGGCAATTGCTGCAATTCCCGTTGTCATTCTTCGTTCCTATTTGCCTCTAATTGCCGAACGCCGACTGCCCGAACGGCACTCCCTCGTGACCGTTCAACCGTGCACGAATGGCTCCAGACCAGACAAACGCAGCTTCGCAGCGATCTTGGTTGGCTCATGCGGGGCATAGCCTTTCACATGCTCGCCAATACAGGCGATGTGTTCGGGCGTTGAGCCGCAGCAGCCGCCCACGATATTCACGATGCCATCCTTGGCCCAGGGCTCGATCTGACATGCCATGTCGTCGGGCGTTTCATCGTACTCACCCATCGCATTCGGCAGGCCCGCATTGGGATAGGCTGAGATGCGCACATCCGCGTTGGCGGCGAGCTCGGCAAGATAGGGCCGCATTAACTCCGCCCCCAATGCACAATTGAGACCGACCGAAAATGGCCTCAAGTGCTGCATGGAATACCAGAACGCCTCCGGCGTCTGACCCGATAGCGTGCGTCCCGATCGGTCGGTGATGGTCCCCGAAATCATGATCGGCAGTTCGATCCCCTTTTCTTCGAAGACCTCAAGCGTTGCGACCCCCGCAGCCTTTGCATTGAGCGTATCGAAAATCGTTTCGATCATGATGATGTCGCACCCACCGTCGATGAGCCCGCGAACTTGTTCCTTGTAGGCTTCGCGCAGCTCGTCGAAATCGACATTGCGGAAACCAGGATCATTCACGTCGGGCGAGATTGACGCCGTTCGATTGGTTGGTCCGACAGCCCCAGCCACGAAGCGCGGCTTTTCTGGTGTCTTTTTGGTGAACTTGTCCGCAGCCGTACGCGCAATCTTGGCCGCCTCCAGATTGATCTCATAGGCGAGATCTTCCATGCCGTAGTCGGCTAACGAGATCCGCTGCGCGTTAAACGTGTTGGTCTCGATAATATCCGAACCTGCGGCCAAGTAAGCCTCGTGGATCTCTCCGATAATCTTCGGCTGAGTGAGCACCAACAGATCGTTGTTGCCTTTGACGTCCTGCTTCCAATCCTTGAAACGCTCACCGCGATAGCCGGCCTCATCCAACTTGTGGCGCTGGATCATGGTGCCCATGGCGCCGTCAATGATCAGAATGCGCTCGCCAGCAGCGGCTTCGAGCGCTTTGTAGCTTGCAATCTTTTCTATCGGCTTGCTCATCACACCACCGCGCGCAGTTTGGGATTGGACTGGGCCGGCACGGCACGCAAGCCCAGCAGATGACAAATTGCGTAGACCAGGTCTGCGCGGTTGAGGGTATAGAAATGAAATTTGGTCACGCCCTCATTGACCAAATCCATCACCTGCTCTGTCGCCACGGCTGCCGCGACCAAGTGACTGGTTGCCGGGTCACTCTCGAGACCCTCGAAATTGTGCGCCAACCACGATGGCAGGCTGGCGCCAGCACGCGCAGCAAATCCTGACACCTGCTTGTAGTTATGAATCGGGACGATGCCGGGCGTAATCGGCACCCAAATACCTGCCGCGCGCGCGCGCTCGAGAAAGCGCAGAAAGAACGCATTGTCGAAGCCGAACTGCGTGATGATGCGATCAGCGCCTGCATCCACCTTCGCCTTGAGATTGTCCATATCGGCCTCAATCGAAGGGCTCTCGGGGTGTTTTTCGGGATAACCGGCAACCGAGATTTCAAAGTCAGCAATCTTCTTCAAACCCGCGACCAGATCAGCCGCGTTGATGTACCCACCTGGATGCGGTGCGTAACTTGCTCCCGGTCCACCCACGGGGTCTCCCCGAAGGGCAACAACATGGCGCACGCCTTCATCCCAATAGGCACGAGCAACAGTGTCGACTTCTTCTTTCGTGGCAGCCACGCAGGTGAGGTGCGCGGCAGGCTTCAAGCTGGTTTCTTTCACGATGCGCTTGACCGTGGCGTGCGTGCGCTCACGCGTTGAGCCACCCGCTCCATACGTTACCGAGACAAATTCGGGACGCAGCGGGCCCAGTCGCTCGATCGCAGCCCAAAGCGACTGCTCCATCTTTTCCGTTTTCGGCGGGAAGAACTCGAACGAAACATCGATATCGCCGGCGCCCAACAGCCTGCTCTTGGGCTCCTTTGTGGTTGCCATTAGGAGGTCTCCTGTAGGGCATCCGCCACGGCCCGTTCGCTGTGCGCTGGCGTCTTAGTCGGACGCTCCGCCTGCCACAGAACAACAGTGAGGCTATCTGCTCCGAGTTTCTTGTTCGGCTGAAGCATGCGTTCCTGCCTGCACACAAGGCCCGCATCCATCAGCCACTGTTTCATCTGCTCGCTCTCAAACCCCAGCCGGTCATGAGCGTGCTCATTGCGCAAGTACTCCAACTCATGGGGTGCAAAATCGACAACGACCAGCCGGCCGCCCGGTGCCAATACACGTGCCGCTTCGCGAACAGCCAAAGCCGGGTCTGAGAGGAAATGCAAAACCTGATGCATAATGACCGCGTCAGCCACGCCGTCGGGCAAGGCGAGCGAATAGATATCGCCGTGGCGGACCTGCGCATGCCCTATCTTGGCCTTCGATAGCTTGCTGCGCGCATAGGCGAGCATCTCTTGGCTGAGATCGAACCCCAGCCCGCGCTCGTAGCGGTCTGCAAACAGCTCCAACGTGCGTCCCGTGCCGGTGCCCAGATCCACCAGAAGCTTGAATGGCCCCGGCCCAAGCGCTTCGCTCATTGCCGCTTCGACTTCGATCTCGGCGATGTGCAAGGCGCGTATACGATCCCAATCCACCGCATGCTTCTTAAAGTACGCCTGCGCGGCAGCTTCGCGTTCACGCTTCAGGGCGTCCGCACGCTCCCGATCGCGATAGACAACGGCATCCATGTCATCGACCAAACCGACCAGGTCCAGGGCAAGCTTGCCGCCCTCAGTGCGGTCGGAGACGTGGAAGTAGGCCCAGCTGCCCTGACGAAACCGCTCTACGAGTCCGGCTTCTGCCAGGAGCTTCAAGTGGCGCGAGATGCGCGGCTGGCTTTGGCCAAGGATAATGGTGAGGTCTTTCACGCTGAGCTCACCGGACGTCAGCAACACCAAGATGCGCAGGCGCGTCGGCTCTGCTGCCGCCTTCAGCGCCACCACAATCTCATCACTGCCAAGCGATCCTGCCACCGGGGCTCCTCCAATTGGGAGCGGATGATATAAAGATATGTTTATGTGTCAAGTCGCCTATCGCATCACAGCCAACTTTCGAGTGCTTCCTTCCGGCACAGCGATTAACCGGCCGGTAAGGCCGAAGATCTAGGCTCTAGCTTTCCTGCCATTTCGAGCCGAACATTCCCATGCGTGTGGCCATATTCGATCAGATCGAGCCCACCGGCCTAAGTGAGCTCCCCTGCCGCTTGGTACAGGACGGCTCGCGCGCCCAGGCCGCGACATTGCTGTTCTTGTATCTCCCCGCTGTTGTTGGGCTCGCCGTCGCTCCCCTGGTGATCTTTTTGCATGCGGTCCTGACACCCGGCGCCCAGGCCGTGCTTACCGAACGGCCCCTCCTCGTCGCTGAGCTAATTGTGGGCTTTGTTTTCTGGTTGTTCTTGTTGGGACTGCCCCTGAAGCGGCTCGTCGGCCGCCTTGCTACCCACCGGATCATCGAAATCGACGGTCGGACGGTGAGCGTGACGGACCACGGCAACTTGCGCACCTCAACGTGGGACGCCCCTTTAGCCTCTTATGCAGGTCTAACTCACCACGTGCGCGCCTCGCTTTCAGGCACCCGTCACGAGCTGATCCTGGTGCATCGCAACCGCAAAAAATCCATATTATTGCGCCTAGCAGATCACATTTCGCAATCGGAGGTCGACAGACTTGCGACTTTGCTCGGTTGTGAGGAGATCCCCGCACGAGAACTCTATCGAATCCGCGCCTTTTTGCCCGATTGGCCCATCCCTGGTTGGTGGAGGCCGGCTCATGCCTAATGCCACATCTCTTCAAAATGTCGTCTTTATCGTCGTCCAATCTTTGACTGAAAGGCCGCATGCGTGGCTTACTGATTTCTGCATCTATTGCTCGCAATCTCCTAGGGGGAGCGTTGACCGACACATGATAAACCCGCCATTGACGCGATCCCCGCTAGGCGGAGCGTGCGTGCGTTTCCCTCAGCTCTTAGCGATGTCGTTCCTTGCGCTTATTGCATTGAGTGCGAGCGCGAAAGCGGAGTCGCCTGCTGGCTACATGAACCGTGTGGCAGGCGAGCTAATGGCGGCCTCCCGGTCGGGATCGGCCGCCCAATTTGCAATGGTCATCAACAATAACGCCGACATTCCCTCGATTGGGATCACGGCGTTAGGCACCTACGCCCGCAGCCTGCGCAAGACTGACCGGCCGAAGTATTATGACGGCATGGTCAATTTCATCGCGCGTTATGCGGCCAAGGAGGCGCCGAACTACCCCGTCGACAAGATCATCGTCACCGCTCAGTCGCGTGGTGCGACGTACGGGACCTATGTCGATACGCGTATCAAACTTGCCAGTGGCCAAAGTTATGACGTGCGTTGGCACGTCGTTCGTCGCGGCAACCGCTACAAAGTACGCGATGCTCAGGTGATTGGCTTCTGGATGACGTCGTTCTTGAACAACTTGTTCCAGAACTTCATCAGCGAGAACGGCGGCAATCCCGGCTCGCTTGTGGTCGCGCTCAACCGCTGACGAGCACGCGAGCCCTGCAATTTCATTTCAGCTTCGCGCGATCGCGCTGGCTCTGGCCCTCATGGTGTGAGACAGAGCAATCCTGCCGTCGGGCTTGAGGGATAAACCGTCGAAAAGCCCAAGACGGCAATCGCTAGACCAATAATGCCCCGAGCCAATCCCCGGGCCTCAACGCGCGCGAGCGTCGTTACACCGAACGCCGTAGCGGTGACCGACGGCAGCGTGCCAAGGCCAAACCCAGCCATCAGTGTGACACCGCCGGCAAGGGAGCCCGTCAGCGTTGCAGTGAACAGCGCAGCATAAACCATTGGGCATGGAACGATGCCCCACGTCAGTCCAGAGACGAAGGGTCCTGCAACGGTGTATTTGCGCAGGCCCGAGAGCATTCGGCTCATTCTCGATGAGAAGGCCGCGACGTAGCGATCAAGACCAGCTAGAGACGGCAAGATGCCGGCAACCGACAAGCCAATCCACATCAGAGTGACGGCACCTGCCCATTGCAGAAGCCGATAAGCGGCCTCCTGGTTGAAAAGTCCGTAAAGTTCCGCCCCTGCAGCGCCCAAGATGCCGCCGGCAATCACGTAAGAGCAGATGCGGCCCGCTTGCGCGGTCATGAGCACGCGCAACCGATCCCCAGCACTCTTGGGATCGAACATGAACACCACGCCAGAAGCGATGCCGCCGCACATGGCGGCACAGTGCAAAGAGCTGGCGAGCCCCAGCAGCACGCCGCCCAGCAGACTGTATTCATTGACTTCCATTTAAGGTGAACGCTCTGATCGTTCGTCGATGCTTGGCCCTAGTCCAAATAGCAGTGCCCCTGGACTACGCCTTGACGTAGATCAGTCTGCGCCTGCGACCCAATCGAGCGGGGATTGCGCCCGCGTCGGCGATCCCGCGCCTATCAACTGCGCTCAAAGCGCTTGAACTTGATGCGGTGGGGCTCGACAGAAGCGTCGCCCAGCCGGCGCTTCTTGTCCTCTTCGTAGTCGGCGAAATTGCCTTCAAACCACTCCACGTGGCTATCGCCCTCGAAGGCAAGAATGTGGGTGGCCATGCGGTCCAAAAAGAACCGATCGTGGCTGATTATGACGGCGCAGCCGGCAAAATCTTCCAGAGCCGCCTCGAGCGCGCCCAAAGTCTCGGTGTCGAGATCGTTGGTCGGTTCGTCGAGCAGCAACAAGTTGCCGCCCTCCTTTAGGAGCTTGGCAAGGTGCACGCGGTTGCGCTCACCACCCGACAAGAGCCCCACCTTCTTTTGCTGGTCGGCGCCCTTGAAGTTGAACCAGCCGCAATAGGCGCGACTCGGGACTTCCTTTTTGCCACCGAGTAGCATCTGGTCGAGGCCGCCTGAAATTTCCTCCCACACGGTCTTCTTGTCGTCGAGGTGGCTGCGGCTCTGATCAACGTAGGAGATCTTCACCGTGTCACCGAGGCGAATGGAGCCGCCATCGGGCTTCTCCTGTCCGGTGATCATCTTGAACAGCGTCGTCTTACCCGCGCCATTGGGACCGATGACACCGACGATGCCGCCGGGCGGAAGCTTGAACGACAGATCGTCGATCAACAATCGGTCACCAAAGGCCTTGGAGAGTCCATCTACGTCGACGACCAAATCCCCGAGCCGCTGTCCCGCAGCGATCTGCAGCGAGGCCTTGCCGACGTCCTCGCGTGCCGCCTCGGCGGCAAGCTTGTCGTAAGCTTGATAGCGTGCCTTGGACTTGGCTTGGCGCGCCTTGGGCGAGGAGCGGATCCATTCCAGCTCGCGCTTCAACGTACGCTGGCGAGCTTCCTCCTGGCCCTTTTCCACCTCTAGTCGCTTTGCCTTCTGCTCCAGCCAACTTGAGTAATTACCCTTGTAGGGAACACCCTCACCGCGATCCAATTCCAGCGTCCACGAGGTGATGTTGTCGAGGAAGTAGCGGTCATGCGTGACCAGGATCACGCAGCCGGGGTATTCCTTCAGGTAGCGCTCGAGCCAAGCCACGCTTTCAGCGTCCAGGTGGTTCGTCGGCTCATCGAGCAGCAGAATGTCTGGCTTCGACAAAAGCAGCCGCGTCAACGCCACACGGCGCTTCTCACCACCCGATAGGTTTGCAACCTCGCCATCGCCCGGCGGACAGCGCAGCGCATCAAGAGCCTGCTCGACCTGCGTATCGAGGTCCCAAAGGTCTTGGGCATCGATTTTATCTTGCAGCTTAGCCATCTCGTCCGCGGTTTCCTCGGAATAGTTGGCTGCTAGCTCGTTAAAGCGATCGACTAGCTCCTTCTTCTCGGCGACACCCTCCATGGCGTTACCGAGCACGTCCTTTTCGGAATCCAGTTCCGGCTCCTGAGGCAGGTATCCGACTTTGATCCCGTCAGCGGCCCACGCCTCGCCGACATAGTCGCCAATCTGACCCGCCATGATCTTCAACAGCGTTGATTTGCCCGCGCCGTTGAGGCCCACAACGCCAATTTTGGCACCAGGTAGAAAAGACAACGAGATGTCCTTCAGGACCTGTTTGCCCCCCGGATAGGTCTTGGAGAGATTCGACATGTGATAGACGTACTGCGGCGTAGCCATGCGATCGGCGCCTTCTCAGAGAGGTTTGGTGTTGGGAGCAGCGGCTTTCTATCCGATCGGCGCGGAAGGCTCAATCCGTCATGCTGCCGCTACCTCCAATGTAGGACGGAAACGCCCGTAAAGAAGAACCGGCCCAATCCGACCGTAAAGACGAGCATGCCCCACAGCGTATGTTCGATGAAAACTGCCCAGAACGAGCGTGTGATGGCATAGCGAATGGCAAATAAGGTGCCTGTTGCCATTGTCCCGAGCATCGCAAGCTGTGTGCCGATCACGATGTGGCCGAACCCGAACAAGACGCCATTGAGTGCTATGGCAAGCCACCAGGCTCTACCAAAGAGCACGCCATAGCGGTGGAAATAGAACGTCCTGTAGACGAGTTCCTGGGGAACAACGGACATCCACGGATAGAGCAGCAGGATGAGCCGGTAGGTCTCCGGTCTGTTGCGCGGAAACTCCAAGAACCAATGGGGATGATAGTGCGCCACATAATACGCGACGATACCGCCCCCTACGGCAAACACGCCCAGAATCGAAAGCAGCGTCAGCACACCAAAGCCGCGGCTTAACTCGCGCCTAAGTGAAAAAGTCCGGTCCAGTAAGAGGAGCAGGAGCACAACACCAAGGACCGGAAGCAGCGCAATAAAGACCGGCAGGCGATGGTCATGAACCGCCAACACCATGGCAAGCGGCGCCCCAATGAACAGGACGATCATTTCGATGAGCAACCAGACTCGTCGCAACGGTGAGGGATGTGCCACCGAAAGCGTCCCGCCTGCGGTCAGCGGTTCTTTGGGAAAGAAAAAGTTCGCCAAGAGCTACAGACCCCCGCCCGCCGCTTGGCGCTCGCACCAGCGCCGTTCGATTTCGACCGCTATCTCTTGGGCTGACTGCAACGGCTCATAGTTCCAGGACGGTATCGCTTCCAGATGGTCTGGCAATTCCCTCGTTGCCCCCCGGCTCTCTAAAGCGGCATGGAAGCGGTGAAACTTTGCCGACCCTCCTGATGGCTTGAACACGAGTACGGGCCGCCCGGTCGCACAAGCCTCACCGACCATGTTCACACTGTCGGCCGTCACCATGAACAGATCGGCATGAGCAAGGAAGTCAGGATAAGGGTTCGCCCCCTCGCCTTTCCAAAGGATTCGCGGAAACGCCTTCGTTGCCTCGTCTACAACATCGAGGAACCCTTCGTGAGTGCGCCGGGATGGCGTTATGAGGAAACTTGCACCTAGTGCCCCGATCGAGCGCAGAGCTCCTGCCAATCTCGTGTCGTCGACGGTCGAAAACTTGTAGATCCCGTTCTTGCCGCCGAGGATGACGGCAACGCGCGGGTGGGGAAGGGCCGCAATCTCCGGCGGGATCGTGCTGCGCAGTTCGGCCAGTCGTTGCGCGGTAAAACTGTGCGGCGCCGTTGGTGTCGTGATGACGTTCGCACCTCGCAACTGGTCGTGCTCGGGGACCCAGATGACGTCGGCCACACCAAGGCCCGCCCTGGTGTCGAGCATCTGGATTGCAAAGACAGCCTCGCCTGCCGCTCGCCTGAGCGCCTTCAAATAAGGGACACTGCGCCGACCCAGCGAGATGGCGACATCGGGCCATGGCGGTGCAAACTGTGTGCCCGGCCGGCCGAAGTGCGCAGAGGGCGCGACAGGTCCCCACGGCGCGGCCAATTTCCAAATGCCGCGTGGGTTGACGTGCTTGATCTCATAGTCGAGCCCAAGCGCCTCCGCGACACCGCGTACCTGAACATCCATCCCCGCCATCCCGGCAGTAATGAGCCAGGCACGTGCACCTGAAAGCGGGCCTGGGCTTCTGGCGCCTTGTGCTCTTTTGTCCATCGAGGCTCTTATTCACTGCTTGTGGGACGGGTGTCCACTCTCCTTGCGATGGGCTATCTCATCCGCAGAATAATGGCACGTGAGGATAAATTGCCCGAACACACAGGTTGCGGCGTTGGATCAGGCGGGGCTATTCAATGGCAGCGCGCCGGTGCCTTGCCAGAAAGCCCTTGTGATGCCCATCCGCCTTGACGCCATCGACTGGCGCATCCTCAAAGAACTGCAGGCCGATGGCCACATCACGAACGTTGCACTGGCCGGACGGGTTGGCCTCTCCGCTCCGCCCTGTTTGCGGCGCGTGCGCGCACTCGAGGAGGCCGGATTGATCGCAGGCTATACGGTCCTCCTCGATGAAGCGGCCTTGGGTTTCGATCTCACGGCATTTGCCATGGTCGGACTGCACAATCAGGCCGAAGCCGAGTTGCGCGCTTTCGAGAATTTGGTGCTGTCCTGGCCATTGGTCCGCGAGGCCTACATGCTGTCAGGCGAGAGCGATTACATGCTCAAGTGTGTGGCGCCCGATTTGCCGGCGTTCCAGGATTTTGTTTTGACCGAACTGACGGCTGCTCCGAACGTGGCAAGCATCAAGACATTCCTGACGATCCGCAGAGCCAAGCGCGAGCCGGGCGTGCCCATTCCCGCTCCGAGTGAGCCAACAGTCTAGTAGACAGTTACGCGCGCCGATCACCATGCGTGCAAAGGGTCGGAATCACTTCCACTCGATCTTCAAGATCTCGTAGGAACGCGCTCCCTTGGGCGTCATCACTTCGGCCGTCTCATTCTTCGACTTGCCGATCAGCGCGCGGGCGATCGGCGAGGAGATGGAAATTTTGCCCTCACGAACATTGGCCTCGAAGTCACCCACGATCCTGTACTTGACCTTCTCTTCGGTGTCCTCGTCGACAAGAGTTACAGTCGCCCCGAACTTGACCGTTTTCCCGGACAGGGTGGAGGTGTCAATGACATCAGCGCGGCTGATACGGTCTTCCAATTCGGCAACGCGCGCTTCATTGAAGCCCTGCGCCTCTTTGGCAGCATGGTACTCAGCGTTCTCTGACAGATCGCCATGCGCGCGAGCTTCCATTATCTGTTGAATGATGCGCGGGCGTTCTTCCGATTTCAGGCGATGAAGCTCGATCTCGAGGGACTTGAATCCCTCAATGGTCATCGGCACCCGTTCCATCGTCATCTTCTAACATCTCCCATAGGCCCGGCGCAGTCGCCGGGACCACCTATGTTTGCGGTCTGTCTACTCTAAATGGAGCAGTCCACCCCCGTTTGCACGGCCGGGCGGCTCATTGGGTTAGGATGCGCGCGTCACGAAGCTTTGCAAAGGCGCGACATTCAGGGTGCCCGCCTTGAGGGCTTTAATCGCCCGCGTGACCGCGACCGCACCGGCTAGAGTTGTATAATACGGAATGTGATGAAGCAAGGCGGTCCGCCTGATGTCCTTGCTATCCGAAAGCGCCTTGGCCCCGGCCGTGGTGTTAATAACGAGGTGGACGTCCTCATTCTTCATGGCGTCTACAATGTGGGGCCGTCCTTCCAGCACCTTGTTGATGGTCTGACACTCTACGCCATTGGCCTCCAAGTGGCGCTTCGTGCCCCGCGTCGCAATAATCTTGAAACCCATCGCTTCAAGCTGCTTCACGGGCGCCACCACCGGATCCTTGTCGGCATCCTTAACCGAGACGAACACGGTGCCTCCCAACGGCAAACGCTGGCCCGATCCCAACTGGCTCTTACAGAAGGCCAAGGCGAAGTCGCTGTCGATTCCCATCACCTCGCCGGTGGAGCGCATCTCCGGTCCCAAAATCGGGTCGACGCCGGGGAACCGTGCGAAGGGAAATACGGCTTCCTTGACGGCAACGTGTGAGAACAGCGGCCGCGTCAGCCCAAAGGTCTGCAACTTCTTGCCCGCCATGATTTCGGCCGCGATCGCCGCAACCGGCTTTCCGATCACCTTGGCGACGAAGGGAACCGTCCGGCTCGCACGCGGGTTCACCTCAAGGATATAGACTTTTCCATCCTTGATCGCGAACTGCACATTCATCAGACCAATAACATTGAGCGCGCGCGCGAGTTCTTGCGTCTGGCGTTCGAGTTCCACGATGACGTCGGGCGCAAGCGAATGTGGCGGCAGCGAACACGCACTATCGCCGGAATGGATCCCAGCCTCTTCAATGTGCTCCATGATACCAGCCACGAACGTATCCGTGCCATCAGCAAGACAATCGACATCGACTTCGACGGCATCGCTCAAGTATCGGTCGATCAAGAGCGGCCGTTTGTTGGACACGACAAGCTCTGATGGCTGATCGAGCGTTGCCGACAACCGCGTGATATAGCGATCGAGTTCGGCACCATCGTGCACGATCTCCATCGCACGCCCGCCGAGCACATATGACGGCCGGATGACCACTGGATACCCAATATTGTCTGCGACTTCGCGCGCTTCGTGCGGCGTCCCGGCAATACCGCTTTCCGGCTGTTGCAGGCCGAGCTTATCGACCAACACATTGAAACGATCCCGGTCCTCGGCAAGGTCAATCGCATCTGGCGAGGTTCCCAGGATCGGCACACCCGCAGCCTCGAGAGCGGCGGCCAACTTCAAAGGCGTCTGACCGCCAAATTGTACAATCACGCCCTTTACACTCCCGCGCGACTGTTCCTTGGCAATAATTTCCAGAACGTCTTCGGCGGTCAACGGTTCAAAATAGAGCCGGTCCGAAGTGTCGTAGTCCGTCGACACGGTTTCGGGGTTGCAGTTGATCATGATCGTTTCATAGCCCGCCGCCGTGAGCGCGAAACAGGCATGACAGCAGCAATAATCAAATTCGATACCCTGACCAATCCGATTGGGACCACCGCCCAGAATGATGATCTTTTCCGCCTCGCTTGGGCTGGACTCGCAAACGGGCTCGGCCCAAAGGCCCCGCTCATATGTGGAGTACATGTATGCCGTTGGCGCAGCGAATTCTGCCGCACACGTGTCGATCCGCTTGAAAACGGGGCCCACCTCGAGCGCCCGGCGTTGCGCCAGAACCTCCGTTTCGCCAAGGCCGGCTAGTTTGCCAAGGCGCGCGTCCGAGAAGCCCATTGCTTTCAACGCGCGAAACTGCTCGGCCGAGGTCGGAAGCCCATGCGCTTTGACTCGCTCTTCTTGATCGATAATTTCCTGCAGTCGTGCCAGGAACCAGGGATCGATCTTGCACGAGGCATAGACTTGATCATGTTCAACGCCAAGGCGCAGTGCTTGCGCGACTTTCAAGAGGCGATCAGGCGTTGGCTTTGAAAGCGCTGCCCGGACAACATTCTTGTCGTCGCCGGCACCAAGGCCCTCCAGCTCCACATCATCGAAGCCGGTGAGGCCCGTTTCCATCGACCGCAACGCCTTCTGTACGCTTTCAGAAAACGTGCGCCCAATCGCCATTGCCTCGCCGACCGACTTCATCGACGTGGTCAGGGTTGGGTCCGCGCCAGCAAATTTCTCAAACGCGAAGCGAGGAATCTTCGTGACCACATAGTCGATCGTTGGCTCGAAGGAGGCCGGCGTCGCTCCACCTGTGATGTCATTGGCGAGTTCGTCGAGCGTGTAGCCGACCGCCAGCTTGGCTGCGACTTTCGCGATCGGGAATCCCGTTGCCTTTGATGCCAGTGCTGATGAACGCGAAACACGCGGGTTCATCTCAATGACGACAAGCCGCCCGTCGTCGGGATTGACGGCAAATTGTACGTTGGACCCGCCCGTTTCGACGCCGATCTCGCGCAGCACGGCAAGCGAGGCGTTGCGCATGATCTGATATTCTTTGTCGGTCAGCGTCAGGGCTGGCGCAACCGTAATACTGTCGCCCGTGTGCACGCCCATCGGATCGACGTTCTCGATCGAGCACACAATGATGCAGTTGTCCGCCCGATCGCGCACAACTTCCATCTCGAACTCTTTCCAGCCGAGGACGCTCTCCTCGACAAGAACCTGGTTGGTTGGTGAAGCGTCCAACCCGCGTTCGATGATCTCGATAAACTCTTCACGATTGTAGGCGATGCCGCCGCCCGTTCCCCCAAGCGTAAATGACGGACGAATGATGGTCGGCAACCCGATGTGCTCCAATGCCGCCATTGCCTCAACGCGGTCGTGCGCCAACATGGAGCGTGGCGTTTCAAGACCGATCTTTTTCATTGCCTCGCGGAAAAGCTGCCGGTCCTCGGCCTTGTCGATGGCCTCGGCGCGAGCGCCGATCATCTCGACCCCGAATTTCTCGAGCACACCTTGCTGCTCGAGCGCCAAGGCCGTGTTCAACGCCGTCTGCCCGCCCATCGTCGGCAGCAGCGCGTCTGGCCGCTCAGCCTCAATGATCTTGGCGACAATCTCCGGCGTAATCGGCTCCACATAGGTGGCGTCGGCGAGCTCGGGATCGGTCATGATCGTTGCTGGGTTCGAGTTGACCAGTACGATCCGATAACCTTCCTCTTTGAGCGCCTTACAAGCCTGCGTTCCCGAATAGTCGAACTCACAGGCCTGCCCAATGACGATGGGTCCCGCTCCAATGATGAGAATCGATTGAATGTCTGTGCGCTTCGGCATGAGGCGGCCTTTTATTGCCGATCGAGAGGTTTGACCATAGGCCAGCGTGCACAATGCGGCCCGCGCTTCGGCTCTTCGACCATTGCGCGGGCCATTTTCAGCTCAGCTTTAGGCGATTCGAACGCTCTATTGGGCCGGGGTCTCCGGCGGATCGATCTTGATGTCCGGGGGGTAACTGTAAGTTGCAGAAAAAATTGGCTTATCGAGTTTGTTCGCCCTGGCAAAAATGCTCGCCGATGGTAGCCCTGTAATCGGGTCCACATAAAAGATGCGCACCGGACGATCGGGCCGCTTGTCCGCAGTTGTGGGGCTGAGGTTGCGTGGTCCGCCTTCCTCATTTTCACCCTGGTAGGCAAGCAGCTCCTTGCCTTCGTAGTTCTGCTTACCCAGACATTCGAAATCGCCCATGCGGCCCTCTTTATCCTCGCCGAGATTTTGCTCCATCTGGACGACGAGCTGTCCGGTCACTTTCGGCCCAAGCAGCTGCCAGCCTTTGCCCGAATTACTCCAGGCGGTCTTATCGACCAGCACGGTCTCCACGGGGTTAGGGTCGTTTTGCATCTTCACGACTTGGCGCATCCGATTTGGCAACAAGTAGTCGACTGTCATGTTGACCAACCCTTCCGGGCTGATCATCGTCGTTTCCATTCGGAAGGCACTCGTGCTTTTTTGCTTCTCCAAAGCAGCGGCTACTTCGTCCTTGCAATTCGCATTCGCCGCAGCGCTCGCTACGGTGATCATGGCAACAGCCGTCAAAAATCGGCGCATTCGTTTGTCACTCCTTACACGTTCTGCCACGCCCATTCTGGGCGCTTTAGGGCAACTTCGTTTTCTGTTGGTTGTCTATGTTGTGTCCGCAGCCAATCGTGTTAACGCATCTTGACGAGCGGTGCGTTGGGATGTCCCTCAATGACGATGTCGGTCGGGTACGAATAAGTACCTTCGAACAGCGGAACAGCGTCAGCCTTTTCTTCCGCGACAATATTGATGGCGGGGAGCCCGGTATCGGGATCCACATAGACAGTGCGATGGACAGGACCTTCGACTTCTGAAGATTTTGGGCTCGCGCTTGATTTCTCGACACTACGATAGGCCAGGTACTTTTTGCCGTCGACCGTCTGCTCACCCAGGCATTCAAACTCTCCGACCACTTTGGGTGGATCAACGACCACCTCGCGAACCTGCGCAATAATTGTGGCGGCGAGCGCCGGCATTAGCTCTTGCCAGCCGCCGCCCTGTCGGCTCCAGGCACGATTTCCGACGAGTTCGGTCTCAAGAGGAGCAGGATTACCAGGTGCCACGATTTTCTGACGCATGCGGTCAGGCGGCACATACTCGACGTTCACTTCGATAAGACCTGCAGCTGCATTCAATTTCGAATTCATGCGAAAAGCGCGCGTTGCGCGTTGCTTCGCAAACGCAGCCGCAACCTGCTCCTTGCACGACGACGCGTCCGTCGCATCCTCTGCGGACTGAGCCGCGCTCGCCAAGAGCGGCAAGGCGATCACAACGGCAAGGCCAACACGCAGCATATAGTCCTCCCAGATCGGCCGCTTCGCAGCCTTATGCATTTGTCTCGTGGGCATCAGGCTCTGCCCTGTAGCACGGCCCCCAGTATAGCTTGGCACCCAAGCCGCTGTAGCGCTGCCCACGTTAATCTTTCGCAAGGTACGAGGATGTGCGCTCCCATCACGGGGCATTCCGCTTGCGCATCGTCTCGACGAAACGGGCAAACAGGTAGTGGCTGTCCTGTGGCCCAGGTGACGCCTCAGGGTGGTACTGCACAGAGAACACCGGTTTGCCCTTGAGCTGGAGGCCGCAGTTCGACCCATCGAACAGCGATACGTGCGTCTCCTCCACGTTCTCAGGTAGCGTATCGCGATCCACGGTGAAACCGTGGTTCATCGAGGTGATCTCTACCTTATTAGTCGTGAAGTCCTTAACGGGGTGGTTCGCCCCGTGGTGGCCCTGATGCATCTTCTTTGTCTTGGCACCAAGGGCGAGTCCAAGAATTTGATGGCCCAAGCAAATACCAAACATGGGCAGGCCAGACGCCACCAACTTTTGAATTTGGGGCACGGCATACTGGCCCGTGGCGGCGGGATCACCCGGCCCATTGGAGAGGAACACACCATCAGGTTGGCGCTCCAGGATCTCCTCAGCCGTGGTCGTTGCGGGCACCACCGTGACCCTGCACCCTGCCGTTGCCAGACACCTTAAAATGTTTCGCTTCAGACCATAGTCGATGGCAACAACATGAAACTCCGGGTTCTCCAGCCGTCCAAAACCTTCGTTCCAAACCCACCCCGTTTCGTCCCAGGGATAGCTCTGACCACTCGTAACCTCCGGGACGAGGTCCATCCCATTGAGGCCCGGCCACGCGGCGGCGTCCCTCTTCAGGGCCTCAATGTCGAACGACCCGCCTGGATCGTGCGCAATCACACCATTCGGCATTCCCGTCTCGCGGATACGCGCAGTCAGCGCGCGCGTATCGACACCGCAAAGCGCAATGATGCCTCGAGCCTTGAGCCACTGATCGAGATGCTCAGAGGAACGATAGTTTGATGGATCGGTGATCGACGCGCGAAGCACACAACCGCGCACGCCTGAACGCGCGGCAAGGTTCGATGTCTCGCCGTCTTCCTGGTTGGTGCCAACGTTGCCGACATGGGGGAACGTGAACGTTATGATCTGTCCGGCATACGAAGGATCGGTCAGGATTTCCTGATAGCCCGTGATCGCCGTGTTGAAACAGACTTCGCCAACGGCCGAACCGGTAGCGCCGAGCCCCATGCCCGCGATTACTGTTCCGTCCGCCAACACCAACCGACCCGTCAACGGCACATCGGCCCATGGAGCGGGCGAATGCGACGATTGCGGTGTCGTTGTGCTCAAGAAAGAACGCTCCTGGACCCGCGCAGCCACCCTCTGCGCACTCATGCAAAGCACCACAGCCGTTGGCCAAGCATTGGAATCGCGCGGAACCTAGGAGATGCCGGTATCCCGGTCAATATTGAGCCGCGCGTATTCCCGCGAGAGCTGGCGCCCATCCCGGCTTTTCCAACGCCGGCAACCGACTTATTTGTCCTGGGGGTCACTGACTGGAGGACTATGATGCGATCGCTCATTATCGCCATGACGCTCGTTCTGTTGGGTGGGAGCGCCTTCCCCGCCTCCGCCGATGACACCACCCAAAAAGCCGAAATCGTCGTAATCCGGCCCAAGGACACGATGGCTTCAAAACAGGGACTACCGGTCTTTCAGGGCATTTCGGGTCAGAATGCCGGCGCGAACGCCATTTCGATGAACAAGGTTGTCATCCCCCCCGGCGCCGCGGCCAAGGCCCACATCCACAAGGGATATGAGTCGGCGATCTACCTCATCAAGGGGCGCGTGAAGACGCTCTATGGCCCCGGCCTCAAAAAGAGCGTGGTCAACGAAGCCGGCGACTTCCTCTACATCCCGCCCGATGTCCCCCATAAGCCCATCAACTTGAGCAAAACCGAAGAGGCGATCGCGATCGTGGCGCGCACGGACCCCAACGAGCAAGAAAGCGTTCAGCACGTCGACGAGCCCGGAGAGCATGCTGACTAGGGCTCACTATCAGACTCACCAGCAGATTAGGCACGCATCACAGCTTCGGGCCGCCTCGTTGATCTCTTTTGAGATGATCTGCGCATACTCGCGTAGCTTCGGCTCCAGGACTTTGCAAACGGCTTTGCGCTTGTCTTCCTCGACGTGCGTCTTCTCCCACTCCTTTTTGTATTTGGCCTTCTTGGAGCGGAATTCACGCAACACTTTGCGAAAGGCTGATCTCTCGATGCATGTACCGACCGCTTTCCACGCGCGGACCCGCAGATTGAGCCCACGCCCACAGAACTCGTGCACAGCATCCACATTGGCGTAGTCATCAACGCGTTTCCACAGGTCGACGCGTTGCTGTTGCGTTAGATCGTTGATCCCGTACTTCGCGAGGAGCAGGCGCGCATTGTCGGCCGCACAAACGCGCACTTCACCCAGTGCAACGAAGGCGAAAGCCAAGGCTGCAATTCCAATGAAGAGCCCACCCCAGCGCATTCCCAACCCATCTCCCACTTAAGGTGCTCCCCAATGCCCTACCTAGCCGGGCGTCGGCGCAGCCCAGATTTTAGCCCCACCGCAGGGTTACGAAAAGCCTACTTTGATACCCAAACTAGGGCCTCAGAGTTGCGTGAAAATTAAGGCCTTGGCGCCGCCAGCAGCTGTGGGGCCAGTCTCAACCCTATCATGCTAGCACTGCCCGCGACTTGCACACCCCTATCCCGCCGGCCTACATCTCCGCCGTCGAAAGCGAGGAACCCCCATGCGCGAGAAGATTAACGCAGACCTCAAAGCAGCGATGAAGGCTGGCGAGAAAGCTCGCGTCGGCACCCTGCGTCTCGTCAACGCCGCCATAAAATCCGCCGATATTGAGGCCCGCCCGTCCGGCAAAGACGCGATTTCGGATGCCGATATCCTTTCCGTTCTTGCCAAGATGATCAAACAGCGCCGCGATTCCATCGAGCAATACACCGCAGGTGGGCGCGAGGACCTCGTCGAGAAGGAAGCGGCCGAGATCGCAGTTATCGAGGCCTACCTGCCCAAACAGATGGACGAGGCCGAGATGAAAACGGCAATTGCAGATATCATCAAGGACGTCGGCGCAGATACGCCAAAGGACATGGGCAAGGTGATGGGGGCGCTTAAGTCCAAGTTCACTGGTCAGATGGACTTCGGCAAGGCGAGCGCCATGGTGAAAGACCTGCTCAAATAGCACCCGTCGTCACAGCGTCGCGATCCGGCCCTCCCAGAGCTGGAACAGTACGTCTTGCGGTTCGGGCAGCGCACAGATTTCCGAGGATGGCAGACCGGCATAAAGACCCCGTAACACGCGATCGACCGCGCCATGAGTGACGACGATCATCGGTCCTTGCGCCTGAGCGAGCCATTCGGCTGCCCGAACGGCCACCATCTCGTAGCTCTCGCCTCCCGGCGGCGCATAGGTCCACATGTTGTGGTGCCGGTTCTCCCACTCGCCGGGATAGCCCGCCTTGATCTCATCGATCGTCAGTCCCTCCCATTCGCCGAAGGAAATTTCGGTGAGGCGCGGATCGGTCTCGATGCTATGGCTGGCGATACCAATCTGGGCGCCAATAATCTCTGAGGTGTGGAGCGCGCGGCCCAACGGACTAGAGACAAGGCGCAGCCCGGTCCCACTGTTAACCCTGTCGCGCAAAATCCGGCCGTTGCGCTGGGCCTCAACGATGCCGGCCTCTGTCAGCGGCGAATCCGTACGCCCATTGAACCGGTTCTCGCGGTTGTAGAGGGTTTCCCCATGACGCGAGAGGTAAACGACCAACGAAGGATCGATCGAAACGACCGCCATAGCGCTTTTGCCGACTGGGTAAGGCACCACTTAACTCTGAGCCTATTCTAAGATCGCTGCCCGGGCCTGTTCAAACCTTGGACAGAGCCCTTGCGCGGCATCCGCCGGGACCCGAATCACTCCATAGATTGTTGCCCAGTGTGATTCGCTGCCGTTGGATGACCATGCGCCTTCCGCCCCATTTCCTTGACGAGATCCGCGCCCGACTGGCTGTCAGCCAGGTTGTGGGTCGCAAGGTTGCGCTCAAGCGGGCCGGCCGTGAGTACAAGGGGCTCTCACCTTTCAAAGTCGAAAAGACCCCATCCTTCACCGTCAACGATCAAAAGGGATTCTATCACTGCTTTGCCTCCGGCGAGCACGGCGACATCTTCACGTTTCTCATGAAGACCGAAGGGTTGTCGTTCCCCGAGGCGGTCGAGCGCCTCGCCGAAGAAGCCGGTTTGCCGGTGCCGAAGTTGACGCCGCGCGACGAAGCACGAGAGGACGAGCGTCAAAGGCTCTACCGGCTTGTTGAGTCTTCGGCGATGTTCTTCCAATCGGCACTCGCGAGCGGACCTGGTGCCGAAGCACGGCGCTATCTGGATAAGCGTGGGCTTAGCCGAGAAATGATCGCCGAATTTCGTATCGGCTACGCCCCCAACGACAAGTCCGCTCTCAAGCAGCACCTTGCCAAGTCCGGCTTCACCAACGAAGAAATGATCGCGTCCGGCATGCTGATCGGTGGTGAGGACATCCCTGTGTCCTACGATCGGTTTCGCCACCGCGTCATCTTCCCGATCACCGATCTCAAAGACCGCGTCATTGCCTTTGGCGGCCGCACCCTCGATCCCGATCAACCCGCCAAATACCTGAACTCGCCGGAGACCCCGCTCTTTCACAAGGGCCACGTGCTCTATAACGCGTACAATGCCCGCACGCCCGCACACGACCGCACCCGTGTCGTCGCGGTCGAAGGCTACATGGACGTCATTGCGCTGACCCAAGCGGGCTTTGCGGAAACCGTAGCCCCGCTCGGCACCGCCCTGACCGAAGACCAAGCAAAGCTTCTGTGGCGGTTGGCAAACGAACCCATCCTTTGCTTCGACGGCGATACCGCGGGCCGCAAGGCTGCCTATCGCGCGCTCGAGACGGTCCTGCCGTTGTTGAAGCCTGGCTTCAGCATGCGCTTTGCGTTTCTGCCCGAGGGCCTCGATCCCGATGACCTTGTCCGTCAAAAAGGCCCAGAGGCGTTCGCTTCCGAATTGGAGAAAACCCGCGCGCTGTTTGATGTCCTGTGGGAACGCGAGGAACAAGAGCACGATTTGTCCACGCCCGAGCAGCGCGCAGCGTTCGAGGCCAAGCTGCGCACCTTGGTCGGGCGCATCGGCGATTCAACGGTCCGTGCGCACTACGAGCGCGAGCTACGCGAAACGCTGTGGACCTTGAATCGGACAGTGGTGCGTGAGATCGCGCGCGGCCACACCCCCCGGCGCGCTGGCTCAACAGGCACACGGCGAAACAATGTCACACCAGACTGGCGCGTTCGGGAACGCGCGCGCCTCGGCGGTGGGTCACGATCGGCACAATTTGGACCCACCGCCGCTAGTCCGGAACTTGCCCAGCGCTCTCAGCTGGCACCGCCGCGCGAGGCCTTGCTTGTTAGAACGCTGCTCAACCATCCCTGGCTCATCGAGGAGCATTCCGAGGAGATTGCTGCGATGGAGCTGACCTCATCCCTGATTGCCCGGCTGCGCCACGGCATCCTCATGGCTCATGCGGTGGATAATTCCCTTGACAGGTCGGCGTTACGCACCCAATTGAGCACATCGGACCTTGGCAAGGCGGTTGAACTTGTCGAGCGTTCGGTTACGCATAGAAGCGATCGTTTCGCAGAGCCTGAAGCCCCGCGGGCCGAGGTGGAAGCTGGCTGGCGCCACACCCTCGCACTGCATGAGAGGCAGCTCGGCTTGCAGAAGTCGCTCGACGCCGCCGTTTCGGCTTGGCACCGGGACGGCACCGAGGACGCGCTGGCGCGCATCTGCGAGATCCAGGGCCAGCTTGCGCAAGCAAGCGATTTGCCCGGTCGTTAGCTCGCAGTCGAGCCACGTGTGGGACTTTGGCGTGCACCCTTTTGGTCGCGCCGGCAGCGGGATTTGGATCGGATGGGGCTCGTGCGGAAATGCTGTCTCCTGGCAGAATTCACATTCGCACCCACGCTCTCTTTCGGGCGCAAAATTCATACTGCGACAACCTGCCGCATAACCTTTGAGGATTAGTCGTTTTGGCAACAGCCCAGAAACCTATGGCCCAAAAAACCAAGACCACCAAGTCCACGCCCCGCAAGCGTACGGCAACCGCCAAAGGCAAGGAGCAGAACGGCGCGGCGACCGAGACGCAAGAGCGCGACAGTCCGCTTCTCGATCTGTCGGACCAAGCTGTAAAGCGTCTGCTCAAGACAGCGAAGGCGCGCGGCTACGTCACCTACACCGAGCTCAACGCGGTCCTGCCCTCTGAGGAGGTTTCCTCCGAGCAAATTGAAGACACCATGGCGATGCTCTCGGACATGGGCATCAACGTGGTGGAAAATGAAGAGGGCGACGACAGCCAGGACGACGGCGATGACGAGCCGCAGGAGGAGGAAGAGGGCCGCGCTCTAACGACCCAAGCCGTTCCCGCCACCACCACAACGCGCGCCGAACCAACCGAACGCACCGACGATCCTGTGCGCATGTACCTGCGCGAGATGGGCTCCGTCGAACTGCTTTCGCGCGAGGGCGAGATTGCCATCGCCAAGCGGATTGAAGCCGGCCGCGAAGCCATGATCGCCGGCCTGTGCGAGAGCCCGCTGACCTTCCAGGCCATCATCATCTGGCGCGATGAGCTCAACGACGCAAAAATCTTGTTGCGCGACATTATTGATCTCGAAGCCACC
>CAZUKP010000001.1:0-178212 GCA_964620915.1 uncultured Hyphomicrobium sp. | reverse complement strand
GCGGCCTACAGCGCCTGAGCGGCGGCCCATCCGCTGGCCCAGGCCCATTGGAAATTGTAGCCTCCAAGCCAGCCCGTCACATCCACCGCTTCGCCGATCGCGAAAAGCCTGTTCACGTTCTTGGCCTGCATGGTCTGAGATGATAGCTCGTCGGTGCTGATGCCCCCGACCGTAACTTCGGCTTTCGCAAACCCTTCGGTCCCGTTCGGGCGGAAGCGCCAATCGGAAAGCCGCCGCTGAGCTTCTCCAAGTGTGCGGTCAGGGCAATTTGCCAGTTCGCCGCCGAGCCCGATGCGCTCGGCCAGAGCTTCTGAAAGACGCGCGGGCAGCGCATGCGCCAGCACGGAGCGCAGCGAGGACCGGGGGTGCCTGCGCTTTTCCTCGACGAGCCAGTCGGGCCCGAGCGAGGCAAGGAAGTCGATCCCGACCTCGCGACCCTGCTCCCAATACGAGGAAATCTGCAGGATGGCCGGACCGGACAGCCCCTTGTGCGTGAACAGCGCAGCTTCCCGGAATGCCACGTTGCCGCAGCGCGCGATGACATCGGTCGAGATGCCCGACAGCGATTGGAACAGCGCCTCGTCCTTCCCTAACGTCAACGGCACGAGCCCCGGTCTCGGCTCGACGACCGAGAGGCCAAACTTACGGGCAAGATCATAGGCAAAACCGGTCGCTCCCATCTTCGGTATGGACGGGCCGCCAGTCGCGATCACGAGTGCGGGCGCGGTGGCTACGTCGTCGCCACAGCGAACGCTGTACATCCCATCGGCGTGCTCCAGTTCGCTAACACCACAGCCGAGCCTAAGCTCGACGTGTCCTTTCGCGCATTCGTCGCGCAGCATGGCAACGATCTGTCTGGCCGAGCCATCGCAAAAAAGCTGACCCAACGTCTTCTCATGCCAGGCTATGTGATGGCGCTCGACCAGCGCTATGAAGTCTTCGGGGCGGAAGCGGCCCAGCGCCGACTTGGCAAAGTGCGGATTGGCCGAGAGGAACCGCTCGGGCGATGTGTGGAGATTGGTGAAGTTGCAGCGTCCGCCGCCCGATATGAGGATCTTCTTTCCAGCCTCGCGGGCATGGTCGATCAAGAGGATCGTGCGACCACGCTGGCCGGCCGTGAGCGCGCACATCAACCCGGCCCCACCGGCGCCGAGGATGATTGCGTCATAACGGCTGGGTGCTCTCTTGCTCACGAAACCTGCTGCGCGATCGCGGTCGACTTCAATGT
Source organism: uncultured Hyphomicrobium sp. (assembly GCA_964620915.1). GTDB lineage: Bacteria > Pseudomonadota > Alphaproteobacteria > Rhizobiales > Hyphomicrobiaceae > Hyphomicrobium_A. The sequence goes on along the minus strand of CAZUKP010000001.1, from coordinate 176,984 downwards.
GGATTCTTCGTTTGCTTCAATGGTATTTCGGGGGCGGTAGCAACCCCATATCGCCATCCGCCCGTTGCCTGGCGCCCCATACAGCCTTAAGAAGAGCGCGCGGCGTTCGCCGTAGGCGGCAAAGTTCCAACGATCGAACGGGAGCGCTCATGACGGCTGTAACCATGCTTGGCCTGCTCGCCGGCACGTTGACGACGGTCGCGTTTGTTCCGCAGGTCGTGAAGACGTGGCGCACGGGCGCCACCCACGACATCTCGCTCTTGATGTTCTCGATCATGGCCTCTGGGAATTTCGCCTGGCTCCTCTATGGCGCCATCATCAGGGACCTTCCGCTCGTTTTGGCCAACGGGGTGACGCTGGTGCTGTCGAGCACAATTTTGTTCTTTAAGATTAGGAACAGTTTGACTGGCGACCGGCCAGTTCCGTGACGCGCGATGACGCCGGGTAAGGATCTGCGCCGCATGGCGCTCGCACTTGAGGGCACGCTGGCACCGCCGCACTTCGACTGCACCGCCTTCAAGGTCGCACGCACCCACGTGACGCTCAGCGCCGACGGCCGCTCCGCGAAGAAAAAGCCCGGAACGCGATCGCGGTCGACGAAGAAGACATAAAGGGGCCACTCGGATTGTCGCGCAGGCAAGGACGCCCGCGCAAGACGGGACCACGGAGGAGATGAGCCCGATGAGCACCACAACCCAACCTGATTAATCGGGTGTTCTCGACTTCGCGAGTCCTTGTGGTTTGCAGGCGCATCGCCCAATGTCGCCATTCTCGCTACAGGGGGTAGGCCCATGCCATTGGATTTGAAATCGGCGACGTACAAGCTCGGAGCAATCTTCTTTCTGAGTTGGGGCTTGCTGCACATCTATGCAGCCTACTTGGGATACCAGCTGGCAGAGGACGCGGCACCCGGTCTCACACAGGGCAAACTCTATCAGGGCGCCTGGAACCTGGCGTATCTCTCCGTTTTCACCATCGTGATTGCCGTCGCCTTTAATTGGCGCAACAGCCTGCTGGGGTATTGGCTCAACCTGTTTACAATCAGCGTCACGGATATTGGGTTCCTCGTACTTATTTATGTGCCAGGGCTGAGTACCGACCTCCTAGGCCCTACTCTATGGATCCTTGGCGTAATCTTCAGCACGATTGGAATTCTCACGCGTCCCCGGACGCCCTGAGCGCACCCGCCAACTGCTGACTGAGAAAGAAGAGAAGGGCCGGCGGAGGCAGTCGCGGCCGCGAGGCGGGGAGGTCTCGCAGATGCCCTCAGTTCTTCTGCTCGGCCAGGATGCGATTTTTCATTAGCCACTTGACGGAGCGTGGCCAGGAATAGTCCGCACCCAATCTCATGCCGGTGAAATAACGTGCTGCGACCTCACCGCTGCCGGCATCGACGAACTGAATCAGAAGTGTGTACTCGGTCCGGCTGACGCGGTTGATCGCACCAATCACGGCCTGTTCGGCGCCGAGCTTCTTGATGACTGGCCCCAGACATTCGCTGCAGGATCCGGCCTTACGTGTTGCCATCGCTTCGGTTTGCACGCCGGATGTGTCGATGACCGCGTATCGTCCGGACTCTGCGAGCAGGCGCTTGGCCTCCTGCGTCGACTCTTCCATGTACTTTGCATCCCGCGCATCAGGCGCAATGACGCCGCCACCTGCACTGGTGTCCTCAAGCGTAGAGGCAAAGACGGCGACCTTCTTGGGTTCGTCAGCACGGCCTCCGTCGACGGCTGCAGCGGAGAACAGTGCGCACGCGCACAGCAGACCTCGAATGCGCCAGGCGTTCGCGTTTTGGCGGTGGATAGTCGCGTTCCATGCAAGAAGTTTCATTTCAGTGCCCTCGCTGTTGCTCGCATTCGGCAGCCTCATCGGCTTGCCACGGCACAGCGAGCGACGACACGGTGATTTGCCCGAAGAAATGCGGGCAAATCACCTAGCAATCGGTCTGAAGCGCTCGGGCTATGAGGACGGCGTTACTGCACCAACTCGACTTCGCTCGGACGCCAGGTCTTGTCGAAGAAGGACGGCAGCGGGCTGTAGAGGCGCAGGATGTTGAAATAGCCTTTGCCCGGCATCGTCTGGATCCAGTTTCCTCGAGCGACGCCATCGGGCTGCTCGGGACCGAAGTAGATGGTCGTCGAGCCGTCGGCATTCGCTTCGGCCGCCGGAGAGGGATAGCTCTGGCTGCCGGCGCGGGGATATTTTTGCGGTGTCTGCAGCATGGAGCGGGTCTGGTTGTCGTAGAGCGTGAAGGACCAGAAGGCCGCCGCCGGGATGTCCTTGGGCAGATCTACCTTATAGGTCTTGCCGCCGTCGTACGGTTTGCCGTCGGCGTCCAGGAACCCCATCAGGTACTGTGAGCCGACACCCGGAATGCGCATGATCATGCCCGGCGAGTCGAGCGTATAGGCATAGTAGAAAGCTGCGCGCGAATCGAGTGTGCGCGCGCCGGTCGGCGGCAGGGGCTTGAACATGCCGTCCTTGTAGAGCGGCGGCGGCGTCTCGAAAAAAGCGCCACCTTCCCACAGCATACTGCCCCAATGCGAACCCTCATAGTACGCCCAGTCAGGGTGCTGCATCGCGTAGCGCCATTGTAGCGATCGGCCGGTGGCCTGACCGACGGCGGCCGCGTCCGACAGGATCCTTTTCATCCGGTCGTCGGGCTTGAACGCCTTGCCGTGCACGATCCCTATGGCGGCGAGCTGACCGGCAAGCTCCACGTCGTAGCTTGTGGCGGGCTCGTTCTGGACGTTTTCATTGATCATCTCGAAGAAACCATAGTCGCTCGGCGGGATCGTGTTGAAGGACACGCCGCTGGCGTCGATGAACTTCATCTCGGGGATCTTCGGCTCACCTTCTATGCGCACGGTCCCCTCGAGTGCCTGCGCAATGCTCGTGCCGAAGGATCCCGGCTTGTAAGGATAGATCTTAAGGTTCTGCTTGACGTTTTCGACGGCCGGTTTGGGATCATTGTTGACGAGATAGGCTCGTGCGGCATAGAGGGCGAGGTTGGTCTTCGAATGCGCAATGAAGTAGCCGCCTTGGGGCAGTGGGCCGTCATAGTCGGGGCCGACGATCAGGTATTTGCCGCCGAGCCCGCGGTCCGGCCCTGGGCCGCCGATGTCGATCACCCAGGAAAACCACATGTCGTTGATGGCGCCGACGGCTTTCGACGGCTGCTCGATCACCATTGGGCCTTTGCTCAGATCGAGCCCGGCAAGGTAGTAGACCGTGTCTGCATTGGCCGTCAGGAACAGCGAATTCGAGTCCATCAACTTGGAGAAGATGACGACATCGCCGGGTTTGGCGCCAATGCTTTCAAAGCCCTTGACGAGCCCGAGGGCCGAGGCACCGCGGAAGCTGTTGTTGTAGACGTTGAGCGCGCGAGTGAAGTCGAGCGTGTCGTAGACCGTCCGCGCGGCCTCATCGGTGGGCACACCGTCCTTGAACTCAAGCGTGCCAATGCGCGTGTCGATCTTGTCGGGTGCCGACAGAGACTGAATCGTCTCCTGCGAGACCTGCGCGACGGCGAAGCTCGTAGAAGCCAAGAGTATCGAGGCTGCAAAACGTCCTGCAGAAAAAAGTTGGGACGAGATTTTCATCAAGGGCTCCATGGTTCGGGTGCGGCGGTCACCGGTTCTCAGTGGTTCTTAATCGTCCCCCCACCAATCGTCTCCCTACGGAGAGTGTATGCGTTGTTTTTTAAGTCGTCATGTCAATTTGCAGTGCTGCGTCGGGACGGCGTGCGTGCTCGGCGGAGCGCCGCTGCGACATCGCTGGTAGAGTTGTAGATGAGTAAGGACCATGGACCTGCGCGGGGCAGAAAGATCCAGTCTTGAGACCGCGCCCGAGGCGTCATCGCAACGGGGCGATGCCTGAATCCGCAAACGTGGCGGGAACGGGCGCCGGCACCGCCTGCGGAAGGATTCCGTACATGCGATCCAATGTGGCGTGATCGGACGAGGTCGTGCGGATCGAATAAAGGTACTCATCCACAAATAGATCCGCGAGACCGCCCCTGGGAGCAGCCTTTAACGCCATCTCGTCGAGGCCGAAGGTCAGATTTTTCATGCAGGTCAGCCGTGAAAAGACCATCGCTTTGATGTCAGTTCGGGGCCGGCACACCTCGCCGTAACCGTTCTGGACAACGCCGCCGGCGGAGGCTGGAAAATACAGCGGCTCGCGTTTGCCCGCGCGCTTCTTCTTGCGCTGCTTCTGACTGCTCCAGAAGCAAACCATATCCCGGCCATCGACCACGCGTCGACCGGTGAATATGGCCTGATGACCGCGTTCGGTTGCCCCCACCTTCTTATTCCAAAAAAGTTTGAGGAAATCGCCGGGGCGCGCGTGGGCGAGCGCATCGTCGCGAAAGCTAAAGCCGGTGCCGGTGTGCTTCAGGAAAGCGGCAACACCCGCACCATTGGAATTGAAGATCGCGAACGGGCCTTGTCCGTCCGCGCGTGCGGTCCCGTCAGGATTTCGTTTGAGTACTTTAAGTGAATGCATCTGATCGGGGCGCAAGGTAATGCGCCCGCTATTGTGCAACTCGGTCGCAAGGTGTGCAAAGACAGCGTAGGTGGCACTGCTACAATACGAGGGGAACCCATCGTAGCTGCGCATTTCCCAGCGGCCGCCCCCGATATTGTGCGCGGTCACAGTAGGCAACTGGACGGTGCGCGCGCTGAGGCTGTAGCCGCCGCCTGTTGGCAGGCTCTTGATAATGTCGAGGATCATGGCGTTGTAGTCGATGCGCCCACATGCTCGCTCATGCAGCGGTGCTGCGTACGAAGCAGAGCCGAAGGCCGTGAGCACGGCGCCAATAACGCCAACGCAAGCCGGCCTCGCGGCCGAGGAAGAGAGCCTCATGTTCGGAAAGATCCCCCGATCCGTTTATGTGTTGACATTATAGCACTGCGAAAGATGACGGTTCCGTGTCCCACCGCGGCGCATGCGCGCAGGTTCCAGTTGAGCAATGCTTGCCTCATGGACACGAACGAAAGTGTGCGTTTCGCGCGAGTGTGGGCTAGATAGGCGCTCGGTCTGCGCGTGAGACGCGTTCAAGGAGGATCTCAATGCCCGCTTTCAAACGTGCCGTCACATTGGTTGGTGCAGTTGTCCTGCTTGCCGGCGCCTTCCCACTCACAACCGCCGCCACCTCTTTCGCCCAAACGGAAGGAAAGACCATGACCACGCCGTCAGGTTTGAAGATCACTGACACGAAAGTCGGAACAGGCGTCCAACCAGCGCAGGGGCAGACGGTTCTCGTTCACTATACGGGTTGGCTCTACGAGGACGATGCGAAGGGTGCGAAGTTCGATAGCTCGGTCGATCGCGGCCAGCCGTTCACATTTCCCGTTGGCGTGGGCCAAGTCATCAAAGGCTGGGACGAAGGTGTTGCCACCATGAAGGTCGGCGGCAAGCGCACGCTCATCATTCCTCCGGAGCTTGGTTACGGCGCGCGCGGTGCCGGAGGCGTCATACCTCCGAACGCGACGCTCATCTTCGATGTGGAACTGCTCGACGTGAAGTGAGCCCGCGGCGTCACCCCGCGCGGAGCTAAGCAGCGTAGCGCCGCGCCACCAAGTCCCAGGCAACGTTGATCTGACGCAATCGCTCCTCACGCATTTCGCGGTCTTCATCGGATTTGGCGAGATCGGGATGCCAACTCTGACGCAAGCCGTCGACGATTTTCTTGATGGTGTCCCGGGACGTGTCAGCGCTGGCACCTAGGATCTCGAGAGCCTGCGTGAGCGTTGTCGGCATCTCCAAGTTCGCTGCAACATCGCCTGTCAATTTTGGTTCGGTGTCGTCTCTGTTTGGCGGAGCACCTTTGGATGCTGTGTCGTTGCTCAGCGTCAAGGCTTGGGTTGTGCCTGGTCCACTCAAGGACACTGCTCCGATATCGCGGCTCGTGATCTGCTCGGTGCCCGGTGAACCTCGAGTCCATAACCACAGCCCCAAGCCCGCGAAAATGAAAACGGCAACGGAAACTGCAACAGTTGTGGCCGTGAATGGCGGGTCCGGTGCCGTTACCGTTTCGGCAGCAGAAGGTTGCGGAGCATCCGTTTCCGGCAGGCCGGTAGCGGATAGTTGCGGAGCATCCGTGTCAGGCGGGACGGTGGCTGACGGTTGAGGAGCATCCGCGTGCGGCAGTACGGCAGCGAGTGCGGGCGTGGCCCGACTGGAGATCACGCCGGATGGCTTGTCGGATTGTGCGCGACCTGCGGTTTCTGACGACGAGGGCGGCTCTGACGATGAAGGCGGCTCTGACGACGGGGGTGATTCTGATACAGCCGCCACATTCGTTGCGGGCGTCACGCGCGCGCTTGTTGCTGCGGAAGCTTTTGGTTTGGACGGCCCATCGTCGTTTGATCCGGCGGCGTTGATGATCGCCGGTGAGATACTGCCGGTGCTTGTTTGGCCCGGAGCTTCAGTGGATGTGCTGGCGACAACCGTTTTGGGTTTGGGGATTTGCGTTCGATCTGCCTTGACCGGCAGATCTGGAATTCGTTCCGGCGCGGGAAGTGGTACGGACTGAACTGAGTTATCAACCGGGCCGGCGACGGGTTCTGCATAAGAAGGTCCCTCGTCGCCGATGAAGGACATCGGAATACCCAAGGTCGGGGCAAACCCTGGCGGAAGGGTCACGACACCCGAACGGCTGTCCCGATATCCGCCGCCATCGCCATATCGGTCGGAGTTGGGCTCGTAGATGTCGGGCCCCTCGTCGCCTGGTGGAAAGGGCTGGCCCCTTCGCCCAACCGTCCACATGCGCCCCATGCGAATTTGAAAACGGCCGTCGCGGACCCATGCCTGCTGGCGTGTGTAGCGCGAGGCCGCCGCAGCGACATCGAGCCAGCCGACCCGAGCACCATTGCAGTCGAGTTCAAACCGATGGATGAACCAGCTGCGGCAGCGATTGGGATTGAGCGGCGAACAGGTGTTGAAGATCTCGCGCTCACGGGCCCCGATGACCTCATAGGTCTGCGCAGGCGACGGCCTAAGATGCACGCGGACACCATCGAAACGGCAATCATATGGGATCTGGACACGCTCGCCTGCAACCGCCGAACCGGCAGCCAGACCGAGCACGATCAGACCAAAGTATCGTGACGCGACTTGCGAGAGAGCCATGTGCCCCCCAAGGGCGCTGGTTGCGATTCAACGCGAGCACTCAAATCGAGTTTGGGCTCAAGAGGTTGGCTGCTTTGTGACCGCCCGAGGGTGAATTTTGTGCACCTTGTATCAATAGGTGACATCGCCGTCATGCCCGCGCGAGAAATATGGTCGGGCCGGCTTACCGGGCACCGGCCGAGCTAACCCTCCGACACCACCCAGAATTCTTGGTCCACCTTGCAATGAATGGCGTATGAACCAGCCGTTGCTGGTGTTTCAGGGGCCGGGGGCCATATTGCCAGCACAAATTTCGCACGGCCTGGGGGTCCGCCCGTTTTCAACGACAGAATCCGGCCCCTTGTACCGTTAATGCTGGCGCAAGGCTCAATTTGTGGAGGTTCCGAATGCGAACGGCGATGCGTGCCCTGTCGGGATTGCTGATGACCGCGGTGACCCTCGGTCTCCTCGGCTATGCCGGCTGGCACCTGCACACCGCGATCACAACGGCCAGCGGCCAGCGCCAGACTCCGGCGAGCGAACGCACATATGCGGTAGACATTGGAACCCTCAAAGGCGAGTCCGCGAAGCCCTTAATCACAGCCTACGGCCAAGTTCGCGCCTGGACGACACTGGAGGTGCGAGCGCCCGCCCAAGGCCAAATCGTCGACCTCTCGCCGAAGTTCCGCGATGGCATGACGGTGCAGGAGAACGAGCTGCTCTTTCGCGTGGAACCCGAGACCGCCGAGCGCCGCGTCGTCGATGCCGAAGCAGCCTTGGCACAGGCCCATTCCGAGCTGGCCGAGGCCAAGGCCGTCCTTGCTCATTTGAAATCTGAAGTTTCGTCTGCGGAATTGCAGATCGCCCTGCGCAAGGGTGACCTGGAACGCAAGAACGAACTGCGTGCCAAGAAGCTCACGACGGCCTCGGCCGCTGACGAAGCCGCGCTCGCACTGTCGGCAGCCGAGCAGGCATTGACAGCAAAGTCACAAGCTCTCATCGCCGGCGAGAGCCGCATCGAGCTGAGCGAGCGCAACGTCGAACGCGCCGAGTTAGCGTTGGCCGACTCGAAGAAGGCGCTTCGAGATGCGAACTATCGCGCACCCTTTACCGGCCGACTTGACGAAGTTGCGGTGACGCTAGGACGCCGTGTTTCGCAGAACGAGAAACTAGCAACGCTCATCGATCCAACGACGCTCGAAGTTTCCGTGCGCTTGCGCCCGCAAGAGTTCGCGCGTGTCCTGTCGGCAGAAGGAAACGGTGATCTGGACCCTCTGCCCATCACGGCGGTGCTGGACCTGCACGATCGTACGGTCGAAGTTTCCGGAGTTCTTGACCGGGCCGCAGCTGTGACAAATGCCGTCCAGGGCGGACGCATCGTGTTCGCTACTCTGAATGATGCGCATGAATCAGCGATGCGGTCTGGCGACTTCGTGACCGTGCACATCCAAGAGCCGATGATTGCGAACGTTGCCGTCATTCCCTCACAGGCCGCAACCGATGACGGCCACATCCTGATCGTCGGCGAGGACGACCGGCTGAAGGAAGTAGAAGCGACAATCGTGCGCCGGCAAGACGACACGTTGATCGTGAGTGGCGTGCCTTTCGGGGCGCGCTTTGTCATGAAGCGCCTGCCCTACCTGGCGCCTGGCGTGAAGGTCGAGCTTCGCAGCGAACCATCCTCGGCCGCCGATCCCATCGCCTCGCAACCCCAAGGCAAGCGCACCGAAATGGTTTCCCTGAGCCATGAACAGCGCTCTGCCCTCATCGCCTATCTGAAGTCCAACACGCGGATGCCCTCAGCAAAGCGCGAAGAGACCTTAAAGGCTCTCGCCGAGGACGCGGCCCCACGCCAATTGATTGAGCACCTGGAACGCGAAATCGCGCGCGGCGGAGGTCGAACATGAGCCCCCTTTCCGGAAAGAATGGTGACGCCGGCGGGGTCCTCGCCTATTTCGTCCGCCACAGGACGGCAGCCAATCTGCTGCTCGTCCTGATGATCTTGGGTGGCGCCTATTCCGCGACCAAGATCCGTGCACAATTCTTTCCCGACGTCGTCGTTGACACAATCTCGGTGACGATCGCCTGGCCAGGGGTCGGCCCCAAAGAAATGGATGAGGCCATCGTTGCCCGCGTAGAGCCCAAACTACGTGCCGTCGATGGGGTGAAGGAGGCGGCGGCGACCGCCAAGCAGGGCGCGGCCACGATTACACTGGAGTTCGAGCCAAATTGGGACATGGCAACGGCCCAGAACGACGTAACCTCTGCGCTCAACGAAATCCGCGACCTACCAGACGAGATCGAAAGGCCGATCGTCCGTCGCCAGAGCTGGCGTGACCGTGTGACCAATGTGGTGGTCAGCGGTGACGTTGGCGTCGATCTGCTGGAGCGCTACACAGACGAACTACGCAACAAGTTGTTCGGCCTCGGGATCACATCAACGGAAATCAAAGGCGTTTCCGATCCTGTGATGCGTATCGACGTGCGCCCGGAAGCGTTGGAGCGCTATGGACTGACGCTCCAGCAGATTTCAGCTGCGGTTGGTGCAGAAGCGGGAACCAAGCCCATCGGCGAGATCGAAGGCGGTGGCGCGCGCATTCGCACACCGTCGCGGGACATGACGCCAAATGCCTTGGGGGCGATCGCAGTACGCTCGTTGCCTGACGGCTCCAAGCTCACGCTGCGCGATGTGGCCACCATCAGCAATGAAGGCCTAGATCGCGAGGTCGCCGTCTTTCACGATGGGCGCCCGGCCGTAGTCCTTGAGGTCCAACGTGACAGCGATGGCGATGCAATCGAGATCCAAAAGCAGGTGGAGAAGATCGTCGGCGAGATGCAGCCCACACTGGTTTCGGGCGTCGACATGTTTCTGGCACATGCGCGCGCGCAATCCATTTCTGACAGGCTCAATCTGTTGATCCGAAATGGTCTCGGTGGCCTGCTTGTGGTTGTCACATTGCTCTTCCTGTTTCTTTCCGCACGCACGGCGTTTTGGGTTGCCGCCGGAATCCCCGTGGCGATGGCAGCCACCGTCGGGCTGATGTTCTTGTTCGGCTTTACGTTTAATATGATCTCGTTGTTTGCGCTCATTATTTGCCTCGGCATCGTCGTCGATGACGCAATTGTCGTTGGCGAGCACGCCGATCATCTGGCACGCAACGGCTACACGCCAGCTGAAGCTGCGACGCGCGCGGCGCAAAAGATGGCTTCGCCCGTCTTTGCTGCATCCGCAACAACCATTATCGCATTCTCCGTTCTGGCACTGATCGGCGGTCGCTTTGGCTCGCTGATCTCGGACATCCCATTCACAGTCGGCGTCGTTCTGGCCGCCAGTCTGATCGAATCGTTTCTGATCCTTCCCGCCCACATGCGGCACGCCTTAAGTGCGAAACGCAAAGACTCATGGCTCGACGCACCTAGCCGTGTCGTGAACCGGGGCTTCGAAAGATTCCGTGCGCACGTGTTCAAGCCCATGTTGAGAATCATTCTACACCTCCGCTATCCCGTCGTTGCCGCTGCGATCCTGCTTTTGTCGATTTCCATCTCAGCGTTCTTTGACAAAACGGTGCGCTGGCAATTCTTCTCTGCACCCGAGAGAGGTGTCGTTCGGGCCAATCTCGCAATGCTTCCAAGCGCTACGCGTGCCGATACCAAAGCGATGGTCGAAGAACTCGATCGCGCGATAAAGGTCGTCGATGCCCGCTATGAAAAGAAGTACGGGCACGCGCCGGTCAAAGTCGCTTTGGCGAACTTGGGTACCACGAGCGGGCGGCGGGGTCTGGCAGGCGCGGACACCAAAGACCCCGACCTTCTGGCCAGCTACGAGATCGAGCTGATCGATCCGGATGAGCGTCCATATTCGGCGTCTGAATTCATTCGCGATTGGCAGGATGAGATCAAGAATGACCCTATGCTTGAGACGCTCGCACTGCGCGGTGAGCGTTCAGGTCCGGGTGGTGATGCCATCGACATTCGTCTGTCAGGCGCCGACGAGGACACGCTCAAGCAAGCCGCTGAGTCGATCAAGGCCGCATTAGTGCAGTTTCCAGCCGCTACTGGGGTCGAGGATGACCTTGCTTACGACAAGCCCGAGCTACTCTTGACCCTGACGCCGAAGGGCGAGGCGATGGGCTTTACCACGGCTCAAGTCGCACGAGTTCTGCGCTCACGGCTCGAAGGAATCGACGCGGTGCGGCTTGCGCAGGGCACTCGCGAGCTGATCGTCAAAGTGCGGCTTCCCGAGGCGGAGATCGGTCCGCAGTACCTGCACAAGGCGTCCGTCCCGCTCCCCGGCGGGGGCTTCGTTGCCCTGACGGAGATCGTCAATATTCATGAAGAGCAAGGCTTCTCGTCCATCAGGCGCGAGAACGGCTCGCGGACTCTTTCAGTTAAGGGCGACTTGCCGGACGATGCGGAAGCAAGTGCCGAAGTGATGACGGCACTGAAGGAGAGAATCCTGCCCGAAACGGCTGCCCGCTACGGAATTTCCTGGTCACTCTCCGGTCTCGCCGAGCAGGAACAAGACTTCCTCAATGAAGCACTGATGGGCTTCGCACTGTCGCTGGTCGGAATCTACCTTACACTTGCGTGGATCTTTGGGTCCTGGTCGCGACCCTTGATCGTGATGCTGGTCATCCCATTCGGCCTGATCGGCGCGATCTGGGGGCATTGGCTGCACGGGCTGCCCCTCAGCATGTTCTCTGTTGTGGGGCTACTGGGCATGGCGGGCATCATCATCAACGACTCCATCGTGCTGATGACAACCATCGAGGAACACGCCGAGCGTCAGGATATACGCTCCGCGATCGTTGACGGCTCAGCCGACCGCCTTCGTGCTGTAATGCTGACGACACTGACAACCGTTGGCGGGTTGATGCCGCTGCTTTTCGAAACAAGCCGCCAAGCGCTGTTCCTGAAACCAACCGTGATTACGCTCGCTTACGGGCTTGGCTTTGCGGTCATGCTGGTCCTGATCTTGACGCCGGCCTCGTTGGCCATTCGCCAGGATGTGGCACTGCGGTTTAAGAGCCTGAGACGCATGTCACGACTTGCTGTTGGGCGCAGATCCAAAGTGACCTGATCGCAGTCAGGACCGCATCGCGCTTCGGACGGCCCGTTCATTGCCCGCTCATACACTCTTGCCTAAAGTGCGCATTGAGCAATTGGCCCGGCCGAAGAGGGGATAATCATGATCGCCCGCAACAGCGCACTCGCTCTTGCCATCGTCACCGCTGTCGCGGCAGCTCCGATCTTCTCAATCTGGCCGGCCAGCGCAGCTGACTCCGATATGGAGTGGCAGTTCAGCGAAATTAACGATCCTGACAACAAGGGTGCCATGACCGCGCGACTGAGCTACGCCGTGCCGGAAACCGACAACATACAAGTGAGCGGCGTATGCGACGCAAGGCCGAGCACGGGGGCACGCTACTCCAGCGTGACGTTCGGCACGGAGACGGGAGACCTCAAAGAAGGTGCCGAGGTCAACCTGCGGTTTTCCGGCGGCGGCTTCGATCAGGTGATGCGTGGCGCTGTCTATGGCACGCAGGCTGAATTCGGCGTCTCAGGCGTCCACCTGGATATCGAGCATGACGATCCGCTATGGGCGGCCATGCTGGAAAAGGATTCGCTCGACTATCTGATCCAAGGTTATCGCGTCAATAACATCGACCTGACGCGCGGTCGCGATAAGATCAAGTCGTTTATCGAGGCGTGCCGCACCTACGCCAAAGCCGTTCTCGGCGACAGTACCAATGAGACAAAACCGGAGCCGACGGCTGAAGACAACGGAAGCGGCCCCAGCGAAAAGGAAGCGTTCAATATCGCCAAAGAGCTTGGGACGATCGAGGGATGGGAAGCTTTTCTCTCCAACTATTCTTCCGGGTTTTATGCCGATCTTGCACGCGCCTACGTGAAGAAGCTTGGCGGAGCCTCAGCCGCTCAGGCACCTGGTGCGGGTTCAGCCACGCCCATAAACAGCGTCAGCGGACTGACCGTGGCGGAAGTGCGCTACAGTGATGGCGTCTTCATCAAAAATGGCCCCACGACCTGGGTCGAGCAGCGGTATAAAGGCGGCGATGCGCTGCGCTTCAACGAGACGTTCCGCTCTGAACAGGAGGTCAAGCTTTATGATCCCCAGCGAAAGGTGCACATCTCCCTGCTGATCGGTGCCAACGAGATCTGGTATGCGCCCGACGGATCTCAGCTCACGAAACTTTATGACATCGTTACAACAGCAGGCGGTGTCGCCGCGCCTGCACCTCCGCCCCGCGTCGCGCAACCGAGCCCCGTCATTCAGCCAAGCCCGGTTGTGAAGCCGAACACGCAATCGGCCACCTCTGCCTCATGCAAACAGCAGAACAAACTGCGCTCGAAAAACTCAAACACGCCAGCCAAGATCACCTTCATCAACCGCTCGGGCATGCATCGCGCGATTCTGTGGCTCGATTTCAAGGGACATCCCAAGTCGTATGCCGCGCTCAATTCCGGAGAACGGGTGACGCTCGATACTTACCTGACACATCCCTGGATGATCACGGACGGCCCGGGCAACTGCATTGAAATCATCATGCCGACCCGCGGAACCAAGGTCGTCACTCTGCGGGCGGGCAAGTCGTCGTCGACAAGCAAGACGACCTCGACCAAGACGAAGGCGAAGAAAAAGAAAACAACAAAGAAAGCGCCAAACGGTTGCCCGCGGGGTCAAATCCGCATTGAAGGTCGCTGCATTCCCAAACAGGATGCTGCGAGCTATTGCGGCCCAGGCTACCGCCTGCAGGGCAACAAGTGCGTCTTCGGGTACCAGGCACCTCCCCCGCAGGCCCAACGCCCGACCTGGCAGGTCGAAGCCATCAAGAAGGGGTGTGCCCCCGGTCTAGCGTGGAATGCGCAAGAGGGTTGCCACGAGAACGACTGATCAAAATGGAGGTTCTGGCTGGTTCCATCGCGGAATCCACGCGTGACACGCGAAGCTGCGCCTCGCCCTTCATCACACTCCCGAAGAAGCACACTCGCTATTTGAGGTAACCTTCGTCCTCGACGCAGTCCTGCGCACAGCCGAGCGGGTAGCCCCACGCCGGGTAGTACGGCGGCTGGACGTAGTAAGGACGCGGCTTGCGCATCTCCTCGGCGGGGCGCCAATAGCCGGAATTGTAATAGGGGTAGTATCTCGGGGGCCGATATTCGTAGGCGTAAGGATCGACGTCCTCGTAGCCGCGGTCCCAGAACCAGCCAGCCTGAGCCGGCGGAACGGTCACCAGTCCCGCGGCAAGAGCCAATCCTAAACCTGCAAAAAGCGACTTCAATCGCATCGAACACAACCCCCAAAGCCTATGAAATATACACGATTCCGGGGCGGAACGCCACTGAACGGTCCCCTACTGGGCGTGCCTCTTGGGCAACAGTTTAGCGCACACGGGGGCTGGAATGGCCGGTGTTCAGGCGAACCACAGAAACAGAATGACCGCCGCCGCAGCAAAGAGAATGAGCGGCTCCGTCAAATTGGCAATCGCCCCAGCCGCAAGGGCGGAAAAGCTCAGCCCGCCCCGCTCGATCGTCAAAAGCGCGCGGTCGCGCTCGTCGATCTCCTCCATGATGGCCTCGGCATTGGCACGCGAGCAAACGTTCTCAAACCTGTCAGCCGACAGTATGAAACGCGTCCCCTTGAGCGTCGCATTGAGATCGAAGTCGGACTCGCACGGAATGTCGGCAAAGCGCTCAGAAGTCGCCGGGGACGGGATGCGCGTATGATGTACGGTTACAAAGGCGCGGTAGAGGTCGAGGAAGGACGGGCGGTCTTTGCGCGCGATGTCAGCCTTAATGCGATCGCAGCCGCCCCCCCAGATATACGATTCCGGGTCCTCCTCACACGTCATGGCGACGGAATAGCCATAGGAGATGTCGAAGCGGCCCTGTCTGTCGCTCATTTCGATGGCGACATACACTGCCGCACCTGCAAGGCACGCGCCCACGACGACGCGCCAGTACTGGGCGACAAGTGCTCGGACACGGCTAAAATCGAGATTTCCAAGCATCGGCGCACGTTCTCACCAACGCCCATCCCAAACAAGGCATCTAGCCGAAGGGGCTGATACCATGATGAACGCCACGCCGCTGAAAACAGGCAATGCGCAAGATTCCGAAGTAGATACCGACAAGCGACCGGCCGGCCCGTCGTCGGCCGGCCAGACTGATGCTTAAGCTTTACGCGACGGAGGCATGATGAAGTAGACGATCATCATCATCGCCAAAAGGATCGATGAGATAAGACCGGCCACGGTGCCAACCCAAATGCCTGAGTAGAGCTCGGTGTAATCGTCAAGAAGCTCGTGGCCGGCCAGGCTGCCGGCGAGCGATGCAATGATGGCAAAGAGAATGACGACGCCCGGCACCTTAAAATAGTCGGGCCCGGCACCACCGATGCGGTTGATCAACTCATTGCGGACGATGACCGCAACCAGCGTGGCGACAAATCCGGCGACGATCGCCAGTACCACGCGGTCCTGCAGCATTGGTTCCAAAATGCCGCCCACGGCGGCACCGATCGCAGCGCCGACCAAGATCATGATAATCAGCCCGGCGGACGTTACACCTTCTGGGTACATCCCCACCTCCCCACGTTTCGGTTATCGTTTTCCCCGGCGCGCAATGTCGAGCAGAGACCCGCCCCGGTCAAGGGTCATGGGTTGTCATCCCCTGCCTGCGGAGACCTAATTCGGCGGTCAAATCACCAATTGTGGATTTTCGGGCACCCCGGGCCCCAAAACAGCGGGGCGGAGGCGCTGCTAAGCATCGCAGTTGCCGATCCCCTGGGTGCGCTGCACGAATCAGCCTCGTGGACGGGAACATTCCAACCTCACCACGGCTGGTCCCGGTTACGCACCGGAGCTAACCTACCGTTGGTGCGGGAAACGGGACATGGAACACTTCCTAACATCCTCAGCTTTTTGGGGCCTCACCGCCGTTGCACTCGCGGCGTTCATCCTCGCGCGCATCGTTGCAAGCCGCGACCCGCGTCGCGCGCAACAGAAGGCGCGACGCGCGAAGGTTCGCAATCATGTCGCCGAACAGAATTTGGCACGGCTTTCTGAGGCAGCGCGCAGGACGCTGTCAGAGCTCGTTGCACACAAGCGTCGGAGTGAGGCAATCAAGTTCTGCCGCGCCGAACTCAATATTGCGCACAGCGAGGGGCGCGATGTCATCAGGCGATTGGAGCAACTTGAAATGGATAGTCAGCCTCAAGCCGAAGGTTAAGACCGCTTATCGCCTCAGCACTTCCTGAGCGAGGCGGATAGATCGCGGAAGAAACCGGATCGCTGCGGTGACACCTTCACCTGTTGCTCACACGCCGAACCGGCTACGGCCATCTTGGCGGCGAAGAACCGCCCACCGAGCAGTATCTCAAAGCCGTCATCGGTGACATCACCGCGCACGGTGCCATCGAGCGAATTGATCCTGTCCTCCCACCGGCCAGAAAGCTTGCCGTCTTTGACCGTGAGGTGCGTGCTGGCCTCCAGACGCGCACCCTGACTCTTGCAACGCAGGTTTTGCTTCATGCCGGCGCCGTCCTTGCTCGGAAGGTACGTCACGATACATTTGAAGCTGACGCTGGGACCAGAGGTCGGTCGCATGACCGCATTGCCTGTCCAGCGCCCTGCAAGGCGCGCGAGTGGATCATCTTCCGGCAGTGCGGCGATGTTGGCGCTGGTCGCCGCTATAAGCAAACCGGAGGCAGCGACGATGACTTTCAAGCAACGAGAGGTTAGCAGCACGAGTCCCTCCACCCTTATGAGTCGTTCGATCGGGCGCACTAGTCAGCGCCGTTTTTTTCTTTTCCGGAATTCAGGTTGTGTCGACCCAATCGCGAGCCGCACAGCCCCATGGCCGCAACCCCGCGCTCGCATCACCCCGTCCACGTCTACGGACAGATTGTGCGGTGTGATCTGGTCAACTTCTTGTCGCGGGACAAAAATGGCGGCAAATGGATATAAGTGGCGGCAGAAAGCCAGGTTGCAGCGGCCAACAAACCTGTCACCAAGAGGCGCAGGGCGACCAAAAAACAGCGGGATCTGCTATGCTTAGGCAACAATGATCCCAAAGGCAGTAGCGCTAGGCGAGTGCAAGGCTAAGAAATGACGCGGATTCCCGATTTTACGAAGATTGCGCTGGAGGGCGCGTCCTCCAGCGCCGCCGAAAGCGCGCCGGCCGGGGTCGCATATGAGTCGCCGGAAGGGATCCCCATCAAGCAGGTCTACACCAGTGTAGACACGGCCAATCTCGACTTCCTCGATACGTGGCCTGGGATCGCGCCCTATCTGCGCGGCCCGTACCCGGCGATGTACGCGCTGCAGCCTTGGACAATCCGCCAATACGCTGGCTTCTCCACGGCCGAGGATTCGAATGCGTTCTATCGGCGCAACATCGCTGCCGGACAAAAAGGCTTGTCGGTGGCATTCGATCTAGCAACGCATCGCGGCTACGACAGCGATCACCCGCGCGTTCGTGGCGACGTTGGTATGGCGGGCGTGGCGATCGACTCCATTTACGATATGCGCACGCTGTTCTCCGGCATTCCGCTAGAGCAGATGTCGGTGTCAATGACGATGAACGGCGCAGTGCTGCCTGTGCTTGCACTCTTCATCGTGGCGGGTGAGGAGCAAGGTGTGCCGCCCGAAAAGCTTGCCGGCACCATCCAGAACGACATCCTCAAAGAATTCATGGTGCGCAACACCTACATCTATCCGCCCGAGCCTTCGATGCGGATCGTGTCGGACATCTTCGCCTACACCAGCCAGCACATGCCGAAGTTCAACTCGATTTCGATCTCCGGCTATCACATGCAGGAGGCCGGCGCGACGGCGGACCTTGAGCTCTCCTATACGCTGGCGGACGGCATCGAATATGTGCGCGCAGGTGTCGAAACCGGGCTCGACATTGATGCGTTTGCGCCGCGATTGTCGTTCTTCTGGGCGATCGGCATGAACTTCTACATGGAGATCGCCAAGATGCGGGCAGCGCGCCTGCTGTGGGCCAAGCTCATCCACGATGAGTTCAAGCCGAAGAACCCGCGCTCTCTCTCGTTGCGTACGCACTGCCAAACGTCCGGTTGGAGCCTGACCGCTCAGGACGTGTTCAATAACGTCACGCGCACGTCCATTGAGGCCATGGCCGCCACGCAGGGACATACGCAGTCGCTGCACACTAACGCGCTTGATGAAGCCATCGCGTTGCCGACAGACTTCTCCGCCCGCATCGCACGCAACACGCAGATCGTGATCCAGAAGGAGACCGGCACCTGCCGTGTGATCGACCCGTGGGGCGGCAGTCACTTCATCGAGCGTCTGACCTATGAACTCGCCGAGAAGGCGAAGGTGCATATGACCGAGGTCGACAAGCTTGGGGGCATGGCCAAAGCGATCGCGGCGGGTATCCCGAAAATGCGCATCGAGGAGGCGGCAGCCCGCACGCAGGCACGCATTGATTCCGGTAAGCAGACGATCGTGGGCGTCAACAAGTTCCGCGTCGACGATGAGGCAAAGATCGACATTCTCAAGGTCGACAACCGCAGTGTGCGCGAACAGCAGATCGCCAAGCTCGAAAGGCTCAGGGCCGAGCGTGACGAACCGGCCGTGCAGGCCGCACTCAACGCGCTGACGGAAGGCGCCCGCGGCAATGCCAACCTGCTCGATTTGTCAGTCAAGGCGGCGCGCGCGAAAGCAACAGTGGGCGAGATCTCCGATGCCATGGAAAAGGTATTCACCCGGCATCGCGCGGAGATTCGTGCCATTTCAGGAGTTTACCGGTCGGAGGCGGGTAGCATGAATGCGGACGTGGGCAAGGTGCTGAAGCTGGTCGAGGAGTTCGACAAGAACGAAGGGCGCCGCCCGCGTATCCTCATCGCCAAGATGGGACAGGATGGCCACGACCGCGGCCAGAAGGTCATCGCATCCGCATTCGCGGATCTAGGCTTCGACGTCGACATCGGGCCGTTGTTTGCAACACCCGATGAGGCTGCCCGTCAAGCGGTCGAAAACGACGTGCACATTATCGGCGTCTCGTCGTTGGCCGCGGGGCATCTCACTCTGGTGCCGGATCTGCAGGAGGCCCTGGAGAAGGAAGGGCGCGGCGACATCATGATCGTTGTTGGCGGCGTGATCCCGCCGTCGGACCACGCCGCACTCCACGAAGCCGGCGCCAAGGCGGTCTTCGGCCCCGGCACCAATATTCCCGAGGCCGCAGTCGACCTGATCCATAAGCTCAATGCAAAGCTCGGCTACACGAGCCAGCAGGCGGCGGAGTAACTCCGCTACGCGACCGCGAAGAAAGTTTTATGAACGCAGTGGTGACTGGGACAATCAAGACGTTGCGCGCGTTTTCAGACTCGGCGTTCGTTGCTTCCAGGCTGTTCGTCATCACGACGGCAATATTCTTTTCGGCAAGCTTCGCAACTTTTGGTCTCGATGGCCCTAGTGTCGAGCTGCAGCCAGCTCGCGATCTCGCCTGTAATGATACTCATGAGTCCTGCAAAGACTTCGACGCGATCGTTTTCGTACATGGAATCTACGGCGACGAGGAGACGTTCAAATCCAAAGACACTGGATTTGATTGGCCTGCCGAGATACCCGCCACGATCGACGGGCGCGCCGTGGACGTTTTCGTCGTCGACTACTACACAGAGCTCATCGACTGGTCGGCAAAGAGCAAGGACACGACATTCGCTACGGTCGCAGAAGGTATGTTCACAGCCCTAAAGCCGCTGAGACAGCGCGAGTACAGGTCCATTGGTTTTGTCGCCCATAGTCTCGGCGGAAACTTTGTTTCTGCCTATCTCCTAACCGTTAAGGCGGCGCGATCGACATCCGGCCTTGCCCAACATGCCTTCGCTATCACGTTAGCGACTCCCGTAATGGGCTCTCAGATAGCCAATATGGCAGGCTTGTTGAAGACGCTCTTAGGGATGAACGATTCCCTCCTTTCGGATCTAAAAGAAGGGACGTCCCTACAGTCGTTCTTGAAAGACGTCCGCCGAAAACTCAAAGGGCGGGCCGCCCTTTTTGGGTGCCGCGATGTCAATCTGCATGCCGCAATTGAGACGCTTCCCCTGGCGGGGATAGCGGTTGTTGAGCCCGAGAGCGCTGCGGCGCCGGTTGCCAGTCTTGTCTCGTCGCCCGTCATGCGATTTGATCGGGATCATTCCAGTATTGCCAAACCGGTTGACCAAAATGACGAGGTGTATGTGTGGGCAGCGGAACTCATGCAAACAGAGTATGAACGCATTGGCACATGGGAGGAAAACCACCCTATGAACTCGCCCAACCGCTACTGCGAGGATGTCCCGTTCAAGAAGGAATAGGAACGGTAGAACAAATACAGTCTTCACTGCGACCGGCACTACATCGGCCGCCGAGTGGTCGGAAGGACCTAGAGTCTTGATCCCACCGCATCAGCCCCCTGCTGTTCTCTAGGGAACAGCGCGTCTTGGCGCCTTCTGACATATCCAACCTGACATCAACTGCAATCAGTGGCGCCTCTTCTCGGGGCGGCATACGCACGGGGTATATCGACAGGGCGGGATCAATGGCTTTGATACGGACGACCTTCTTTGGGCTTGGGCTCTTTTTTGCTGCACTCATCGCGTTCTGCGGAACATTCTTTGGCAAGCTCGCCTATGACATAGACAGTCAAACCGCGGCCAACGAACAGTTGGCCGTTTCGATCACACGTGAACTGTCGCAGACGTGGTCACTCGATAGCCTGAAACCACACTATGGGGCCGCCGTCGCGGCCAGCCTCGACAAGCGTTCCGCGCAAGCCTCACTAGATGGATTCAAGGCACTGGGCGCACTGCTGTACGTCGACGACGTCACGCTGCGCACAGGCCTCAACTTGAAAACACTCGAGGGCGCCAAGAGCCCGGCCGACTTCGCATTGTTCTTGTCCGAATTGCTGGCAAAGAAAGCGACCGTCTCCTTCCTGGGGAAATTCGAGCACGGACGGGCGCGCGTTTCGGTGGAGCTGAGAAGCGAGAATGGCGTGCTGAGGCTCTGG
The DNA here is from genome assembly GCA_964620915.1 of uncultured Hyphomicrobium sp. Lineage (GTDB taxonomy): Bacteria > Pseudomonadota > Alphaproteobacteria > Rhizobiales > Hyphomicrobiaceae > Hyphomicrobium_A. Next base: position 155,825 of record CAZUKP010000001.1, on the reverse strand, counting down.
CATTTACAGATCGATAGGCTCGGCCGTCCTCTCCCCCGCAAGATGAGACGGCGCAAGGTCAGCATCGTTTAAGACCTCGCGCAATTCGATTTAGAGGGCAGGTATGATCAGCCTACCCTCCAAATTCCATGGACAGCTCAAAAGCCGCGCCGTGCGCCCCAAGGATTGACCTGGTTGCAGGTTTCCTGGATACGAATGTCGCGTCCCACCAAACGGCAGACGTTCCGCTTGAAGTTAGGGTTGTTGCGCAGCTTCGCGGCAGGCGCGCTGACGCCATAGACAGTCGCGACTTCAGACAGGTATTGGTCCTGGCAGTAGGGCGTCGCGATCCAGTTGCCCTGGACACGCTGATAGCCTTTTCGGCAATCGATCGCGGAAGCAGGCGCAGACACGCAAATCGCGAAGACAGCCGCCGCCAGGGGAAGACAGAAGTTGGAAGTTCGGAACATGCGTTTCTTCTCCGGTGTCTGATGCATTTGCTCTAGAAACGACGAGCAAAGAGCTATGAGCCGACCCCGTATCCCGCAATTGCACAAATAGCAGCCCCGAAGCTCAATGACTACAAGACCAAAGCACCAGATCCCATGCAGTGGTGAAAAATCATTAGCATTCGACGTGTACGACCATGAGACCGGAAAGCGCGCCAATGGCCGGGGGTAATTGCGATGATAACAATTTATGAATCCAATGGTCAGTGCCTGAACGCCAGCAGCGCGTTCGACAAGGTCACCGACACGACCGTCTGGCTCGATCTCATGGACCCCACCGAGGAGGAGCAAGACCTCATCGAGAAAGCGTTGGGTATCGAGCTGCCAACACGTGCGGAGATGCGTGAAATCGAGCCTTCGAACCGGTTCTATTTTGAAGATGGCGCCTACTTCCTGACGGCCGTCACGTTGCACAACATCGATATTGGGTCACCGTCCACATCAGCTCTCACATTCATACTTGCCGGAAACCGACTCGTGACGCTGCGATTTGTCGAGCCCAAGGCATTCCCGCTCTTCGTGCAACGCGCCAAGAAGGGCGATATGCCATGCAATACGGCCGCGGCGATCATGATCGGATTGATTGAGACTCTCATTCACCGCATGGCCGATCTCATCGAACGCATCCACGACGAAGTCGAGCAATTGGCCCAATCCATATTTGCACTCACCGAGCCGGGGCAAAGTCACTCCGGGGGGTACGACGAGCAGTTGAGAGGCATCGGAAGAACGGGCTACAAAACGGCACGAGCTGAAGAAAGTGCCACCTCATTCAACCGCCTATTGTACTACTTCGCTCAAATCTCACAGGAGCGCAAAGAGGACGTGAGGATCCGCCAACACATCAAGGCCGCGCTGCGTGACATCAACTCCTTCCTCGATCACACTCGTTTCCTGTCAGGACGAATTTCTTTCTTGCTCGATGCGACTTTGGGGATGATCAACACCGACCAGAATAAAATCATCAAACTGTTTTCTGTCATGGCCGTCATCTTGCTGCCGCCGACGCTCGTAGCCTCGATCTACGGCATGAATTTCAAGTTCATGCCGGAGCTCGGCCTGTCCTATGGCTATCCCATGGCACTCGGACTGATGGCAGTCGCGGCGTTCATTCCCTACCTCTACTTCCGCCGGAAGGGCTGGCTCTAGACGGTCGCGACACGGAACCAGAAAAAGGCAAGTGCAGCGCAGATTGTCAACGTCGCCGTGATCCCCCATCGTGCAACGAACAGAAGAACGACCGCCAAGGCTGAGAGCGCGGCGGCAACGCCATTGATCGAATCTGGATCGGGCACGACAAGGTGTAACGGTCCGACAGCCTGAGTGGATACGTCGGCAAAGAGGACGTGCAATGCAAACCACAAAGAGAGATTAAGGATGACGCCGACCACAGCGGCGGTCACAGCATGCAAGGCTGAGGCAAGACGCGGGGCATGCGTCAGACGCTCGACGTAAGGGGCGCCGGCAAAAATCCAAAGAAAGCAAGGCGCGAACGTGGCCCAGAGCGTGACGAGCGCTCCCGCAACCCCCATCGCGATGGAATGACCGCCCGCGCCGCGCAGCGCGCCGATATAGCCGACAAACTCTGTGACCAGGATCAGCGGCCCCGGTGTCGTCTCGGCAAGCCCCAGCCCGTCCAACATCTCACCTGGTGTGAGCCAAGCATACGTCTCAACGGCCTCTTGGGCCATGTAGGCGAGCACCGCATAGGCGCCGCCGAACGTCACGACTGCGAGCTTTGAAAAGAACCAAGCGAGCTTTGCCAGAACATGATCGGTGCCGAGCACCACAGTGATGGCAAGGAGCGGTGTGAGCCAAACCGCGAGCCAGATCGCGATCGTCCGGAGCGTCTGCCCGAACGGAATAGGCGGTGCGGGGGCTGCCTCAGACACCTCTCCCGGCCGGAAATAGCCTGAAACTGCTGCGGCGATCACCACCAAGGGAAACGGAACGGCAAAGAAAAAGATTGCAACGAAGGCGGCACCGGCCACCAGCCAGTCCGGCCACCCCTCGAGAGCGCGCTTCGCCACGCTGAGCAGCGCCTGGAGTACGATAGCCAGAACTGCCGCTTTTACGCCCAGGAACAGCGCCTCGGCGGATGGGGTGTTGCCCAACTCGCCGTAGAGAATTGAAAGTACGAGTACGAGCACCGCGCCTGGGGCCACGAACAACAACCCCGCGGCCAGTCCGCCTTTGATGCCGTGGAGGCGCCAGCCGGAATAGGTGGCAAGTTGCATCGCCTCCGGTCCCGGCAACAGCATGCAAAAGCTCAGTGCGGACAGGAAGCGTGGCTCATCGAGCCACTTGCGCTCATCGACGAGAACACGATGCATGAGCGCGATTTGCGCTGCCGGACCGCCAAACGACAAGAATCCGATGTGAGCAAAGGCCCGCACAGCGGCCCCAAGACTGGGCTCGGCCCCCGCGCTGTTGTTCCCCACCGCCATCCCCTTGTCCTTCCTTGGCAGCCGGCGATCAGAACGGCTGACCGTCAATGACGAGACACCCCGAGGTCCTGCCCATGGCGCCGGCTCTCCAGCCACCGCCGATCTTCCTTAGTTCGCAGTTGCGACAGGCCGTCGCGGCAGTGCAGCATTAACCTTTCCGAAAGGGCCGTCGTTCGGCCATTTGGGCACAAAATTACAGAACGACGTTCAGCTCAGGAGGTTGACGGCCACATTTACCAGTGGTCGTTAACGCACGCCAGGACGGGGACCTCCCCTGAACCGTAGGCGACAGAGCAAGTTCTGGTGTTCAGCTCGAGACCTTTCTGCAAAAGCCAATCCTCTCCCGCAAAAACAGAGCTACCTCCGCCAAGGAGCGAGCCACCAGGTCACGCAAACGGCGATGAACTGGTTCCGGGGATTGGGCGAATGGTTCCGGCAATGTCGCTGAAATGAGGAGTTTAGTGAATGCGGACTGTTCTTTATTCCGCTTTGAGCGTGGTGACATTTGGCCTTCTGATCGTGGCCCCTGCAAGTGCGGCAACTCACTGGAAATGCATGGGCTCTTACGTTGCCTGCGGTTCAGCAAAGTCGGCCCCGGCCCGCTCAACATATAATACGCGTGCAACGCGGAGCTCTTACGCTCAGCGCTCGCGCTCCGGGCGCAAGGCGAGCAACTCTCGCCGCTCCAACACGCGCGTTGCCTCCATAGGCACGAAGAGCGCCGGCCGCTCAGGCCAGACGGGAATTGCCTCTTACTACTGGCAAGGCCAGCAGACAGCTTCTGGCGCCCGTTTCAATCCGAACGGCATGACGGCTGCTCACCGCTCGCTGCCCTTTGGCACGAAGGTGCGCGTGACGAACAAACGCAATGGCCGCTCGGTGGTCGTGACCATCAATGACCGCGGACCGTTCGTTGGCGGACGTGTGATCGATCTGTCCCGCGGCGCGGCACAGGTCATCGGCATGACCGGTGCAGGCCTCGCGCCTGTCAGCCTCGACGTTCTGGGCTAACCACCAGAACAGCTAGAGTCGTGGGGCGGCGGATCAAGCATTCGCCGCCCTTCTCTTATGTAATTAGTATGCTTATTCGCTGACGCGCGGAGATTTCGGCCGACATTCCTTGACCCTAAGGTAGCGCCGTTTGCCCGTAATCCAGGCTGACCTGCTGCGTATGGACCTCACGCGTCCCCACCAGCAGGAGGCCAAGCGCAACCAAACCAGCGCCGGCAAGTGCCACAATCACCGCTGAAGCTGGACCGCTGATGTCAAGGGACCGCAGGGACGTTTCACACATGGCCTTCATTGCGTGTACTCCCATTGTAACGCTCTAGGCGCGCGGCACCCTCGCGATGCAGCCGGCCGTGGGACGAAGGGTGCTTGCTACTGAGCAGAAGAACCAGGCCGACTGACGGCAATTTCAAGGAAACGTTGGTGCAGACCGATTCCCGTTTGCCCGTTGGGGACAGAAACCGGTAAATTCCGGAAAATTCGCAATTTGCAACGCGACATAGGGCAAACCCGAAATGAAGCCTGCAGCTTCTAAGTCCGCTCGAGACGCCGCATTGGCCCAAATCAAGACGGCCATGATCGAGAAGAAGCTGACCCAGGCCGAACTCGCCGACGCTTCGGACTGCCACGAAAAGACGATCCAAAATCTCCTTGGCGGGCGATCCGTTCGCGACCAGACGCTGTTTGACGTCTGCATGGTGCTTGGGCTCGACTTCGATAAGCTCAAGGGGCTGTGGGGAGGCCGCGCACAAGCCGAACCGTCCGATCTGCAGGCCGAAGGGGGGGTCGTGGCGCCCATCTATATGGGTGCCTACACACGGGCAGCCATCGACCACTACATCGGTAGTTATCTCACACTCAGGCCTTCATTTACGCAGCCCAATGTGATCGTTGCCTATCGTACCGACATCACCTGGGATCCCGAATGGCCAAGCCTGTTGTTCCAGGAGCGCGACCGGCCGGATGCACCCTATTCGCACCGAGGCCGCCTCTACATCCCCTCTTCGTCCATGTTCATCCACCTCGTGTCGCTGACGAAGGGTGCGATGCGCATGGTCGTCGTGTCCCAGGTCGACAGGTTTGGTGAAATGCGCGGGATCATCACCACCTTGCATAAGCATGGTGCGATGCTTGTGCCGGTCGCCACACCGATCGCATATGCGCGACGCGATGCCTTCGAAGGCGCATTCGGGGAGATTACCCCGGATAACAATTCGTATGCGGACTACAAGAACATCCTGGATGAAACCCTGAAGCAGGGATATGCGCGGCTTATGGGCGCCTAATCGGATAGGCCGAGTACACCGTGCACACCGCCGAAATGGCACATTTGAGTAAGATCATGGCGTCGACGTCTCAGTTCCTTAAGGGAGCTACGTACCGACCTCGCGAGAGCTAGACCATGCAACGGCATGTTCGACAGTTTGAGACACCTCAATCGCAGCCAATGGCGCGTGCAAAGGATCTCTTGGAACGGGCGCGACAGTTGCCCAACCTGCCGCGGGCTGCCGGAGCGGCGGCGATTGCGATCCTGGTCGCCGTCGCGTTCCTATGGTGGTGGCTGGCGCGGGGGCCTGAGGTCAAGGTCGTGTCCCCGACGCGGGGAACGGCGGCGGAAATCGTCTATGCCACCGGCGCTGTCGAGCCCATTCGCTGGGCCAAGGTTGCCAGCGTCATTCGCGACCGGATTGTCGAGATCTGCGATTGCGAGGGCAAAGAGGTCAAGAAGAACGAGGTACTTGCGCGTCTGGAGTCCCGGGAGCAGCGTGCTGCCCTGCAAGAGCTTGAAGCGCGCGCCGAATATGCGCGACGGGAAGTGGAACGCCAGAACAAACTCGTTGAACGCGGCGTGGCCACGACACAGAACCAAGAGCGCGTCGCGCGGGATCTGCGGGCGCTGGAAGCACTCATCTTAGTGCAGAAGGAGAAGCTTGCCGACTATGCGATTGCCGCGCCGATCGATGGCGTCGTGCTGCGTCGAGACGGCGAGGTGGGCGAGATTGCCGAGGCCGGACAAATCCTTTTTCGGATCGGTGCGCTGAAGCCCCTGCAGGTCGTTGCCGAGGTCAACGAGGAAGACATTGCCCGCGTCAAGGTCGGGCAGACGGTCCTCTTCCGCACCGACGCCTTCCTCGATCGGCGTCTGGAGGGAACAGTTCGCGAGATTACGCCGATCGGCGATCCGATCGCCAAGACCTTTCGCATCAAGATTGCCCTGCCTGATGATACGCCGCTCCTACCCGGCATGAGCCTCGAAGCGAACGTGATCACGCGGGAGAAGGACGACGCCCTTTTGATCCCGGCTGCCGCAGTGCAAGGCTCGTCCGTGTTCCTTCTCGACGGCAACAAGATCAGGAAGAAAGACATTGAGATCGGCATTCGCGGCACACGCTCCGTCGAGGTCCTCTCAGGCCTGTGGGAGAAGGATCGCGTTGTCTCGCCCGCTATTGCCGACCTAAAGGATGGCGAACGCGTTCGCGTCGTTGAAGCCTCCCCACCCTCCTCATGAACCTCGTCCTCGACGTCGCTTTAACGCACGTTCGCAGCCGCGGACGACAGACGCTCGTTGCCGTCGCCGGCGTGGCAACCGGTGTCGGTTTTTCAATCATGATGGCCGCGTTGATGCAGGGCTCCCAGGAAGACTTCATTCGGCAATTGGTCAATGCGCTCCCCCACATCACGGTGAGCGATGAGCGCCGCGAGCCACCGAAGCAGCCGGCACAGACAGAATTCGACGCAACGAAGATCTACAATCTCACACCGGAAGTGCGCCGGCGCGGCATAAAGAACCCGCTGGCGATCATGGCCGCATTGGAAGCGTGGCTTCCGGGCTACGTCGCGCCCTCTGTGAATGTCCAGGCGATCATTCGCTACGCATCCCGCGACGTGGGCACGACAATCTTCGGCATCGATCCAAAACGCGAGCCTGGCGTCTCTGAGCTTGTGAACCAATTACGGGAAGGCTCCCTACGGTCCCTTTATACGGCCACCAACGCTATCATTCTGGGAGACCGGTTGGCTGAGAAGATCGGGGCGGAGGTCGGCGCGAACGTCACCGTACAAACCAGCGATGGTGCGCGTATCAATGCTCAAGTCGTGGGAATGTTTCATGCCGGCGTACAGTCAATCGATGAGAGCACCGCCTATGTGCTGGTGCGCACCGCCCAGATTCTCGCGCGTCAGACCGGGCTGGTAAACGCGCTGCGCGTGCGCGTTGACGACCCGATGCAGGCGCGTGAGGTGTCCGAACGGATCGAACGCGAGACCGGCTACAAGTCCGTGTCCTGGCAAGAGGCGCACGAAGACCTGCTGTCGACGTTCGTCATCCGCAACGTCATCATGTACACGATCGTTGGCGCAATCCTGCTTGTGGCGAGTTTCGGCACTTACAACATCATCTCGACAATCACGCACGAGAAGGCGCGCGATATCGCAATCATGAAGTCCCTTGGACTGAGCGAAAGCACGTTGCGCCGCATGTTCGTCATTGAGGCCCTGATCATTGGCCTTGCCGGTGGTCTAATGGGGTTCGTCCTCGGCTACATCCTGTGCCTCGCACTCGGCTCGATCGAGTTTAAAAGCCCCTTCATGGACACCAACCACATCCCGCTTTCGTATTCGGCCTGGCACTACTTGATCGCCATGTTCGTGGCGCTTTCGTCCTCGTATGCGGCCGGATTCCTGCCTGCACGCAAAGCCGCCAGCGTCAATCCCGTCGACATCATCAGAGGCGCGACGTGATGCTGGACCGGGCTGCTCCCAAGAAGAGCCACGCGCCGCACCTTGAGGCGCCTTTGATTGAAGCGGACAACGTCACGCGTATCCTTCCAGGGATCGTGCCGACGACGCTTGTCCGCGACATCAACCTCAAGATCGGCAGCAAAGAATTTGTGGCCGTGACCGGTCCCTCAGGCTCAGGGAAATCGTCGCTGCTCTATCTGCTCGGCCTGCTCGACATGCCGACGAAGGGCGAGGTGCGAATCCGCGGGAGTGCGACATCTCGGATGAGTGAAGCGGAACGCGCGCGCACGCGGCTGTCCGAGCTTGGCTTCATTTTTCAGTTTCACTTCCTTTTGCCGGAGTTTACGTGCGTCGACAACATCGTGCTGCCCATGCGCGCGCTTGGACGACTGACGCGGGAACAAATGCGCGTGCGCGCCGAAGAGCTACTGGGGTCGCTTGGCCTTGGCGAGCACAAGTACAAGCGCCCCGACCAGCTCTCCGGAGGTCAGCGCCAGAGGGTCGCTGTTGCGCGCGCTCTGGCCAATGATCCCCCGGTCATCCTCGCCGACGAACCGACGGGCTCACTCGACTCCAAGTCCAGTGAGCAGGTGTTTCAAATCCTGCGTGACCTAGTAGACGACAATGGCAAGACCGTCGTTGCCGTCACACATGACCTGGACCTCGCCGAACGCATGGACCGGCGGATCCACCTAATGGACGGCGCGATCGTGTCCGATGATTGATGCCCGAACGCTCGGCACATCATAGGCGAGTGGCCCAACGGCGTAGCCTCAGGACCCAGTTCGTTTCACGGCTTTCTTCTCTACCGCCGTATTCGGCGGCTCTTCCGCTGGCGGCACTTCGTCGGGCAATCGTCCGGTCAGAAAGCGTGTCTTGAGGTTCACAGTCGACTTGCGGCCCACGCGCGCGCGATGGCGCCTCAACCACTTTTCCGCTTCGTCGCGCCCTGCCCCGTGCAAGTACGTCAATAGTTTCCAGTCCGTCTTCATTGTGCTGTCAGCACTCAGCGCGCTCGTGTGGCGGCCGGCCTCGATCAGATGGAAGCGATGATTGGCAAGCTTTGCCAAGGGCCCGCGTGCCCCGCCCAACCAACTGCGCGAGCATTCGCGCACTGTCTCAATGATCTCGGCATCACGCTGAAGCGGCGCATTAAACGTCAGGCGATTGGCGTGAAGCGAGATTTCGCGCACGCCCATGGGGAGATCATTCTTCACGAGGGGACTGATCTGTACGATCAGCGTATCCTCAACGGAGCTTTCCATCGCCAAGGTCTTGATTTCAGGGTTTGCCGAAAAGCCGCCGTCCCAATAGGCAACGCCGTCGATCTCGACGGCATGATGGAGGGTCGGTAGGCAAGCCGATGCCAAGACGGCCTCCACCGTAATTTCCTTGCGCCGAAAGAGCCGCGCGCGACCTGTGGAAACCTCCGTTGCTGCGATGAGGAGTTCGATCGGAGACTTCTTGCGCAGCGCCTTGAAATCGATCGCCTCCGACAGAAGCCGCCGCAATGGGTCAAAGCCCAACGGATTGAATTCATAAGGCGACCAGAGGCTCGCAACATGCGCCAGATGGGGTGCACGCGTCAGGCCGTAAAGAAACGGATTGAGACGCAGCAGATCGGGCACGCCCGCCTTGTGCACGGCCTCCCAGACACTGCGCAACTTTTCCCGCGCCAGCTCGCGACCGCCCTCGGCCAGACCGGACGCGACGGCAACCGCATTGACGGCGCCAGCACTCGTTGCACTGATCCAGCCGAACTGAAGTTGATCGTCCTCAAGGAGGCGATCGAGAACGCCCCAGGTGAAGGCGCCATGTGCGCCGCCGCCCTGGAGTGCAAGATTGACCCAAGCGTTCCGCCGAAATAATTGCACGCGCCCCATACCGCTGACGCCGGCCCCTCTGTTCGCCAAACCTAAGCAGGATGGCATAGCCCCCTATAATGTCACGTCCGAGACGCCATGGGGAGATCGCGCGCAGCCTTCAACTGTGCAAGCTTTGCGCAAGCGCTGCAAAGTTAGGCGACGGTACACTTCTGTTCTGCGACAAGACGGCGCGCACGCCAAAACGTGTGACGTTTTGCCAACTAAGTGACAGGCGCGGGAACGTGGGGCGCTATCAATTTGCGCTCGAGAGTTTCCACAGTGCCCGTAGAGGAATCGAGCCCGCGCGTGACACACTCGATGTCTGCACGATTACCGGTCCGCGAAATATGCAACAAATTATAGCGGGCAAGAGGCTCGCGCTTGTGCAGTCGGCCGCTTGAGCCCGATGCCACCCCGATGACAGGAATGCCGCCGTGCAGCCACGATATATTGTGGTGCATGTCCACATGATTGTGGCCATGCAGGACAAGTTCAGCACCATGTTCTACCAACACGCGCTCGAGAGCTGACGCGTCCCTCAACGCTCGACGTGTCGGTGCCTGGCCCGGCAACGGCGGATGGTGGATGAGCACGACGCGGACAAGTCCGGTGTCTGCCAGGCGCTTGAGGACACGAGCAAGACTTTCGATCTGCCAATGGCCCAAGCGCCCTGCGGCTACGAAAGGCGGCGTCGGCTCTGCGGAATTGAGGCCGACTAGCGCGACCGGACCCAGCCGCCGCACATAAGGAAAGCCGCCTGGTTGCTCATCGGCAAATTGGTCACCCCATTCGTCGGAACGCATGTAGTCCGCCCAGCGCTCGACGCCCGGATGGCCTCTCAAAGAGGTGTAGATGTCGTGGTTGCCCGGTACAACCGAGACGTGGTCCGGTGTACCAAGGCTTTGCAGCCACGCTTGCGCCGCATCGTACTCGGCGGGCAGACCCAGGTTGATCAGGTCGCCTGTGACAGCGACGTGATCGGGCTTTTGCGCCAACAGATCGGCGACCACCAGATCAAGGCTCGGCCTCAGATGCACGCGGCGGCGGCTGCGTTGCCAGTTTAGATAGCCTAAGCCACGCTTGATGTTGAGGTGGCGCAGGCCAAACCCGCGAATTGGTGCGAGGTGCACGTCCGACAAATGCGCAAGCGTAATGGTTTCGGTCATGTTTCCTGAGCGCCCGTGTTGGCGGTGCGGACCATATCACGCCTAAGCCAATGCCGCGGCATTGCCTTGGCGCTCGCAACGCGCTCAATAGGTCGCGGTGAGAAAGCAAGGATACGGGCATGACGGTCAGAACGCGCGCCAACAGGGTCATACAGCGCATCTGGAGCTTGAGGCGCCGGCTCACACTGGGTGCGCAAGGTGCCGTCATCGCGAGTGACGGATCTATTCTCCTGATCAAGCATACCTACATTCCCGGCTGGCATTTCCCAGGCGGCGGCGTGGAGCATACCGAAACGGTTGCCGTGGCGCTCGCGCGCGAGCTTGAAGAGGAGGCAGGCATTGTGCTGACCGGCACACCAGAGCTGTTCGGCCTCTATTCCAACCATCGGCATCTGCCCAACGATCACATTGCACTCTATGTGGTGCGAGACTGGAACCAGCCGCAAAGTCCCGCACCCAATCACGAGATCGCCGCGCACGGCTTCTTCAAGATGGACGCGCTGCCCTCAGATATCGGGCCGAGCACGCACCAGCGCATCCGGGAGATCGTGGGGGGTGCTCCCCAAAGCACGACTTGGTGAGACGTCTGGACCGCGCACAAGAGGCGTGCTAGATCCCGCCCCATGACGAATTGGCTTCGAGTCTGGAGATCCATGTCGCGACGAGGCGAGCGCCTCGCGTCGGGCCTGCGCGCCTGATCCGATCCCAGACCGTGCACTAAAGAAAGCGCGCGGATGCCTCGAAACTTCGTCAAAGATCCCCGATGTCTCATTCAGTCCTGAACCGGCCTCTAACGCCGGATGACCTGCCCCAGTTATCGCTCCTGCACGCCAAGGCATTTGGCCCCGGACGATTTGCACGCTCGGCCTATCGCGTGCGCGAAGGCACGCCACCCATCTCGCTACACTGCCGCGGGGCCTTCCTGGGCGAACGCATGATCGCGGCTGTGCGCTATACCGACGTGACAATCGGCGGACGGAGCGGAGCACTGTTGCTCGGGCCACTGGCGGCAGATCCGGAGTTTTCGGGACAAGGGTTCGCAAAGCGGCTCGTTCGAGAAACCCTTGATGACGCAAAGGATAAGGGAGTGAAACTCGTACTGCTGGTCGGCGACGAGCCATACTATGGCCGCTTCGGATTCATGCGCGTCCTGCCGGGCCAGATCTGGCTACCGGGCCCCGTCAATCCGGAACGCCTGCTTGCCGCCGAATTAACACCACGCTCACTCGAAATATTTCAGGGACTTGTTGTCGCCAAACGAGCATGATGAACCCGACACAGCGATCGCGTATCCTTACCGCCGAGGAGACAAAGGTTGCACCTAACAAGAATGGGAGAGTTGATCATGGACAGACGATCGCTGTTGACCGGTGGCGCCGCCCTACTAGTCGCTAGGTCCATCACCAGCGAATCGCATGCTCAGCCCTCACAAACGTTCCCCCAAGATTCTGAGTTCATGGAGCTTGCGATCAATCAGGCAAAGGAGGGAGATGCGCCGTTCGGGGCCCTTATCGCGCGTGGCGACAAGGTGCTCGCACTCGGCCGCGACAATACCAAGCGCAGCCATGATCCGACGGCCCACGCGGAAATGATGGCGATCCGCGCCTTCTTGCAGGGTCACGAGCCGACGGATTTTCAAGGCACAACAATCTACTCATCGTGCGAGCCGTGTGTAATGTGCATGGGGGCGATCCTGTGGTGTGGGATCTCTCGCCTCGTCTATGCGGCACCGATGGAGAAGGTTGTCACGAAGATCGGATGGATCGAGGTCCCGTCGCGCGATGTCGTCGGCAAGGCTTCGTTTGCCAAGATCGACGTCGCTGGCGGACTTCTCGCCGGCAATGCAATGCGGCTGTTTGAGTGAGCCGGTTGCGCAGCTATGTCAGTCGGCGAAGGGGTCGCGCATCAGGATCGTGTCATCGCGTTCCGGGGACGTCGACAGAAGTGTCACCGGACATTCGATCAACTCCTCGATATAGCGCACATACTTGACGGCTTGGGCCGGCAGGTCTGCCCAGCTGCGCGCGCCGTGCGTCGACTGTGTCCAACCTTCAAGCGTTTCATAGATTGGTTCGATTTGAGCTTGCGCGTTCTGGCCGGCCGGTAGGCGGTCGATGCGTTCGCCATTGAGCATGTAGCCCACACCCACTTTGAGTTGCTCGAAACCGTCGAGGACATCGAGCTTGGTCAGCGCGATGCCGTCAATACCGGCGACCTTGATCGTCTGGCGAACGAGCGTCGCATCGAACCATCCGCAGCGGCGCTTGCGCCCGGTCACCGTTCCGAACTCATGCCCGCGCTCGCCGAGACGATTGCCAATCTCGTCATGCAGCTCAGTGGGAAACGGACCCGCGCCGACCCGTGTCGTGTAGGCCTTGGCGATTCCGAGTACGTTGCCCACCGCGCGAGGTCCCACTCCCGACCCCGTGGCTGCTTGAGCCGAAACGGTGTTGGACGACGTGACAAATGGATACGTGCCGTGGTCGATATCGAGAAGCGCGCCTTGCGCCCCTTCAAACAAGATGCGCTTACCGGAACGACGCGCGCGATCCAACAGATCCCATGTCACGTCCATGTAGGGCAGGATCTTGGGAGCGATCTCAGTCAGATCGGCCATCAAGCCTTCTTTTGAAATCTCCGGCTGTGAGAGGCCCCGGCGCAACGCATTGTGATGCACGAGAATGCGATCGACCTTGGGTTCGAGGGTGTTGAGATTTCTCAAGTCCTGCACGCGAATGGCACGGCGTCCGACCTTGTCCTCGTACGCCGGACCGATTCCGCGCCCCGTCGTACCGATCTTGCCGGCGCCGGCGGCTTCCTCGCGGATAACGTCAAGCTCACGATGCAGCGGCAGAATGAGAGTCGCGTTCTCGGCGATGCGCAAATTCTCTTGCCCCACCGCGACGCCCTGCCCTCTCAGTTTCTCGATTTCCTGGCATAGTGCCCACGGATCGACGACGACGCCGTTGCCGATGACGCCAAGCTTCCCCGGCCGCACGACGCCGGAGGGCAAGAGCGAGAGTTTGTAGGTGTTGTTGCCGATGACCAGCGTATGGCCAGCGTTATGGCCGCCCTGGAAGCGCACGACAACGTCGGCGCGCTCCGACAGCCAATCCACAATCTTGCCTTTACCCTCATCGCCCCACTGGGCGCCGATCACTGCGACGTTCGCCATTTTTTGCCCATTTCACGATAAGGCCCCAGCAAACCGTGCCGGGGCCTTGGGCCGTTATAGCGCAGATTCGACGAAGCCAAACCCTTTCGGGTCCAACAATAATCCTGGTCCCAAGCTGAGCCTAGCTGTGCTGGCGCATATCCATCCTGCGCATCCGGATCCCATTGAACGTCAGCATAATACCGACACCGCCGACGATGAGGTTGAGAACGTCCATCACCATCGAAAAGAGCTGCCAGCCACCCGTCTGAGGCTCGTAATAGCGCTGGCGCGCAAATGCTTCCAGACCCTCAGCTTTAGGTTCGTTCGCCGGCTCTGTGCCAATCGAGCGCGAGGCGGCCGTCGGCCCCGACTTGTTGGCGGCGAAGGGGTTTTCATCGAGACGATAGACGAACGCTCCCACCGCACCCGCAATCAGCAGAAGTCCGATTAGAATAAGACCGAATTTTCGCATGGGCAGAAGGCTCCCAGTCCCCTTAGCGACTATACATGATCGGGCGTTTGCCCGGCCAGGTCACGCGATACCCGAAATCTATGACACGCTCTTCCTCAGGCTCAAGCTTGGATTCAAAGGAAAGAACGCCGCGCTCACCGTCTACGTTACCCTCTGTAGGATTGGTCGAACCGGTGTATTCCACCTTGATGTCCTGGTTCTCTGGCACAGGAACCTGATCGATGACGACGAGTTCAATTGCACGCTGATGACGGTTCTTGATCGAAACACGGTAGTGGCGGCTATCGGTTCGCGCAGATGAGATGAGCCCGGTCTCACCCCGCGTCTCCTCTACGATCGAGTGGCGCACGCGAACCTGATCGTCGGCGCCAAAGCCTAGCTCGTGGTCTTCCCCCGACGACAGCAGCGGAAGCTTGCCGACGCCGACAAACGTACCATCGCGAAAGAGGGAAACGTTCCCCGGCAACACCGGCGACCCCTTGGGAAGGGCAAACTTCGCGTACAGGTAGGCCGTCGTATCCACCTTTGGAACGGTGCGAACGGTGAGGACCGGCTCAGTGGTCTCTCCACCGAGTTTCACGGCCTTGACCTCGCCAGTCGAGGGAATCGTCACACGGCCTGGCACGTCGAAGGTGACCTGAAACGGCAGCGCGACAGCGGTGGCGCTCGTCACTTCCGCCTCGGCCATTGCCTGGGTCGCCACGCTATCATCCTTGCTCACCAACCCTTTCATGGCCCTAAGAGCACCACCCCGGGGTGCAGCCGAACGAGCTGCATCCGAGGGCGGAGGGGACATCGGCTTCGGCTGTGGCTTGGGCTCCGGTTCGAAGTCCACGGTGATCGTGTGAAGTTGAGGTGCTGCGGCGCTCGATGTTGGGCGCGTCGTCGAGAGCTTGAGCGCGACATTCTCCCAGCTCTCACCGCTGCGCTGCCGGATGGCGGCACGACGTGCAAGGTCGAGGCGGGCCTTTTCCGTCTTCGAGCCGGTCGACAAGCGCGCCTCATACTGCGGTTTCCACGACGCATTCGCCACCTGGTAACGCAACGTAAGCTCGGCTTCGAGCGGCCCTTCGGCCGCCACAAATACCTTGACCTCGGTCTGCTCGGTCTTTGCAGGGGCTAGAATTGAGAGTTGCTTTTCAAGCTCCGCAATCTGCCGGTCGACCTCGCGCATTTTTACTTCTGCATCGAGTGCAGCACGTTGTGCGGTCATGGTGCCGGACGCAATGACGCTCAAGATCTGGTTCCAATCGGTCGGTGGCAGCGGTTCAAGCGGGCCCTTCTGATCCTCACGACGACCCGGTAGATCCGCAAGGTTTCCAAGGAGCCGTTTTTGAGTGTTGGCGGCGTCCTGCTGACCTTGAAGCAGGCCGCGCTCGTCGCGCAGCTTCTCGATCTGGTCCTCGAAGTCCTTGCGGCGTTGCTGCAGAAGTGCTTGATCGGCGCGCGGAACAAACCGGCGGCGCGTATCGACGGACCCGATATCGAGCTTGGCGGTGGCGTTGCCCGAAACTCGAATGGATGCTGGAACGGCATCGGCCGGCAGATCATCGAAGACCAGCGTATGCGCGCCCTGTTCCAGAGACAGGCGTGCCCTCCGCGTTACTTCGGCGCCGGAGATAAAGACAGTCACGGCCTCCACGCTCGAGTCTGCGGCAACCTCAGCTGCACCAGCCGGGCTCACCGCAAACGCGACTATGGCAACGACAACAAACCAAGCCCGCATACGTCTCTCCCCAAGCAACACGATTTCTTGTTCTTTGCCCGCGCGCCACGCTCGAGTGCGGCGGTTTGACGTTTCAATTGTAACGCATGACATAGATGGATCTCAAATGTGCCGGCAGTTGGGAGCGTCTTTCTTACGCGCCTGCCGTGAGTTCCTCACTGACGTGGGCGAAGGCCCAGTCAAGCCAAGGGGTCAGGTTCTCAATATCCTTACGCTCCACGGTTGCCCCACACCAGATTCTTAAGCCGGGTGGCGCCGCCGCGTGTGCTCTGATGTCCCTGGCGACACCTTCCCGGTCAAGTAGCGCGGCAATCTCTGCGGCAATGCGCGCCTCCGTTTCAAAACCCTGTGCGGCAATGGCCGGATCAACAATCCGAAGGCAGACAGACGTGTTAGAGCGCGTGGCGGGTTCCACGGCCAGGTTCGCAATCCAGCTCGTGTTTTCAATCCAGTCAAAGACGACGTTTGCATTCACATCGGCACGGGCCTGCAGAGCGGAAAGCCCGCCTATGTTTTCCGCCCAGCACAGCGCGTCGAGATAGTCTTCCACACACATCATAGAGGGTGTGTTGATGGTCGCCCCTTCGAAGAGGCCCGGCAGCAGGCGCCCATGTTCGGCCAAGCGAAAGAGCCGTGGAATGGGCCATCGGGGCGCGTAGCTTTCAAGGCGCTCGATCGCGCGTGGCGATAGTACGAGCATGCCGTGCGCGGCTTCACCGCCAAGCACCTTTTGCCAGGAGAAGGTGGCGACATCGACTTTGGCCCAATCGATGGTCTGGGCAAACAGCGCAGATGTCGCGTCGATGAACGTGAGGCCGCGCCGGTCTGAGGCGATCCAGTCTGCATTTGGAATGCAAACGCCCGACGTGGTGCCATTCCATGTCAAGACGACATCGCGATCAAAATCGACGTCGTTGAGATCGGGCAGATGGCCATAGTCCGCCTCAAGGACACGGGCATCATCAAGGCGGAGTTGTCCTACGATGTCGACAACCCACCGCTTACCGAAGTCTTCCCACGCGAGGACATCGACACCGCGCGCGCCGAGCATGGTCCACATCGCCATTTCGAAGGCGCCGGTGTCAGATCCCGGGACAATGGCCAAACGATACGCGGGTGGAATTTCTAGTAGCGCCTTCGTCTTGTCGATGGCGAGTTTCAAACGGGCCTGGCCCTCCGGGGACCGATGGGAGCGCCCGAGCAGCGCGCGATCCAAGGCATCGCGGGTCCAGCCAGGCCGCTTTGTGCAAGGCCCGCTCGAGAAATTGGGGTTTTGAGGGCGGAGTTTCGGTTTCAGGTTAATCATAATCTATTGCCGCGAGAGCGCTCGTCATTGCGCTTGCGAGCATCTAGGCGGTTGTCGGGTATGCGTCAATCAACCTGAGACACTCCGAAACGGCAATCGGGTCTCTAGTTCAGTGTTTGATCGTCGCTCTTGTCAGCAGCCTCAAGTCGCCGCAGCCGCACGCACGGCATCGACGATATCGTCAACGACGGCGCTTACCAGGCCTTCATCATCGCCTTCCGCCATCACGCGGATGACGGGCTCGGTGCCCGAGGGACGAATAACAAGGCGTCCACTCTCCCCGAGCTTGGCTTTGCCGGCGTCGATGGCCTTGACGACGCGTGTATCCTCCAACGGGCTACCATTGGCAAACCGCACGTTTTCCAGAACCTGTGGCAAACGCTCAAATCGGCTTACCACCTCACTCACGGGCTTGCCCGTCGAGACGACAACGCCAAGAATTTGCAGCGCCGTGACCAGTCCATCTCCCGTTGTGACAAAGTCGGACATGACAATGTGGCCCGATTGTTCTCCACCCACGTTGTAACCGTGCTTGCGCATATGCTCGACGACGTAGCGATCGCCGACGGGTGTCCGCACCATCGTGAGGCCGATGCTCTTGAGATAGCGCTCCAGACCGAGGTTGCTCATGACCGTAGCGACAACACCCCCGGCCGTAAGCGCGTTTCTGCGATGCCACGTCTCAGCAATGACAGCCATAAGCTGATCGCCGTCGACGACCTCGCCCTTCTCATTGATAATCACGACGCGGTCGGCGTCGCCATCCAGGGCAATGCCGATGTCCGCACGTACTTCCCGCACTTTGTCGATAAGCGCCTGCGGCGCTGTCGACCCGCATTTTTCGTTGATGTTGCGGCCATTGGGCTCGACGCCGATCTTGACGACTTCCGCGCCCAGCTCCCACAGGGCCTGCGGTGCCACTTTGTAGCCGGCGCCGTTCGCGCAATCGATTACAATCCTGAGACCATCGAGGCGGATGTCTTTGCCCAAGGTGCGCTTGGCAAATTCGATATACCGCTCTTGCGCGCTCTCAACACGGGTTGCACGGCCGATCGCATCGGGTTTAGCAAGAAGTTCGGTTCCGTCTGAATCGATCAGTTTCTCGATCAACTTCTCCGTCGTGTCGGAGAGCTTGTAGCCGTCTGGATCGAAGAGCTTGATGCCGTTGTCGGCGAAGGGATTGTGCGAGGCGGAGATCATCACACCGAGGTCAGCGCGCAAGGAGCGCGTGAGCATCGCAACGGCAGGGGCTGGCATCGGCCCCAACAGGAAGACATCCATACCGACGGCCGTGAAGCCCGACATGAGCGCCGCTTCAAGCATGTAGCCCGACAACCGGGTGTCTTTTCCGATCACGACGCGGTGCCGGTGGGTGCCCTTTTGGAAGATTTTGCCAGCGGCCATGCCAACCCTAAGCGCGACCTCCGAGGTCATCGACCCGCGGTTGGCAAGCCCTCTAATCCCATCGGTTCCGAAATATCGGCGTGACATGCGGTTCCCCTCTGAACCTTGCTCCCAATAGCCGTTGGCTGTTCAATTAGGACAGCTTGTGGGCCGTTGCGATTCCCCCGCTTATTACTATGTCGCTGGGGAATTTGGCCTTAATCAAACCTTGTGTGCGATCGTAACATTTCTACCCCTAATAAAGGCAAAATCCATGGCAAACGGTGGGGGATGGGCCGCCCACCGGCGGTCTCGCCTTAGGACAGAACCTTATCGGTTCCGTAAAGAGACGCCTGCCAGATCGCCAGGGCCTGCCGCGTCGCGGCAACGTCGTGAACACGGACTATTTGAACGCCCTGCGCCGCACCAGCCAAAACTGCCGCCAGCGAACCCGGAACACGATCGCCAGGACTGGGAACGTCGCAGATGTTATCGATCAACTTCTTACGGGAGGCGCCCAGAAGGACGGGCACACCCAGCGCGTGATAGAGGGACAGGCCGGCCATGACGGCCACGTTGTGGTGCAAGTGTTTGCCAAAACCGATGCCCGGGTCCGCAACAAGCTTCGACTTGGGAATGCCTGCCGCTTCACAAGCTGTAATTCGCCGTTCAAGGAAATCGAATACGTCCAGGACGACATCGGTGTATTCGGGATTGTCGTTCATCGTCTTAGGGTCGCCCTGAGCGTGCATCAGGATGACTGGAAGGCCCGTCTCAGCCGCCACAGCGAGAGAATCGCGATCATACGTTAGAGCTGAAACGTCGTTTAGGATATCGACACCGGCAGCCGCGGCCTGGCGCATCACCTCTGCTTTACGCGTGTCGATGGAAATCCGTGCATCGGTCTTTGCTCGCAAACCCTCGATGACCGGCAAGACCCGTGAAAGCTCCTCGTCGACGGGAACGGTCTCTGCACCAGGGC
Source organism: uncultured Hyphomicrobium sp. (assembly GCA_964620915.1). Lineage (GTDB taxonomy): Bacteria > Pseudomonadota > Alphaproteobacteria > Rhizobiales > Hyphomicrobiaceae > Hyphomicrobium_A. The sequence continues at coordinate 136,084 of CAZUKP010000001.1, read as the reverse complement.
GCGTCGACTCACCGCCGATGTCGAGAATATCTGCGCCTTCCTCGACAAGACGCAGGCCGTGATCGATCGCAGCATCAGCCGAGGAAAACATGCCGCCATCGGAAAAGCTGTCAGGTGTCACGTTGACGATGCCCATGATGCGTGGGCGTTCAAGTGAAAGGCCTGAAAGACGCGAACGCGGTTCCTGGATAGCTGCGATCAGATCCGATGCCGCCAGCGTGTGGCGTCCCCAATCGCGCTCAAATGCATCTCCGAGCGCACTCAACCGCCGTTTGGCCGTCTTGCCATCCCGCTCGATAACTTCGACCGCCGCAAAGCGCAGCGGTTGGCCCGCAACGGGCAATCCGGACCAGTTCTCGGCGCCCTCATCTTTTGGGGCTGGGAATAGCCCGACGGGCCGGACGTAGATGGAGCGCTGCATGAGTGCGTTGCTTTCTCCAAAAAATGGCAACGGCCGCGAGATTAGTCGCGGCCGTACCTAATGCCTATCGGACAGCGCCGCAATTCGGCAGCCTTGCCCAATCTAGGTCTGCGGCTGAGGTTCCATGCCGCCGGATCCCGGCTCGTCACGGGGCTTGATCGGCACGCCCGTAGCGGGAACCGCTGAGGAGCCGTTCGTATCGACGGGGCCGTCGTCATCGGGCGCGCGCACGATCTTCTCACCACGAGCCAGCGTCGTCACTTCATCACCCGAGATCGTCTCAAACTCCATCAAGGCCTGGGTAATCGCTTCAAGCTCGGTATGGTGCGCACCGACGAGCTCGCGGGCCTTGTCTTCGCCCTCAGTCACAATGCGGCGGATCTCCAGGTCGATCAGCTTGGCCGTGTCTTCGGACATGTTTTGGCGCTGCGTGATCGCATGGCCGAGGAACACCTCCTGCTGGTTTTCATTGTAGCGCAACGGCCCGAGCTTCTCGCTCATACCCCACTCGGTGACCATACGCCGCGCGAGGTCCGTCGCCTGCATGATGTCGCTGGAGGCGCCCGTGTTGAGGTGGTCCTTGCCGTAAATCAACTGCTCGGCGACGCGGCCACCGAACGACATGGCGATACGGGCCTCACACCACTGCTTGGAGTAGCTGAGCTTGTCACGCTCGGGCAGGCTCATGGTGACACCCAGTGCGCGCCCGCGCGGAATAATCGTGACCTTATGCAGCGGGTCGGCGCCCGGCATCTTGAGGTTGACCAGCGCGTGGCCCGCCTCGTGGTAGGCCGTCGCCAACTTCTCTTCCTCGGTCATGATCATGGAGCGGCGCTCCGCACCCATCATCACCTTATCCTTGGAGTCCTCAAATTCTATCTGCGTCACGAGACGCTTGTTGCGCCGCGCCGCCAGCAACGCAGCCTCATTGACGAGGTTCGCCAGGTCGGCACCGGAGAACCCCGGCGTGCCACGTGCAATGACCTTCGGATTGACGTCCGGTGCAACGGGAACCTTGCGCATGTGCACGCGCAAGATCTTCTCGCGACCCGTAACGTCGGGATTCGGCACCATGATCTGACGGTCGAAGCGACCAGGGCGCAACAGCGCGGGATCAAGAACATCGGGACGGTTGGTGGCCGCGATGAGAATGATCCCCTCGTTGGCCTCAAAGCCATCCATCTCGACGAGCAACTGATTTAAGGTTTGCTCACGCTCGTCGTTACCCCCACCCAGACCGGCGCCGCGGTGGCGGCCGACCGCATCGATCTCGTCAATGAATATGATGCAGGGTGCGTTCTTCTTCGCCTGCTCGAACATGTCGCGCACGCGACTTGCGCCAACGCCCACGAACATTTCAACGAAGTCGGAACCGGAAATGGTGAAGAAGGGAACGTTCGCCTCACCCGCGATTGCGCGAGCAAGAAGCGTCTTACCTGTGCCCGGAGGCCCGACAAGCAGTGCACCGCGTGGAATGCGACCGCCAAGGCGCTGGAACTTTTGCGGATCGCGCAAAAACTCCACGATCTCCTGGAGATCCTCCTTGGCCTCGTCGACGCCGGCCACGTCTTCGAACGTCACGCGCCCATGCCGCTCGGTCAAAAGCTTGGCCTTCGACTTGCCGAAGCCCATGGCCCGGCCGGAGCCGGACTGCATCTGCCGCATGAAGAAGATCCAAACGGCGATCAGCAACAGCATCGGGAACCAGTTGAGTAGCATACTCAAGATCGAGGGCACGTCCTCATCAGAGGGGCGTGCGCGAAACTTCACGTTGTTCTTCTGAAGGCGCTCGACCAGCGTTGCGTCGTTTGGCGGTGCGTAGGTGGCAAAGGTGGACCCACCATCGCGCATGGTGCCTTCAATCTTATTGCCCGCCAACGTCGCTTCACTGACGTTGCCAGCATCAATCGCACTCAGGAATTCTGAATAGGTAATCTCTGTTCCGCGCCGGGTTTGGCTGGGACTGTTGAAGAGATTGAAGAGAGCCGCCAGCAATACGAGGATCGCAACCCAAATGGCGAGCTTCTGAAAGTTTGAGTTCATTTCGTTTCCTGTAGAGCCCGAGAACGGCTCACCGCAGCCGGTCCGGAGATTGAAGGCGCAAACGCCCGTTAGCGCCCAGTTAACATAGGTCTCGACCCCCGCAATGCCAAGCTACACGCACCCGGCTGCCCACTTCCTTAACGCCAACGCCAATTGACGCAGGATCGGCACCAGGGCCTAGCAAATGCGGATGAACCGTCCTTACCAAAGGAATTCGGCTGAACAGAGCCCATCTGTGGCGCGTGCCACCGTATTCGCCAAACCCAGATGACCGGGGAGCTGCGGAACGGCCAGCAATTCGCCATTTCGCCAAAAAGAGGGAAGCGTGGCCGCAGCTCGAGCCGGGGGAAGGTCACTGTCGGCGCCCTTGCGCAGCTGGGAAAATGCGGATGTTCCAAGACCGCGTACCGTAACTGCTTCGCCTACGGCCTCAGAGATCCAAACCCGGAAGCGCCGGTCCCAGATCGCTGATGTCCCCGGCTCAAGAGCCAGCTCGGGTAGCCCGGTCCGGCCGGGCTCGCGAAAGACCCTGATCTCAGCTTCATTGCGAGCAACAATGCACCCGCCGAGCGTTGCTTCGCAGTCTGGCAGCTCCAGCCGCGCAATGAGAGATTCAAGCTTCGATAAGCGTGGCGGCTGCTCCTGGCCGCCGAAGGCCGCGATGAGCCGCGTCAAGAGCCGTAGTCGCACCTCGGCGGGCGCAGCAAAGAGCGGACCCGCATCAAGGCTTGCGTACGCACCGTCATGAACGTCAAGCGACACCGATTCCTGCAGCGCATGCACGGCACGCTCTAAGGCATCGCGCGCGCGTTCCAAGCGGCGCGCACTCAAAGCAATCATCTCATTCGTCAACCCGATCGCTTCAAGTTGCGAACGAGCCTTGCGAATGCGGACGCGTTCGAAGCGCTCCGCCTCGTTGCTGGGATCATCAAGCCATGTGAGCCCGTGTGCATGCAGCGTCGCCACAAGACGTGACCTTGCGACGCCAAGCAACGGGCGAACGAGCCGCACACCGTTTTCGGTGTCGAGCAAGCGTGACGTGCTCATACCCGTCAATCCGTCGAGCCCGCTGCCGCGTGCCAGTCGCATTAAAAAGGTTTCGGCCTGGTCGTCTTGCGTATGCGCAGTGACGACGCCCACCGGCCCACGGTCACGAAAGCGCCAAGCCAATTCCGCCAAGAGATGGTAACGGGCGTTGCGGGCTGAATCCTGAAGACCGGTCGTTGGCTTCTCCCCAGTCCAACTAAGCGTTTCGTGCACCAGGCCTGCGGCGCGCGCCTGCTCGCCGACCCATGTGGCCTCGCGGGGCGACTCCACTCTCAAACCGTGGTCAACGGTTGCGACGAGGACGGTGCGTGCACTGTTGGGACAAAGATGCGCCCAGCGCACGATAAGATGCATCATCGCGAGACTGTCGGCCCCGCCAGACACAGCAAGAATGAGAACCTGGAAGGGCTCTAATGGGGCAAAGAGCCCTGTAAGCTCTGCATCACTCAGCGGCGGATCCGCACCAACACTGTCCTCGGTGCTATGAACAGCCGATGCGTTGGCGCTCGTCCTTCGCTCGGTTTTTGACTTTTTCGGATGCATTGGGGAATCGCTTGGAGAGTTCCGCATAGGACGAACAGGCGGCATCTTTTTGCCCCATCCGATCCAGGGACATTGCCAGTTTGAGAAGGCTGTCGGGCGCGCGCGCATTGCTAGCGAAGTCGCGATAACCTCTGAGGAACGCCCCCGCCGCCGACTTATAATCCCCTCGAACGAAGTATGATTCACCCAGCCAATACTGCGCGTTGCCTGAAAGAGAATCGTTGGGGAACCGGCTCAGAAAGTCGGAGAACCCAGCCTCGGCCGCCCCATAGTCGCGCTGCATCAGATAGCCATAGGCTGTTTCGTAGAGTTGCTTCGGGTTTCCTGCATCGCCGGCAGCGCCGACGGGAGGCTGAAATTGCGGGGGTTCGGTTGCGGCGACTTGAGGTCCTGTCGCCGTGGCAGGAGGTTGATCTGCTGAAAGGAGACCGCCAATTGCATCGCCCTGCGATTCAGTGATGGTCGTTGAGCCAAATTGAACCGTGCTCTGCTGTGACGCAAATTGGTTCTGATCTTCGCCTGTGACATCGCCGCGCCGATCCGGGGTACCCATGCCGCGAACCTCATTCGTCAACTGCTGAAGCTGGGCCGCGAGCGCTCGAACTTGGGTCTCGAGGCCATCGAGACGGGTGCTGTCGGCACCACCATAGCCGCGTCCTCCCCCGCCGCTGAACGACGGCGCCGCAGAAGTAGCACTGCCACCCGAGCGGGCCAACGACTCCAGGGTTCCGATGACGACCTGCATATCGACGAGCTGCTCCTCAAGCTGCTCGATTCGTTTCGTGAGCTGGGCATCGGGGCCCGGCTGCGGGGCCGACTGAGCGGCCGCCGGTTGCCCCTTGGGGGCTGCGGCCTGAGCGAGCTGCCAGCGACCGCCCCTTTCGTTTTCCCGCTCTTGGGCTGCCAAAGGCCCCGCCAGAAGGACGAGAGCACTGACAAGGACGCTTTTGAAAATTGGGACAATCAATCTCTGCATAATCGGCGTCATTCCCATTCAGGATCCCTGCCATAAGACTTGCACGACGATAGCATCAGGAACGTGACCCGTCGCCAACCGGGCAAACCGAGTTCCCGCATTGGCTTATTAGATGGTGCGTTAGCTGCCCTTGGCATCGCCTACTTGGCGCGCGCATGTCAACGCGGTGTACTTTGCCAGCTCGACGTCGCCGGCCTGGCACGCGACTGCGGCAGCCCCAGGGCCTGTGCCTGCGGCTGGTGATGCCGAACACCCGTCTGCTGGGCGGTCTGACGGAGCCGGCCAATTGTTCCCGCGCTGACAACGATGGTCACCGCCCGGCGATTCTGGGCCTGGCACTCAGGTTCCCGACACGTTGCCAGCCGCTCAGAGCGTCCCCTTGGCAGCACGATTATGCGCTCAGCAGCCACGCCTTCCTCGATAAGACGTTCGCGTACTGCAATCGCACGCCGCTCCGAAAGGATGATGTTGTCGTCGGTCGAACCGGACTCGTCTGCGTGGCCCTCAATCGCGACCTCAAAGTCTTTGGATTTCTTGAACCAGCGCGCTTGCGCCGCAAGCGCAGTCCGCGCCCGGCCGCCTAGGTCCGCGCTGCCCTCGCTGAAAAAGACCCGATCACCAGCCGCAGTGCGCAGGCGCGCTTGAATGGCCGAATGCTGCCGACGTTCCACATCCCAATTTGGAAGAATTCGCAAGCTCCCCGACGCTGCCAAGACTGTTGTCTCAACAGACGGCGGCACTCGGACCGGAGGACTGGGGGGCACGGCATTCTCCACGTGCAACGCGTTCGCACGGTAAAGATCAGCAAGCCGCCCTCGCGCCATGCTAGCCGCTCTGGATTCTGGATATCGGGCAACCAGGGTCTCGAATGTTCGCCGGGCCCACAACTGCCGCCCTGCCTCAAGTTTCTCCACGGCGTCTAAGTAAAGTTCCTGGGCCCGTTGTTCCGGTCCGTAGGCTCTGCGCGGATCGCCAGCCACCCGGGTCGATGGACTGCGTTCAGGAGTGTCCTCAGCAGTGGTCTGTTCGAGCGCGGCCTTTACCGCAATCTTGGAGGCCACCAAGGGCTGTACTTCCGCTGGAGCCAAATTTCCCGCGGCAGCGACCGGATCAAGGGAAACGAGCACGCCAAAGGTGACGGCTGTGCTCCTCAGAAAGAGCGCAGAGCAGCCCGTTCTCCTGCTCGAATTACGCTCAGAGCGGAACATGACATAAGCCTCACAACGCAAACCTATGAAATCGAGAAAAAATTACTGAGCTATTACGGCCAAACTTTGCCTGTGCACTGACCATAGGCGCGCGCAGTCACGTGCCACACGTATCACGTTGATTAAGGGGTGATTTGCAGAGATTCGTTAGTAGTTGCTGCCAGAGGCCACCGCACCGGTACGGGTGTTCAGAATGGTCTGAGCACGACGGTTCTGGGACCAGCAGGAAATATCATCGCAAACCGCCACCGGGCGCTCCTTACCGTAGGAAATCGTACGGATCCGCGAGGCATTGATGCCGTTACGCGCTAGGAAGTTACGAACCGTAGTGGCTCGGCGGGCCCCAAGAGCAATATTGTACTCACGCGTACCGCGCTCGTCCGCATGCCCCTCGATGGTGATCGTGTACTGCGGATATCTGGCCAGCCATTGGGCCTGTTTTTGCAGTGTTGTCGTCGCCTCAGGCGTCAGATCGCTGCTGTCAGTGGTGAAGTAAACGATATCGCCGACATTCACGCTGAAGTCGCGGTTCGTCCCAGGCGCGACCGAACCGCCGCCCGTCAACTGCGAGTTGGGTTGCGTTTCGTTGTTTGCGCAGCCCGCAAAAACGAATCCGGCAAAGAGTAGAGCCAGCAGCAACGCTGTGCGGGACAACAAGGCGGAAACGGCCATAAACTTTCCTTTCGCCACCCTGCAATAACCAACACGAAGCCGGGTGACTGTTCCAGACGTAATGCGGAGTTATCCGACCGTTTGTACGAAATTGTGGCCAATCCACAGGCCGACTGTGAAATAGGGCCACACCTACGCGACAAGGGGTTCTGCCAGAACCAAGACGCAAAATGCCGTTTCACGGCACCATTGGCTCCGATAGACGGGCCACATGATCGGAAGAGGTCCTAACCTATGGCCACCCCGCCTTAAAAAGCACAAGACCGAGATGCAGACGCGTTTTGCGAAGCACCTCGGTCTTGAAAGATCGCCCCCCCAGCTCATCGAGCCGCGAAAGCTTAATTTTGTAGTAGCGTTTAGCGCGCCGGCTGAGCCGGAACCGGAAGATCGGCACCGAGCTTCAACGGCACGGGCTCTTCACGACGGCAAGCGCCAAGAGCAACAGCCGCGATAACGGTCGCGAGAATGATAGCCCCCTTCATAGTATTTAATCTCCTCAATGTTGTTCCTGGCTCGAACCGGGATTGGCTTAGCGAGCCTGTTCGGTCGTTGGCATGTTGGCGCCGAGCTTCAACGGCACGGGCTCTTCACGACGGCAAGCGCCAAGAGCAACAGCCGTAACGACGACAGCGAGCACGATAGCACTCTTCATAGCATTTTCTCCTATGTTGTCCTGGCTCTACCGCCAGCTCTTAACGAGCGGGCTGCGCAGCGACAGGCAATTCGGCGCCAAGCTTCAACGGCACCGGCTCTTCACGACGGCACGCGCTCAGCGCAACGGCCGCAACGACTGCTGACAAAACGATCAGCCCCTTCAAACCCTGCATAGTTCATCTCCTGCATGCTTCGATCGGCACTAGCCGTATTCTTGGGTACTGGCGCGGCCCGTCTTGATCAAGAACAGAGGCAGTTATCCCTCAGTTTTCCAAGCCAGTAGATGCGAAAATGCCACGCCGTGTTTTGTGCTCCTCGGCAGCTGTTGCAAACCAACTCTGGATCGCAGAAGAGCATGAAATACGCCACAAAATCGCGCTCAGCACTCCAGACAAGCGCAACTCTATTCAGCCTGAGCGCTGGTTAATTCCAGGTTAATTGGTGTCCTAGTTCAGGAGTGGTGACCACGCCGGGTCGGAGGCAAAGGACGGGGTCGGAACAGTCCGCTCGTTGTAACCCGTCAGATCGACCGAATAGATTCGCGGTCCTCCCTGCGCGCCAGGCGATTCTCGGAAGAACATCAGCACACGTCCATTTGGTGCCCATGTTGGCCCCTCGTTGTGGAACCCCTCGGTGAGGATTCGCTCGCCTGACCCATCAGGACGCATGACGCCGATCAAGAAACGGCCGCCGTACTGTTTCGTGAATGCAATGTAGTCGCCACGTGGGGACCAGACCGGCGTCGAATAGCGGCCCTGACCGAAACTAATGCGATGGGCATTCGAGCCATCTGCGTTCATCACGTAGATCTGCTGACTGCCATCACGATCGGTTTCGAAAACCACCTGTCGTCCGTCTGGCGAGTAGCTAGGTCCAGTGTCGATCGACTGCCCTCCGGTCAACTGGCGCTTCTGGCGCGATCTCAAATCCATCTCATAAATGCTTGAGTTGCCACCAGACTGAAGACTCATGATGATCCGCTGCCCATCGGGTGAAAAGCGCGGGGCGAACGTCATGCCGGGGAAGTCACCGACGACTTCGCGTTTCCCCGTCTTGAGATTCATCAAGTACACGCGCGGCTGGCCACCCGAGTACGACATAAAAGTGATCTCTTGATTGGTTGGGCTGAAACGGGGCGTCAGAACCAGTTCGTTGCCGCGGCTCAAGAGACTGACATTCTTGCCATCCTGATCCATGATCGCGAGCCGCTTGACGCGCCGGTCTTTAGGGCCTGTCTCATCGATGAAGACGACGCGCGTATCGAAGTAACCTTTCTCGCCGGTCAGCCGCTCATAGACCTGATCGGCGATGATATGGCCGACCCGGCGCCAATTCTGCGCGCTTGTGGAGAATCGCTGGCCCGCGAGCTGCTTGCCAGTCGCAACATCCCAAAGTCGAAATTCTGCAACGAGTCGGCCGTCGCCTGCGCGTGTCACGCGACCAACGACGAGAGCATCGGCTCGAATCGCACGCCAGTCGGGAAATCGGGGAGCCGCATTGACGTTGCTCACCTGCTCAAGGAATGACGCGCGCTCGAGCGGTTGAAAAAGACCAGAGAGTTGCAGATCCGCCGATACTACATCGGCGATGTCGGCGCCAAGCTTTGGGTCGTCACTGATAAAGACGGGAATCGCGATCGGAATCGGTGCAAGCGTTCCCTGCCGCTGCGTCCCTCTCAATCCGCCACCGGCACCCTGTGCCGCTGCCCACACGGGCGTCAGTGCAATGAGAATGGCCACTGCCCAAGCAAGGGTCTGAGGCTTGCATCTGATCATCATACGTCCTTCTAGAGCCCGCTAGCGCTTACGAATCTCAATTACAGCATCTCACGCGGATCAAAGCTCCAGGTCACCGACTTCCAAACAGAATATTTGTCTTTCGGCAGATCAAAGGGTGCACATCGCGTGACTGCACGCATTGCCGCCTCCACTGCAATCTGAAAAACAGGGCCTGATTGCGGCTGAACCACCTTCGGGATGCCGTCCAACGAGCCATCGGGTTTAAGGCGCCATGACAGCGTCACGACAGTGGTCTCTATGCCCCCGCCGCCGCCGGGCAGGTGCCAGCATCGTTTGAGCTGACCACTCAAGCGGGATTTGAGCAAATCCTGCTCACGTGCCGACAGAACGGTGTCGGTCCCGCGGCGTTCCCCTGCCGTCGGCCCTGTGTAGTCGGTCGGCTTGGTGGGTGGAGTCGATGAGCGTGGCGCACCCCTCTTGTCGGGGCTCTTGTCGATAAGAGCCGCGATCCGGTCCGCGTCAAACTGCTCCTTTTTTTTCTTTGCCGCCTCGGCCGCCTTGCGCTTGGCTTCGGCCTCTTTCTTCTTGCGGAGCTGTTCCGCTTTTTTCTTCTGCTCGGCCTTCTTTTTTGCCTCAGCCTTCTTTTTCGCTTCGGCCTTTTTCTTCTCCTCAGCCTTCTTTTTCGCTTCGGCCTTCTTCAGGAGCGCGACAGCAGCTGCTTCCTCTTCGAGCTTCTTTGCGATTTCGTCCTCTTTGGGAGGCGGCGGCGGTTCAGGCTCGGGCGGCGGCGGGGCCGTTACTGGCTTTGGCTTCTCGGCTTCCTTCTTGGAGATTTCTGGTTTTTCGACGTCTTTCGCCTTGGCCTCCAACTCTTTGGAATCGGGACTGCCTTGCTTGAGGCGCGTGAGTTCGGAAGGCGTAATGATCGATGCCTCGATCACAACCGCCTCGGGCAAAAGCTCCGGCGTGCGGTGGATCGAGAGGACTGCCCAGCCCAAGATGGCTGCATGGGCGAGTGCGGAGATGAAGAGCCCAAGGTACACGCCCCTAGCCTCCCTCCTCCGCTTCAGTGACGAACGAAAGCTTCTTGAAGCCGCCCGCGCTGATGCGACCCATGACGCGCATGACGATACCGTACGCGACTCCCTTGTCGCCGCGCACGTAGATCCGCTCATCGTAGCCGTTCTTGGCAATCGCCTTCAATTTTACGGCGATTTCATCGAGTTGCACTGGGGTCTCGCCGATATAAACGCTGCCGTCTGCCTTGACGCTTATGGCGAGCGGCTCTTCTGACGATTCGAGCTGTTTGCCTTTTGCTTCGGGCAACTCGATCGGCACGCCCACCTGAAGCAGCGGTGCAGCGACCATGAAGATGATGAGCAGCACAAGCATGACGTCCACCATGGGAGTCACGTTGATCTCGCTCATAGGCGAATGACGGCGCACCCGCCGCGAGCGCCCATTACCTTGAGACGTTTTGATGCTGACGCCCATAACCTTCTTTGATCTCTAAGCGCGGCGCGCGAGTGCAGCCTACGACTTAGCTCCTAACGTCGATCTGCCGCGAAACAATGGCGGCGAACTCATCCGCAAAGGCCTCCAAACGGTGGCTGATCTGCGCGGAATCGGCGGAAAACTTATTATAGAAGATGACCGCCGGAATGGCTGCAAGTAGGCCGAGTGCCGTCGCAAACAGGGCTTCGGCGATGCCGGGCGCGACGACGGCGAGGTTCGTGTTCTTGGAAATCGCGATAGCCTGGAAGCTCGACATAATGCCCCACACCGTGCCGAATAGACCAACAAAAGGCGCCGTTGAGCCAACGGTTGCCAAAAACAGCAAGCGCCGATCCAGGCGCTCCATCTCACGACTGATGGTAACGTCCATCACCTTTTCCACGCGCAACTGGATGCCGCCCAGCGCCCGAATATTTCCCTCCACTGAGCGCTTCCACTCGCGCATTGCAGCCACGAACAGCGCTGCCGTGGCGATGGACTTGGTGCGCGACAAGTTATTGTAGAGTTCGTCAAGTGACTGCCCTGACCAGAACATGTGCTCGAAGCGGTCGGCCTCAACGCGCGCACGCCGGAACGCGAAAAATTTCTCCACCACGATCGCCCAGGACCAAACCGAGGAGATCAGGAGGCCGAGCATGACGGCCTGGACGACGATGTGCGCCTGAAGAAACAACTCCAGGAACGAAAAGCCGCCCACCGTCGCGGGACCGATGGCTTCTTTGGCGAGATCGGTGGGATCCATTTCGTGTTCCGTAATCGCAGTAATGGGGAGATGGTGATAGCAGCAAAGCAGACGGCGAGCATTGTGTCATGACCGCCGGACCATGACGCCGCAAACTGTGCCGCGCTTAGTCCTTAACCCCAAGTCGGCATGTTGCCGCGCAATTTGGCCAAACAGGGGCGCAAAAGCCGAACAACCCATTGACGTCACTGGGACTGTCTTCAAGCGGACGGCAGTTCAACGCGAATGCGCGCCCCCCCCGCGGGTGCATCCTCCGCGCTGATATGACCGCCATGCGCTTCAACGATTGCGCGGGCAATTGCCAAGCCTAGGCCCGCCCCCCCGGTGGCCCTGCTGCGCGAGGCCTCAACGCGATAGAAGGGCTCAAAAACCGCCGACCGCTCAAGCGAGGGGATTCCAGGCCCATCGTCATCAATCAGGATCTCCAGGCCTGCACTCGTGCGGTCAATGGAGACTTCCGCCGTGCTGCCGTACCGCAGCGCATTGTCGAGAAGATTGGCGAAGAGGCGCCTCAACGCGACGGGATCACCGCGAACATGGGCCGGTGTTCTACCTGTGTTGCATAGGCCTATCGTTACGCCATCGCGCGCAGCACCTTCCTTGCCGATGAGTTCGACAATGTCGATATCTTGTTGCCGCTCTGAAACCGCCGCACCGCGCGCAAGCGCCAGCGCGTCGTCGATCAGCGCCGTCATGTCGTCAAGGTCGCGCACGGCCAGCGCCTGCTGTTCGGTCCCGTCGATCGCCTCCACGCGCAGGCGCAGGCGCGTGAGATAAGTCTTCAGATCATGCGAGATAGCGCCCAACAGAATTGTGCGCCCCTTCACCAGTCCTCCGATGCGCCCTTGCATGTCATTGATAATGCCAATTAACCGGCGGATCTCAGGTGCACCACGCGGCTCGACGGGGTCGGGCACTGCATTGTCAGCAAATCGCGCAACCGAGTCCGACAAGCGACGCAGAGGTCGCGCTTCACGTCCAATGGCAATGATGGCCGCAAGCCCGACAAGGGCCCCAAGTACACCGATCAAGAAGCCCGGCGGCACACCCCAGATAACCGGTGAAATATCCCCGTGGCTTTCCAGGACGGCGAATCCGCCCGTGTCGAGGCCGATAGCCACGACCAATGGTTCGTGCGACGCAAGCCAGTACTGGCCGAGACGGAGCTGGCGCCAGCTCGGTCCAGCCTCGGGCGCGAGCATCGCGAACACCTCCCGGCCACCGACCTCCAGAAAGTAGTGGTCAATGACGCGCTCAACGGCCGGAAGCCGCCGCGCGCGCACGTCGTTGCTTGGCGGCGCATCCGCATAGGTGACGGTGATGGTCTCAGTGCTGAGTGCCTTGAGGGCTGTTTCGCGGCGCCCGGGCGGGGTGGCCTCGAGAACTTCTACGATCGCTGCGGCCCGCTCAGGCAGGAGCAACGGCGTCGCATCCGCAATACCGCGTGTGCGCGCCAGATACCCGAGGCCTGCGCTGAGCGCGACCACGGCCAACAGGGCGAGCAGCACGATCGCCATCAACCGGCCCGTGAAACCGAGGCGCCCCAGCACGTCAGTGTTCCTCGACTGGAGCGCACAGCATGTAGCCGGCGTTGCGCACCGTCTTGATGAGTGCAACTTCACCCGACTCGATCTTCTTGCGCAGCCGGCTCACTTGCACGTCGATCGTCCGATCAAGTGGGTCTGCTTGTCGCCCGCGCGTCCAGTCCATGAGTTGCTCTCGTGAAAGGACACGCTGAGGCCTGGTGACAAAACACTCCAATAGATCGAACTCGGCACTGGTTAGAGGGATAGAACCGCTTTCTTTGTGCTCGACCGATCGCGTTGACAGATCGATGCTGATATTGCCGACGACGACACGGCGGCACGCTGTCGGTTCAGGCTCTCGGCGACGAAGGATGGCCCGAATGCGCGCAACGAGCTCGCGCGGGTTGAACGGCTTGCCCAGATAATCATCGGCACCCATTTCCAGACCGATGATGCGATCGATATCCTCCGAGCGCGCCGTCAACATGAGAATCGGCACCGACGACTTTGCACGGATGCGCCGGCACAGGCTCAAACCGTCTTCGCCGGGCAGCATGATGTCGAGAACGATCAGGTCGGGCTCGCCAATCACCGACAGAAAGCGATCAAGCGCGGCCCCGCCGTCGCCCACATCAACGCGAAAGCCCTGCCGCTGCAGGTAGTCGCGCACAAGGCCGCGAATCTCCGCGTCGTCTTCGATGATTAGAATGCGGGAGCGCTCAGTCATGGTGGGCGTATTAAGCCCCCAGAATTGGGGACAATTCAACGACCCGGCTCGTTACAAATCGTTACAGGTCACCTGGAGTTTTGAAAAAGACCAGCAAAGTTAACCGCCCAATCTCACCCCCGGCGCCACCCACGGTGTCAGACTTCAGGAGATTGGAACATGAAGCGCAACTCTATGCGGATAGTCGGTACGTTTGCACTCGCCGCGTCATCACTGGTTGCAAGCTATGCGTTGGCCGAAGCCGGTTGGGCACGCTCAGGCGGTGGAACCGGACCTTACGGTCGCACGTGGAGTTCAAGCGGCAGCGGTCACTGCGCAGGGGGGACATGTTCGTCTCAGCAAGTCTTCACGGGACCGCGCGGCGGGGTTAGGACGCGTAACGGCACGACGAGCTGCGGCGGCGGGATCTGCAATCGCTCGTCGACCGTCACTTATCCGGGCGGACGCACCAGGACCCGCAATTCTACCTGGACCCGCTACTGATTCCCTGAGCTCCTCTTCCGCGCTAATGTGGAGCCGGCCTTCGCAGTAGCGTGGACAGAGGGGCTCAACTCACTTGCACAGTGGACCACAAGGTATGAAAGCCCCACAAACGATTTGGACAGCTGCTCGCGATCTGGCCGCAGCGCTCATTCTCTCAGCAGCTGCCGCAATGCTGCTCGTCGCGATTGCTGGTTCCGCGCACGCTGAATCGCTGCCCCCGCCGGAGCCTCCGCCGCCTGGCTATTACGATCCCCCACCCCCCTACGATCCTTACCCGCTGTCACCTCGCGCCGCTTGGGCGGCTTGCAGGCCTGATGTGCAGCGGTACTGCCCGCGGGTACTCCCCGGCGGTGGGCGCATCCTGTCATGCCTGGCTGGAAACAAGGATCGATTGAGCATCGCGTGCAGCGACGCGCTGAGGCGCATCTGGGCCTACTACCGGCGCTAAGCCGATCTGGCGAAAGAAACCTGAATCATGCCCGAGTTGAGCGAACTGACGCCCGTAATGCGTCCAGCCGGTGCCTTTCTGGCCCTGACGCTGATCTTCATCGCAGCCGAATATTTCTATGCGCGCCTTGGCGCCCATGACGAGGATCATGACCTTCGTGAGACGGCAGCTTCAGTTGGCGTTGCACTCGGCGACGTTGGCGTGCGCGTTCTGGTGGGCGGCCTCGCGGCGTTGCCATTCGTCGTGCTCCATCAAAACCGACTGTTCGACATCCCGCTCGATACGGCATGGAGCTGGGCAGCGCTGTTTCTTGGAACAGAGTTTGCCTACTACTGGTTCCATCGCGCGTCCCATCGCGTGCGCTGGCTGTGGGCCACCCATTCGGTGCATCACTCTGCGACGCACTTCAATCTTTCCGCCGCAATCCGGCTTGGGTGGACGGGCCAGCTAACCGGTGCTTTCGCATTTTTTTTACCGCTCGCCTGGATTGGCTTTCCTCCAGTCGCAATCGGCGCGATGCTCTCAGCGGGGCTAGCCTACCAGTTCTTCTTGCACACTGCCTTGCCCGTGCATCTGGGTCCGCTCGAATGGATCTTGAACACGCCGGCGCATCATCGGGTGCATCACGCCTGCAACGAAGACTGCCTCGATAAGAACTACGGTTCGGTGCTCATCGTCTTTGATCGGATGTTTGGGACCTTTGCGGAACCGCCGCAGCATGAGGCACTGCGCTTTGGCCTCAAGGGCCGCGAGACGAGCAACAATCCATTCGCGATCGCGTTTGCGGAATGGGGACATCTGTGGCGCGACACGGCCCGCGCGAAAGGACTGCGCGCCAAGATGAAGACCCTGTTTGGCGCGCCCTAGCAATGACGCAGGTTGCGATCAGTCGTCCTCGATGCAGCCGCCCTCTGCCTTGCTGTAGAACTGGGTTGGCCCGCACTTGTGCTTGATGTTCTGAATGCCCTGGATGATGTTCTGGATCTGCTGCGCCGTATTGGGCGGGGGCGGCTGCGGTGCGGCCTGGGCTGAACCCGAACCCTTAGCTTGCACGCAATACCCGTTCTTGCCGTACATTCCCTTGGGGCACCTCGAGACGCAGGCACCAGCATGATAGAACTGGCCTGAGCCGGCGCAGTTAACACCGCCATGGTCCGTCGCCGAGCAGCGGCCGGCATCAAAGACCTTCCCCTTTGGACACTTGCACGTATTTCCTTTCCACCAACCGCCGTCGCAGCCGCCCCTCTTCTTTGCTGTCTCCTTATTCTTCTCCTTCGTCTTCTTGGATGAGGTCTTGCTTGATGTCTCCGACGAACTCGATGAGGCCGACGGCGTACCATCCAGCACAGCAACGAACTGCCATTGGCTGTCTGGGTCGTCCAAATCCGACTTTGTCAATCGCGTTTGACCATTATCGTTGCCCAGATAGCGCTTCACCGTGCGGTTCCGGATACGCACGTAGGGTTGTCCCTCGACAACCTCAACGGCCCAATGAGCTGACTGGTCATCATCATCGGCCGAGCCGGCCCGCACCTTGTCGTCCTCGACGAGAACAAAGGTGTTCTTCCAACGGTTCTTGATGAGAACAAACGCCGTTCCGGGCACCTCCTCAAATTCCCACTGACCGCTCGACCAATGTGGCTTCACCTTTTCGACAGAAAGCTTGCCCGAGGCCTCCGTGTTCAAGACGATACCGTCTTCGGAACGCGGCGTGAGCCGGTAGTAGCCCTCAAGCTCGAAGGCTTCGATGGGCGAGACCTCAGCAACGGGTACCGCAGACGGGCCGCTGATCGATGATTGCGTGATCGGTTGCTGTGCACCGGTAGCAGGCGCGCCGGGCGCCAATGCTGTCGAACCGCCGACCTCAACAGTGATGGGAGCGGAAGATGCGGTAATCACAAATAGGCATTTTTCTGAGTCGTCCGTCACAACCCAACTGTGCGCAACGTAGGTCGGTTGCGTGTGAATGTTTTGTGGGGGGATGACTGCGTAGAACTTGCGCTGACCTTGCTGATCAATCCAGTAAAGCCTTCGCCGATCGGCGGAACCGTTCCGAAAAGAAATCTGCGTCGGGCGTGTCTCGGACGAGGATTTGATTGTGGTCTCGTCCGTGCAGCTTTGTGCTTTGGCGCCGACCAGTCCAAGACCAAGACCAAGACAAACCAACACAAGACTGAGATGCCAAGAAACTCGCAGCATACGACACACCATTTGTTTGAAACTATCGAACAACCCGCAGACCGCGGCCCTGCTCCTTTCGATCCACTCGGGCGCACTGTGGTTCAGGTCAGTGTGCCGTGCAAGCGCAAACCCGCCCCTGCGTCACGCAACAACCAATGCGTGTCACAAAATAAAACGCCTGCTCACTGGAGCCTATGACTCCAGCGTGCAGGCGTTGTGTTCGTATCAGCGGGCCGCGAAAAATTTCTCAGGCGATTACATCGCTTCCTTGAGATCCTTAGCGGCGCGGAACGCGACCTTCTTGGAAGCTTTGATCTTGATCGCCTCACCCGTTGCAGGGTTGCGGCCCATGCGTGCCGGCCGCTTTCTGACCTGCAGCACGCCAAGACCGGCGATGCGAAGCTTGTCGCCGCGCTTCAGGTGCTTCCTCATCATTGCGATCAGATCCTCGAGCATGGCGATCGCATCCTTCTTGGGAATCTCGTAAGATTCCGAAAGCGCCGTGCCGAGATGACGGAGCGTAACGGTGTTGACTTTCGCGGCGGGTTTTGCGGCTTTTTTTGCAGGTTTTACGGCCATGGTTATCCCTCTAGAATCACTAAGCCGGTCGATACTACATCAAGATCGCCAGCAATATCGCGGCTACTCCCTGCCGCAGGGGAAAAAGTGGGGGGTATCGTCGCCTCTATAAAATCACTTAACTTTCAAACTGTTAGGTCGCAAGATTGCGGGCGGCGTGTGCCCTATGAAGCACGGATACCGCCTGCGGGCCGGCCAAAAGCCTCCCTCAATGTGCTCGAAATCCGCAACGGTTTGCCCGACACCGAGATGAGGACGACCGTCACTTCGGCGTCCACCAACGCACGCCCGTCCTGCAAAACCCTCTGCCCCAACGTTAGGCTCGCAGCACCAACATCTTTGACTCGCGTCTCAATTTCCAACACCTCATCGATGCGCGCTGGACGCAAGAAATCAAAGCTCATGCTCCGCACGACGAAAGCCGCCGGTTCAGTACCAGCGCTCCCATCGATGAGTTTGCGGTGGTCACCTCCAAGTAGTCTAAGAAAGTCGGAACGCCCACGCTCGCACCAACGCACGTAGCTCGCATGGTAGACGAGACCGGAAAAGTCTGTGTCCTCGAAATAGACCCGCACCGGGAGAATGTGCCGGCGCTCTTTATCCACCTCGATGAGCCGGCCTGCGAGATCAGGCCATTGGTGATCTTCTGTCATGATAAGATGAGAGCCGATCCGGCCCCATTTGTCACGAACCAAGGTGAGCGAGGTGCGGCCCCAGGTCTCTCCTCACCACGATGCGAATTCAGGATGCATCTTCGCTGGCTTCGGTGTATTGGAACAAAGTCAGCCAATCTCAGCTTGCGGCGGACCGTCCCCGCCGTCAGCGTCGTCGCCTTCGTCCTCAAACAGCCCCACTTGTAGAGCGGACAGGCGCGCTGGCCCCGAGAGTCCCAGATGGCGATACGCCTTGAGCGTGGCAATGCGCCCGCGTGGCGTTCGGCTGATGAAACCCTGCTGCAACAAAAAGGGCTCCACAATTTCTTCGAGCGCATCGCGAGGCTCCGACAACGCGGCCGCAATCGTCTCAATTCCCACGGGACCACCGTCGTGGGCCTTAACGATACAGTTCAGATAGCGATGATCGAGCGCGTCGAGACCCTCACCATCAACTTCAAGCGCACGTAGTGCCTTGTCGGCGAGCACCGCGTCAATGATTGGCGCATCGGCAACGGTTGCGAAATCACGCACGCGACGCAGGAGTCTTCCTGCGATGCGCGGAGTACCGCGCGCGCGCCGCGCAATCTCTTGTGCGCCATCATCGCTGATGTTGGTTCCCAGAACGCGCGCGCCACGCATTACGACAAGCTGGAGCTCACTGATCGAATAAAAGTTCAGGCGGACAGGAATGCCGAAACGATCACGCAACGGCGTGGTAAGTAAGCCGAGGCGCGTCGTCGCGCCGACCAGCGTGAACTTTGCCAGATCTATGCGCACCGAGCGCGCAGCCGGTCCCTCGCCGATCATGAGATCGAGCTGAAAATCCTCCAGCGCCGGATAAAGGATCTCTTCGACGGCCGGGTTCAGTCGGTGAATCTCGTCAATAAAGAGAACGTCGCGGTCTTCCAGATTTGTCAGCAAGGCCGCAAGATCGCCCGCCTTGGAGATCACCGGGCCGGACGTGGCCCGAAAGCCGACGCCGAGTTCCTTGGCCAGTATCTGGGCCAGCGTCGTCTTTCCCAAACCTGGAGGCCCGGCAAACAGGGCATGGTCGAGCGCTTCCCCGCGATCTCGCGCGGCCTTTATGAAGACCTTGAGATTGGCGCGCGCCCGCTCCTGACCAATAAACTCGTCGAGCGACGTCGGCCGCAGCGACACATCTGCGGTGTCCGTTTCGCGCATGGCGGCGGTGACGAACCGATCGGTCATGGTTTGTTCCTGCAAGTGTTCGCGCGCGGCGTCAAGGCAAAGCGTATGAAGGCCTGGGGAATGGTCTTTATGGGACGCCGGATCCTAGAGCACGCTGGGACTCCGCCGAGAGCAGCACGAGGGCGCACATACCGGGGCTCATAAGACAGCGGGGGATCAGCGTTCCCGGAAAGCCTTGGAGATTTGATCTTGAAGCGGCTTGACGAGGAAGGAAAGTGCCGTGCGATCCGACGTACGGATTTGCACATCGGCCGGCATGCCGGGCACGAGCTTCTTGTCGCCGAGCCGCGCGATCTCTTCATCTGTCAGCGTTATGCGCGTGAGGAAGTAACGCTCTCCGGTCACTTCGTCCTGAGACAGGTCGGCCGAGATCCGGCTGACGCTGCCGAACAGCTCCGGCGTTGTACGCGCGTTGAATGCTGCGAAGCGGACCATAGCGGGTTGATCGATATGCAGCTGATCGATGTCCTGCGGCGCAACCCGGGCCTCTACCACGAGACGGTCATCCCTGGGAACGATCAGCATGATCGGCTCTGAGGCATTGACAACTCCGCCGACGGTATGCACGGCAAGCTGGTGAACGAAGCCAGGTCGGGGAGCCCGAACTTCAATACGCTTGAGTTGATCTTCAGCAGCGACACGCCGCTCGACGAGCTCGGACTGTTTCGATTGGACCTGGCGCAGCTCGTCGATCACGTCTGTCTTGTACTGTTGCTCCATGCCGAGGATCTTCAGCTCGACCTCGGCAATCATGCCCTTGGCTTTCGCTGCTGACGCCACAAGCTGCCCACGCTCACCCTGAAGCCGCGCGGCCTCGCGACGCATCGATACCATGCGATTGGTGGTGATGAGCTTCTTTAGCTCCAGCGTCTTCAGGCCAACGAGCTCTTCTGCGATAAGGTCCATCTCCGTGGTCTTGGCCTGAGTCTGAGCTTCGATGCCCGACGATTCTTTTTGGAGCTGCGCGATGCGCTCGCGCAACTGCTCGACCTGCTTTTTCAGCGACTCGCGGCGACTCGTGAAAAGCGTCTGCTCTCCTTCGACAATGCGCGCGACGTTCGTGTCACTAAGGCGCGACAGCAGACTTTCGGGCACCTCAATCTCGTCTGCCCCATCGCGTTCGGCAGCAAGACGCGCCTCGCGCATCTCTAGCTCGTCCAACTGCTTGGAGACGACCTGAAGATTGGCGCGCGTCAGAGTGTCATCGAGGCGAATGAGAAGCTCATTCGCTTGGACGCGCTGGCCGTTCTTCACATAGATCTCTTTGACGATCCCACCAGTCGGGTGCTGCACCTTCTTGACACTCGATTCGACAACCAGCGTGCCTTGGGTGACGACGGCCCCGGATATGTTGGTTTGATAGGCCCAGTAGAACATGCCGCCGAGCATGAGCACGACGACAGCGATGCCCAGCACGATGTAGCGCCCGACGTTGGCCGGATAATCCCCAGTATTGGGGCCTGCACTTTGAGCCATTGCTACTCAACCTATTTCGAGCGACTTGCTATGTGGAGCCGACCGACTCATCTTGGTTCACCACTTTGAGCTGGCGCGCCGGTTGTGCTTGTGTTCCAACCTGCTCCGGAGGCGCGCCGGCCGGTCTCATGAGACTGCGCATTACTTCGTCCTTGGGGCCAAGGATTGCGACGCGGCCAGCTGACATGACCATAAGCCGGTCAACAGCAGCGAGAGCAGAGGGCCGGTGCGCGATGACAATCGCGATGCCGCCGCGCTCGCGGACGGACTTGATGGCCTTCGTCAACGAAGCGTCACCCTTCGTGTCGAGATTCGAGTTGGGCTCGTCCAAGACGACAAGGAAGGGATCGCCAAAAAGAGCTCGAGCAAGGCCGACCCTCTGGCGCTGACCTGCCGATAGAACACAGCCGCCTTCGCCGATTTGTGTTTGGTAACCATCCGGAAGACGCACGATCATTTCGTGCACGTCGGCGGCCTGTGCAGCGGCAATAGTCTCCTCGTCTGTCGCATCGGGATGAAATCGCGCAATGTTCTCCGCGATCGTTCCGGCAAACAGCTCGATCCCCTGGGGCAAGTAACCGATGTGACGGCCCAAGGCGTCAGGCGTCCACTGGTTGAGCCCGGCCCCATCGAGCCGAACCGTACCGCCTTCAGACTCGATGGGCTGCCACACGCCAACGAGCGCGCGCGCGAGCGTAGATTTGCCCGATGCACTCGGCCCGATGATGCCCAGACCGTCCCCGCTATTTAACTCGAAGTCGATTTCTTGGATGATCGGGTTCGTTCCCCCTGGTGCGCCGACCGAGAGCTTCTGAACGGCAAGCGTATGTTCGGGGGTCGGAAGGCTTAGAAGGTCTTCAACCTTGCTCTCCAGCGCCTTGAACAGATCGACAAGTCTCTGGTAGCTGTGGCGCGCCATTACGAAGCCGCGCCAGTGAGCAATCGAAGTTTCGATCGGTGCAAGCGCACGGGCGGTGATGATCGAGGCGGCTATGATTGTTCCTGCCGTGACTTCACCTTGGATCACAAGGAAAGCACCCAGACCAAGGACGCCCGATTGAAGGATTAGGCGGAAGATTTTTGAAACCGCGCCAATCCCGGACACTGCATCGGATGCCCGCAATTGGCTGGCCAAGTGTTTGTGATTGAGTTCATTCCAGCGGCTAAGAATATTCTGACCGAGGCCCATAGCTCGGATTACTTCGGCGTTTCGCCGAGCCGACTCTCCGAACATCAAGCGGGATGACCCCGTGGCGGCGGCGTCCCTCATCGGCTGAGAACTCTTGATTTCAGTCAAGAACGCCAGTCCCACCAAGATAAGCGCGCCGGCAAACGCAAACAGACCAAGCACAGGATGTAGCAGGTAGACGGCGGCGATGTAGATCGGGACCCAAAAGACATCAAAGAAAGCCGTGGGCCCCAAGCTAGAAAGAAACGTCCGCACCTGATCCAGATCGCGGATTGGCTGCAGGCCATCACCGCCCGGTCGCAAGCGCAGTGGAATAAGATGCACGGCAGAGAAGACTCTGCCCCGCAGGTCGTTGTCAATTTTGACGCCAACCCGGCTCAGCACGCGAATACGGATGACGTCGAGCCCGCCGTAGATGAGGTAGAGTCCCACGAGAAGCAACGTCAAGCCGACCAGAGTTGGAACACTGCGCGAAGGCAAAACCCGATCGTAGATCTGCAGCATGTAAAATGAACCGGCCAGCGCCAGCACGTTGATGACGCCCGTGAAAAGCCCAACGCCAATCAAAATTCCGTAGCAGCGTCTTAGCGCTTGCTCTGCGGGACCAAGATTTTTGGTTAGCTTTGCTTCGCCGGTCTGCGTCAACTTAGAACTCCCGTCAAACCGGGCGGCTCACAGCGAGGCGCAAACCAAATCCCCAATGTGCAGGAGTGTTGCTTTGCTCGCCCATAGCAGAACACTGTTCTGTGACTGGGTTGAACCCGTCGCACCTGGAACGCCGCCTCTCTCGATCCGCCGGCCAAAATGACAGAAAACGCTTTAAGGCGCCCATCAAAGAAACGATAAAAATTGAACTAATCGTTCCCGTTTTGACCTAATCTATATAGGCATTACGTCAAGGCTACGGCTATTCGCCAATAGTCTATAGGTTAGACGGTAAACAATAGATCCACCGGTGTAAGTGCCTGGACGTGCAAGATCGTAATCACGTCAACAGGCGCGTCGGGATCTGGCCCAAATCCTATCGTTAGACCACTGCCGTGCGGCGCGACGTCGATGCCCTCGTCGGACGGCGTCAGAACGCCGTCACCGTTGCTATCGAGGATCGCGAAGGAGAGCGGCGCCGGTCCGCCTGTGAAACCGGACAGCTCTAGTTTGTCAATTCCGGGATGGAAGTCCCTGATCAGCAACTGCCCGTCCCCTTGATTGAAGACAAAGGTGTCCGCGCCGGGACCGCCTTCGGCACGGTCCATGCCCGGGCCGCCATCGAGACGATCATTTCCGAAGTCTCCGAGGAGGAGATCGTTGCCCACGCCGCCGAAGAGATTGTCGTCACCGCCGCCAGCTTCAAGACCATCGTCTCCGGCACCACCATTCAATGTGTCACCGCCGGCGCCGGCGAGTATCCGATCGTTTCCGCTCGAACCGGTGAGTATATTGGCGTTCTCATCGCCTATAATGACGTGCGCCTCTAAGGCTGAGAGCGACGTACCATCGAAGTCGAATTGCCCGTCACCAGCAACAAAGGCCGCTTCCTCACTGAAGTCGTTGCCGGAGGTGAAACGAACGCCACCGTCGCGCACGACGAGGAAGTCCTCGAAGCCATCGCCATTCGCATCGCCGAGACGGAGAGGTGCTCCAGCGGTACCCGCAATTGCAAAGCCGTCCTGCTTGGCGGCCTCAAGCAGTTCAAGCGGCTCGGACGCCAAGAGCAAGTCTGAGCGCCCATGAATGGCGAACGTCGTACCCGTCTCGTCGGTAACGAAAATGTCTTCAAGTCCGTCACCGTTGATGTCACCGGCGCGGGACACGGAGCCACCCCCGCCATTGAACGTGATGTCAGCTTCCGTGACGTCAAGAATGGCCTCAGCCGACTGGGCTTCGTCTAGCATGACCTGGCCATCGAGGAGGTAGACATTGCCTGCTGCATCGGTCACAGCCAACTCTGCGATGCCATCACCGGTCATATCGCCAACGGATCGGACCGTGCTTCCAAAAGTCGATGCCGCTGTGTTCTCGATCAGAATCATTTGGGGCGCCGTCAGAGCCGTTAGCGAAGTCTGTGCGGCAAAGTCATCCCGCCCGCGGACGACATAGACCGAGCCCGTGCCGCCAAACTCAGTCGATGTGGCGCTGACAACGATATCGTCGATTTCATCGCCATCGATATCCTCAACGGCAACAGAACTCCCAGCCAATGCACCGACGGTCGCGTCGAGGGTGAAGCCGTCAGTGCCATCGAAGTCGCCGACATTGATCTCGGACGCGAAGCCAGCTTCGCTGCCGTAAATCACATGGACTAGGCTAGTGTTTTCCGTGCCTGTGGCATCACTCAGAAACTGATTGACGATGAGATCGTCAATCCCGTCGCCATTGACGTCGCCAGTGGTAGCGGCGACGGACCCGGTGCCACCGATCTGGACATCCGTAAGTCCAGTGATCGTCACGCCCGTCGTACCATCGAGGGCCGCGGTCGAAATGGTCGCCGAACTGAACCCGAGGTCACTGCCGAAGACGATATACGCCTTGGAGTCGGCAACGTTGGCGACGGCTATGTCGTCGACGCCATCGTCGTTGAAGTCGGCACCGGTCAGAGCGTCCGCTTCGACGTCGAACACAATGCCGGCCGCACCGCCGGCATCAATGATTTCTGCCGTTGACGCAGCGACCAGCCCCGCGACACTGCCGAACGAAATGGCGGCGCTGCCACGCAACAGCGCATCTGTGATGCCGTCGCCGTTGAAATCGATGGCGGGTGCGTCGGTCTCGTAGAGCGCATTGTCATTTGTGTACCCTGTCCCGCTACCGTCGAGTAGCGTGAGTACAATGTTTTCGTTGACCTGGTTTGCTTGAGATAGGGCGGCCACACTCAACGCGATGAGGATTTGATTGGCACTAAACGCTGCGGCCCCTGCTGCAACTTCCAGAATTCCGTCGTTAACCGTGAAGCGATCATCGTCAACCGTGAAGGTCACGCCTTCAAGGACAATACCATTCTCATCGAGCGCGATGAGTTCGCCGACTTCCACGTCCAAGCCCGAGTCGTCTACCACGAAGGAATCTCCAATAAGGACAACGTTGGCGATCGCAGCCGATGCCGCGACTTCACCGGTGGGCGAACTTGAAACCAAATTGTCGGAGAAGCCCTGCAGGTCAGTGTAGTTGACGCTCACACGAACCTGCTTGCCTTCCAGATCCTCTGTGAGGGTGTAAGTCGGCTCGTTCGCACCGTCGATAGCATTCCATACCGTGCCGTCGTCGGAGACCTCCCATTGATATGTGAATTCCTGTGCTTCCGGCAGGCCGTCTGCGTCATCGATATTGCCAATGTCTACCGTGAGGGTCGCGCCGACAACTGGTACCACCAATCCAAGTTCGGGCGCCCCAGTCGGCGCATCGTTGACCGCCGTAACGTTGACCGTCACCGTCTCGACCGTGGTGTCCTTGCCGTCGTCGACCGTGATCTCCAGCACGTGTGCGCCGATCTCAGGATCGTCAACGGACCCGGCCAGCGTTAGCTGGCCCGTAAACGCATCGATTTCAAACAGTGCTGTATCGCCATTGGTGATAAAATATTTAAGCGCGTCCGGACCATCGTCAGGATCAGTCGCGTCAACGCCGCCAATGGTCATTCCGAGTGCACTTTCTTCCGCAACAAAGAAAGATTGGCCCTCCGGAATTTCGGGCGCGATGTTAGCCGTGCCACCATCAATCGTGACAGTCACCGTCGCCTCGTTGGAGCGCAGCCCCTCGTTGTCGGCAACCGTATACATGATCGGCGTAGCTTCGCCGGTAAAGTCGGGATCGGGTTTGAAATCGATCGTGCCATCTGGATTGGCTGTCCACCGGCCTTCGCCAAAGACGGTCTTGTTCCGTCCTAGAGGATCATCGCCGTCGACAATCTGTATCGAAGCGGGGTCGATCGACCCATCGTTGTCGGAGTCGTTTTGAAGCACATCGACAAAGACCGGAGTATCGGCAGGTCCACTAGCGCTGTCATCTCCCGCAAATGGCGCCTCGTTGACGCCGCCTTCAATCGTGACAGTCACCGTCGCCTCGTTGGAGCGCAGCCCCTCGTTGTCGACAACCGTATACATGATCGGCGTAGCTTCGCCGGTAAAGTCGGGATCGGGTTTGAAATCGATCGTGCCATCTGGATTGGCTGTCCACCGGCCTTCGCCAAAGACGGTCTTGTTCCGTCCTAGAGGATCATCGCCGTCGACAATCTGTATCGAAGCGGGGTCGATCGACCCATCGTTGTCGGAGTCGTTTTGAAGCACATCGACAAAGACCGGAGTATCGGCAGGTCCACTAGCGCTGTCATCTCCCGCAAATGGCGCCAAGTTGACGCCGCCGTCGATAGTGACAGTAACGTGGACGGGCGCTGGACCGGAGCGGTTTCCTTCAGCGTCGGCAACAGTATAGGTGATCGGTTCGACGGTACCGATGAAACCGGCTTCCGGCGCGAACACGATGAATCCGTCCTCCGAGACCGACCAAATGCCATCGCCTGTCGACTTCATTTTTCCGGAGCTGCCGTCATCGGCATCATCGATCTCGACGGAGGTCGGATCGAGATCCCCTTCTGGGTCGTCGTCGTTCGCCAGTACATCGATATTGATTAGAGTACCCTGGGGGCCGCTCGCGCTGTCGCCGTCCGCCGTGGGCGGAAGGTTGGTGCCGTCGGTGACAGTAACGTGGACGGGAGCAGGATTGGAGCGATTGCCCTCAGCGTCGGCCACTGTGTAGGTGATCGATTCGACTATCCCCGTGAATCCGGCATGCGGTTTGAATTCTATCACTCCGTCCGTCCGGACCGACCAAATGC
Organism: uncultured Hyphomicrobium sp.; assembly: GCA_964620915.1. GTDB lineage: Bacteria > Pseudomonadota > Alphaproteobacteria > Rhizobiales > Hyphomicrobiaceae > Hyphomicrobium_A. The sequence continues at coordinate 109,222 of CAZUKP010000001.1, read as the reverse complement.
CCTCACCTGTCTGCTTGAATTTGCCGTCGGTACCGGGATCTGCCTCGTCAATCTGGACAGAGGTCGGATCGAGATCTCCTTCGGGGTCGTTGTCGTTCTCCAAGACGTTGACGACGATTGTTGTGCCTTCAGGACCGCTGGCGTCATCCTCCCCGGCAGTTGGTGGCTGATTGCCGGTTGTGCCGCCGACCTCGACAGTGACGACCGCATCGTCCGTGTCGCCCAGAGCGTTGGTCACCGTGTAGGTGAACTTGTCCGTGCCTGAGAATTCCGCGAACGGCGTGTACGTAATTGTGCCGTCGCCATTGTCCTCAACGGTTCCGTTCTTTGGAGCAGGACCGAGGTCAATCGTCAGGGCGGGGTTGCTAGCGACATAGTTAATGTCATTGTCGATGACGTTGATTGTGATTGGCGTTTCTTTATCGGTGGAGGTGCTGTCATCGATGCCGATGCCGCCGTCGACGTCGCCGATCTCGGCGTTGCTGATCTCGCTCGTGAGCGGCTCTCCCGTGTATCGCGCAATGGCGGCGTTGAGCCCACCTGGGTCGCCAGTTTCAGCAAGGATCCGTGCCGCGTCCGCCACTTGCTCCGCGGCGTCCCCGCGGGCCACGACTGCGACCCTCGCCAGGCCCTCCAAGAGCGCAGTACCGGTCAGCCCTTGGCCAAGATGAAGCACCAACGCGGCCTCGTTGATCTCGCCAATGACGTCCGAGATACCTGACGTTGCAAACTGGGCCGCGTTTGTCGCCGACACGCCGGCCAACTCTGCCGCCTCCTGAAGTTGGCTTTCTCGATCATCTCCCTTGTCGGGATCAGTGAACAACGCCGCAAAGACCTGGAGCATGGCCTCCGCACCCGACATTGTCGCGGTCCCCTCTTTCGGAAGTCCGTCGATCGCCGCCCCAGCCAGAACAATGAAATCCTGCAGCGCAGACATTGTTGTAATGGCGGCAGCAGAGCCGTTTTCACCAGCAATCACTGCATCAATGGGGTCGGTATTGAAGAAGTCGTAGTTTGCTGGGAATCCAATGCTTGCAAAGGCCTCGGCAATTAACGCGCCTGCGTCGTCGGGCGTGAGACTGGAATCCTGTTCAACAATCGCGACGATCAACGTCGTCAATGGCGTGATGACGGTTGAGCCCTCTGGCGCGCGCAGTTGCCCCTCAAACGGCAGCAGCGTGCCAACGTCGATGCCGCCTTCAAGGATGAGCGTGCCTGTGGCGCCTTCAGGAAGTTCGAAACCACCGAATCCGTCGGTCGTATCGGAGACCTCGGTGCCATCGAGCGCACCTGAGCCATCGGTGTCCGCATACACCGTGCCGCCGGCGACATAGAAATCGAAAACGCTACCCGGTGTGGTGGGAGCGCTCGCATTGGCGGGGCCGCCGTAGATCACATAGACCGCACCGGCGTCGGTGATCGTTCCATTGTCGGCATTTGGGGCGGCGATGAGTATGTCGTCATAGCCGTCGTTGTTGACATCGCCGCCGGCCGACACATAGGCACCCGCTTTGTCATTCAACGCTTCTCCGGTGATCTTGAACCCGAGGGCATTGTTGCCATTCGCAATGTCGGCAAGATCAATCTCGGTCTGTCCATGTCCGCCATAGACGACGTAGGCTGCACCGGCATCGGTCGCGCCGGCATCATTGTTAAGGGCGCCGACAAGTAGATCCCCGATGCCGTCGCCATTGATGTCGCCCGCGGCAGACACATCTATGCCTGCAGCATCTCCCTGCACTTCACCGAAGATGGCAAACCCGAGCGGATTGGTTTCGTCGGTGATATCGGCCGGCCGGATCGTCCTGTCAAACGTCGATGCGCCGTAAAGCACGTAGGCCGCGCCCCGTGCTCCGTCGACACCGTAGGCGCCGACAATCAGGTCGTCGATGTCGTCCCCGTTGACATCGCCGGCTGCCTGCACGTCGTAGCCAAGAACATTGCCGTCTTCTCCGACGATCTTGAAGCCGTCGCTGTCCGCCATGTCAGCAAGATCGACGTTCTCGATATCCTCGCCACCAAAGACGACGTACGCGGTTCCCGCATTTTCACCGCCGAGACCATCGAGGTAGGCGCCCACGATCACATCGGCGTAACCGTCATTGTTAATGTCACCGGCGCTGGAAACGGCGAGACCAGCGTAAGTCGTGATGAGTGGACCGGTGATCTTGAAGCCGTTCGGATTCGTGCCGGCGGCAATTTCGGACAAATCGACCGTGCCGTCGTTCAACCCGCCGTAGACGACATAGGCACCGCCGCGGCCACCGTAGGCCCCAACAATGAGATCATTAGTTCCATCGTTGTTTACATCACCGGCGGATTCGACGCTGATGCCGCTATACCCCCCAGCCTCGCCGATGATCTTGAACCCTTCCGGTCCGCCGGTCGTACCGACGTCGGCGAGGTTAAAATCCGAGATGGATGCGCCGCCGTAGATGAAATAGACCGCGCCAGCGTTTTCGCCCCCTTCCTCATCATCTCCCGCACTGACCAAAAAGTCGGCAAATCCATTGCCATCAATGTCGCCGATGAATGAAACACCAATGCCGGCGTTCTCGTTATCGCCCGTGATCTTGAAGCCCGCGGTGCTGGTCGCTTGTGCGATGTCCGAAAGTTGGACGATCGTCTGAGTCGTGCTGGAGCCATAGACGACGTAAGCAGCGCCATTCACGCCAGACACTGACCCCGTGGTGCCGATCAGGATGTCATCGATGCCGTCGTTGTTGACGTCGCCGACGCCGTCGAGGGACCGGATCTCCAAGTCTTGCTCGCCCAGAATTTTGAAGCCGCCCGTGCCGCTGGTGTCGGCCGCGATGTCGGAGAGCAAGATGTTTTCGATCAGGAACGACTCACCTTCATCTGTGACCGTGACGGCGATTTGCTCGGCGTCTAACTCTGCACCGCTTTGCGGATCGACCAACGCGTACTGAAGAGCTTCCGTGCCGCTGAATGACGAGTTCGGCGTGTAGGTCATCCGCTCAAGCTGCGCGTTGATATCCCCAATGGTGCCTTCGAGAACGATCACCGGCCCGACATCGGCCCCAACATCGGGCTCGCCGTCGCTATCGTCATCATCATCGTCGATGTCGCGAATCCCGTCACCATCGGTGTCGAGATCTTCCGCAACCGAAAGCACACCGTTGTTGGCGGTAATCACCAGCCAATATTGCTGACCGGCAGTGCCACCAGAGACACTGACCCCGTTCCCAGAGTCGGTTTCGAAGGTAAGGGTATCGTTCTCCGCGACCTCCTGAGCACCCGGCACAGTAATCTGCGGCAGGTCTTCGGCCTGAACTTCCGCCGTCGCTTCGCTCGTCAACGTCTCAAGCGTTCCGTCGTCATCGGTGTAGGAAACAACGACGCGCAGTTGCTGTCCGATGTAGTCCTCGGTGTTGGATAGAACCGAGCCCATCGCGCCCGGAATCTCAAACGATTCCCCAGAGTCAAACCTTTCCCACTGATAGGAAAAGTCTCCAGAGATGCCGTCGACATCGCTGATGCCTGTGATGGCCGCCGAAATCTCCTGGCCAGCGGTCGGTGTCGTATCCGAAAGAACAGGAAGCCCGTCCGGATCATCGTTGACTGGCGCAATCGTGGTGGGGACAGTTGCCGATGCCAGATCAACACCCGTGTTGGCATCGAAGAGCTGAAACGTGAGCGTCTCTGCTCCGTTAAAGTTGGCATCCGGCGTATAGGAAAGGTCTGCAAGCTGCGCGTTGATCTCTGCAGTAGTGCCGCTGAATGAGGCTTGTTGCGCCCCGGTCGAACCTGGTGCGCCGGTTGAGAGCAGGCCATTGGGAGCCGTTACGACAAGTGAGACAGCCTCGGTCGGATCGACACCGGTAATGACGATGGGATCGCCGTTTGCATCGGCGACGATAAGAAGCTCATCTTCGTTACCCTGCAACGCCGAAGGCACAGTGATAGCGGGACCGGCAGGCTCCTTGGGCTCGAACGGGTCATCGCGGCCGTCGAGGTAATAGAAGCCGTCACCGAATTCGAGAACTTCAACGCGCGTGAGCCAGTCGCGCTCACCGGTGTCGTTGTTCGTGACCTTAACCCAACCCCACCAACCGGAATGGATGTTGTATTCGGCGAAGTTTCCGGCGAGGACGACTGTGTCGGTGCCCCAGCCACCGTCGACGAAGTCGTTACCGCTGCCTGGCGTAACAGTGTCGTCGCCGCGGCCGGCAAAGACCCAGTCCCATCCGGAGCCGGCATCGACGATATCATTGCCGCCATCCGTCCAAATCCAGTCGTGACCGCCTTTCGTTGACACGATGTCGTTGCTTGGACCGGTGAATACCCGGTCGTTGCCGTCGCCGTAGTCTTGGACAGGTGTGATGTCCAAGGTCGCAGTCGCGCTCGCCACCGAGGTGCCGTCCGACGCGGTGTAGGCAAAGACGACATCGGTGTCGTCATCAGGATCCGTCGTGTAGGTCCACGAGCCGTCCGTGTTGGGTGCAAGCGTGCCATTGCCAGACTGGATCGACAGCTCCGTGATGCTCAAAGACGGGCCGTCGTCGTCCGTCACGCCGCCAAGCAGTTCGGCAGCAGCAATCGTCCGCGAGGTGTCCTCCGCAATCGCACCAAGGTCGACGGTTGACGCGATCGGGGCGTCGTTGATGTTGGTCACCGTGATCGCAAAGGTCTCGGTAAACGTCTGGCCACGCGAATCTCTTGCCGTCACTGCAACATTGACCGTTGGCTCGGTCTCATAATCTAGGCTCGCGTCAGCCTTCAGCTTGAGCTCGCCGCCCACCACCTCAAAGCGATTGTCGTCGGTCGTAAACGTGTGCGTGGCATCGTCGGGGTCCGTAACAGTGAGGCCTCCGATGACGACACCTGCATCGTTTTCGACAACCATCGGATCAATCGTGTCGAGCGTGATCGCCGAGGGGGGATCATTTGGCTCCTTTGGGGTGACCGTGTAGCTGCCGTTCGCAAGGGTTACGATCGCATCGTCGAACTCCAGGACCTCGACGCGCTTGAGCCAATCGCGTTCGCCACTGGCGTCGGTGACGCTGACCCAACCCCACCAGCTAAACGAGATGTCGTGGTCGTCGACGTTTCCTGAAAAGACTGCGGTGTCGTTGCCCTCGCCACCATCAGCAAAATCGCGCCCCGCTCCGGGATGGATCGTATCGTCGCCCCCGCGCGCATACATGATATCGTTTCGTTCAGTACCCGTGAGCTCTTCGCCCGCCCCCGTTCCATAGATCTTATCGCCAAACCTCGACCAAGTGGTCCCACTGAAGGAAGACGAGGTCCACCCCCATCCATGAAACTTAGCCATCTCGGGTACTCCTAACTTTACACCGGCAACCGGACCGTCAGGGGGATGACGACTAACCATCGCCAATCTTGAACTGCCGATATTTGAGAACTGTCGGACTAATCGCCGTTGAAATTCGTCGCGCGAATTCGAACCGCTTTTGATGCAGTCTCACGCCCCGGTTCCGGGACCACCTTGGCGCCGCCTCCAAATTCAATTCTTCACGCAGACTTTTCTTTATGCAGACGTTCCGTTTGCTGATGTCTATTGAACCGCTTTCATCCCAATTCGACTATTGGACTTAAGTTCAACGATCTGCTGGCATAAGTGACAATTGAATTAGAAGTTACGGACCCTGTTAGCCTTGTGTCTTCCATGCGGTCGTTCGCTCCCCATCAGAGGCAAGTTGCTGCCCTCAGATTGCCTGACGCAGTGGATAGATTTTTCCAGGCGACGAGAAATGGGAAAGCAACATGACCGAGGGCTCAGGACTTTGCCGGCGACGCGCGCTGAGAAGCATCTTCCTCTGTCTCGCATTTGCGATGACTGCATTTGCACCTCTTGGATCGACCTTAACGGTCGCCGCCAAAGAGACTACGACGCAAGATGCAGGAGACCCCGCCGTCTTCGACGAGGTCTGGACGCTGGTGCGCGACAAGTTCTACGACCGGGATCTGAAAGGCTTGGACTGGGCGGCGATTGGAAATAAGTACCGCCCCCGTTACGTGACCGCGAGTGGCAACGTTGAGCGCTCAGCAGTGATAAATGCGATGCTCGATGAACTGGGCGCCTCACACACACGCCACTACACCGACGAGCAAACTGCTTACTATGAACTGGTAGACATCTTCTCGTATCCGCTGCGGAGCGACATACGCAGACACTTTTCTGGCGGCACCGTCACCTATGCCGGTATCGGCATCTTCACGAAAGTAATCGACGGCAAGACTTTCGTGAGCGGCGTGTTTGCAGGGCTTCCGGCCGAGAAGGCCGGCATGCGTCAAGGCGACGAAATCGTTACAGCCGATGGAGCGCCCTTTGAGCCGGTCGGTTCTTTCCGCGACAAGGAAGGTGATGTCGTCGATCTGCAGATTCGACGTACACACGATGGCCCCCTCCAAACGATAGCGGTCAAGCCGCAACGCATCGTGCCGGACGAAGCCTTCGAGAAAGCGCTTCGCGACAGTGCGCGCATCATCGAGGCGAATGGCAAGCGCATCGGTTATGTTCACGTCCCGTCTTATGCGGGCAGCAGGTTTCAGGGGGCGCTGGAGGAACTCTTGAGCGACGGGAAGCTGAAAGATGCCGACGCCTTGATCTGGGACTTGCGTGATGGCTGGGGCGGCGCCAGTCCCGAATACCTTAACATCTTCGATCCCCACGGCCCTACGATGCACATGATTGAGCGCAACGGCGATGCTGAGGTATTCAGCTTTCGTTGGCGCAAGCCGGTCGCCCTCTTGATCAACGGAGGAACGCGTAGCGGCAAAGAGGTGCTGACTTATGGGTTCAAGAAGAACGGTTACGGGCCCGTGATCGGTGAGCGCACCGCGGGGGCACTGCTGGCTGGCCGCGCATTCATGCTATCCGATGGCAGCCTACTCATTCTTGCCGTCAATGATGTCACTATCGACGGTGAGCGGCTGGAGGGGAATGGGGTCACCCCCACGATTAAAGTTCCATTCGACATTCGCTACGCCGCAGGCAAAGATCCCCAACTCGACAAAGCCATAGAGGTATTGAGCGAAGGCGTGTGAGCGTGGCGCGCTTACGTCAAGCAGCAATCACGCCCGCACGCACGAGAACCTCGCGAACCCCAATTGCGACGAGGCCGGCAAGAAATGCCAGATAGGGGCGTGCACTTTCAGGCTCGATAGGTGCGAGCACGGAAGCGATGGCGAAAGAAATCGCACCCGCAACAGCCACAACAATCCATCCGACCTGCGCGTTTCGAAACGCGATTGGCGCGACCGCGAGAGCCGTCAAGACGGCTGGGATCACAGACCAGACATATGCACCAATCGCAATACTCCCAAGCGGAGGAAGTTTCTCGGGAACAAGTGCACTCAGTCCGAACGATTTCGCAAGGAACGCGCCAACCGTCACCACGACGGCTCCGAAGAAAGGCGCAACGAAGGTGTACATCAGAAATGTCCAAAGCGCGCGTTGAGTACTGCTCACCTTCTCCTGCCTTTCTCAATCATGACGCCAGTTCTCTGAGACCGCGACGGATCAAGCCGGCGGTGTCAGCGTCCGCACCAAGCTCTTTCATAGCGCACGCGATTGCTGCTGAAGCCTGCGCCGGCTGATAGCCAAGGTTCGTCAGCGCCGATATCGCTTCAGCCGCGACGTTTCCTTCGTCCGGAATTACCGCGCTGCCATTGGCTGACGCGCCCGGCACACTGAGGCCCGCCACCGAGAGGGCCGGCGCCTTGTCCTTCAGCTCGGCAACGATGCGTTGGGCAAGCTTCTTGCCAATTCCTGGTGCCTGTTCGACGCTCGCCCAATCGCCAAGTGCGATCGCGTTCGCAAGGTCTTGCGGGCCAAGCGTTCCAAGCAGCCCCAGCGCCACCTTGGACCCCACACCTTGCACGTTTTGCAATGTGCGAAACCAGCTCCTCTCCACCTCGCTTGCAAATCCAAACAAGCGGATGGCGTCCTCTCGCACATGAGTGTCGATGGTGAGGCTCACCTCCTCACCGACCTTCATGTTGCGCAATGCCCGCGCGGATGCCTGCACCTCATAGCCAACACCGCCGACATCTATGATGCAGAAGCTCTCCCCAATCGCGTCGACTTTGCCCCTGAGCTTGCCGATCATGAGGCGGCTCCTCTCACTTTGCGAGCAAGGCGCGCGTGTGGGCTCGCGCGGTGGTTCGCATGGCAGATCGCGATGGCAAGCGCATCTGCCTCATCCGCGCTTTCTACATGCGATTTGGGAAGCAAAAAGCCGACCATTGCCTGGATCTGCCGTTTCTCTGCATGACCTGCGCCGGTCACGGATTTCTTGATGAGGTTCGGCGAGTACTCGGCAACGCTTAGGCCGCGCAACGCGGGCGCAAGAAGCGCCATGCCTCGCGCTTGTCCAAGTTTCAATGTGGCACGTGCGTTGTCGTTGACGAACGTCTCTTCCACCGCGGCCTCATGTGGCTCGTAACAGGCGATCACCCCCACAATCCCCTCGAAGAGTTCGCGCAGGCGATAGGCCAGATCAGAATCGGACGGAGCGGTAATCAGCCCGCTCGCGAGGTAGCTCAAGCGCACGCCGTCACTCTCAACGACGCCCCATCCGGTTCGTCGCAAGCCGGGATCGATGCCGATAATGCGAATCGCTCTGCCCCTCATAAACACACGCATACCACGACACGCGATTCGGCCGTGAGAGCCGGCGGCAGCTCGCAATTGCCGGCACCTGAAAGCCGGGACGAACGGTATTTACCATTTTGGCGCATCCCATCACCCCAATCCCCTTCTTTCGGCCATTGTCGCACAGGCTGGGCCCGCAGCTCTGTAGGTTCCGGCCGGCCCCGGGGTTGAAGCCGCACCCAGGTGGACACACGTTTCTTCTGTGACAAAAGGCACATTTTCACAGACCGTTTAGGGAAGCAGTCTATCCGAATGCTGAGCAGGTAGCCGCCGCAGCGCATCCCGTCGCGGTAGAGCGGCAGAGTTGAGCGTAGCAGACCGATGCCCACAATTACCCCCGAACGCCGCTGTCCTTTCCCCGTGCAAACGTGCGCCCGCGATGTCGGCGCAGTTGCGCGACGCGCGCCTGCAAAGGCGGGTGACATTGCGTTCGATATTTTTTGCAGGCCCGAACTGTCGCGCCATCGCGCAGCCAACCATTCCTCGCTAACCGAACGTGCGCGTTTTCATCTGCGCGACGCGACATGGAAACGCGTGCAAACGCTTGCAGGCATTGTACAAACCTATGCATTCGAGCCCGATGGAATTTGCCGCGGCACGGTCCTGCTTGTACACGGCTGGACGAGCGAAGCTGCATTCATGACAGCGTTCGTCGAACCTTTGAGGCGATCTGGGTTTCGCACCGTCGTGTTTGACTTTCCAGCCCACGGACGCAGCCCCGGCCGGCGCACGAATCTCGCTGAGTGCGCCCGCGCCATGCTCAGCGTGTGCGAGGCCTTTGGCCCCATCCACGCCGTTGTCTCTCACTCCTTCGGGGGCTTCGTGTCACTTCTAGTCGCAGAGGGCGGACCACCCATGCCGCGGGCGCATCCCATCGGTCGGTTCGTGCTCATCTCATGCCCCAACCGCCTGTCGGACATCACAAGCGAATTTGGCAGACATTTGGGTCTCACGCCTGCGGCTCAGCGTGCTTATGAGCACCACGTGGAGCGCGTTGGTCACCGGTGTGTCAGCACGTTTTCGGTGGCCGAGCTTCTTAACCGGGTAAACCGACCCACGCTCCTCGTGCACGGCATCAATGATGCTGAGGTGCCCTACGACCACGCGAAGACGATTGCCGAGACGTGTCCATCAGCGAGGCTGTGTCCGTTCGACGGTCTCGGTCACCGCACGATCCTCTATGCGCCACCGGTGATGCGGACCGTTATGAGGGAGCTCTTGGGTGAGACCGATGCGATGCACACTCGGTCGCTCGACCGGCACGCAGCCCCTGCTCTTTAGGCCGACCGAAGTTCAATGCGTCGCCACGCCCGTCTGCCAATCCGGCCCGAGTGACGGATAGGCTGGAAAGCTCATCGGCCGGCCGCGAAACGTAGGCTTCCGCGTAGTACCAGTCGTCACTCTCCAGACCATCTGAATCGATCCCGAGTTCCGCCAACCGCTTCAGGACCTGGTCCTGCTCCTCCTGGGAAGCAAAGCGGCGCTGAGGAAAAACCCGGCTTTCAACTTTGTCGGTCAGGTAGCCCAACTCTCCAAGTGCGGTTTCAACCTCGTCGAAGGGAAACATCCTCAGGACAAAATGCACCATCCATGGCCGGCGGGGCGCGTTAACCTCCACGATCCTCTTCAACGTGTTCTCGCCGACGTAGCCGATGCAGCCCGTCGAGATCACCAAATCGGCTTCGTCCAGTACCGCTGCGGCTTCCGGTGAAGGGGGCCCGCTTTCTAGGTTTTCGGCAATACCATCATCGAGCAAATTAGCGGCCACCGCGTATGTGATCGCATTTCTCGACGCATCCAGTCCAACAACTTCAAGGTTAGGATCTTTAACAGACGCTTCCAGGAAGGACTTGTCACGTTTCAGCAGGTTATCGTGTGAAGTGTTAAGGCTGCTTCTGGAGCCATAGAGACCGTAAAGCTGGTCCATCTCCAAGTCACACTTGAGTAATGCTGCGTTGACCCCATAGGAGCAGCCCACATCTATTATGCGAACCTTTTCCTGGTCTCGGGTCTTCCGGTAGGCATCTATGACGGTTTGAAAGACAGGTTTTGCCGCCTCCGGTATCAAGTAATCAAGCTCACCAAGTGTAGAATAGTACTGCCGTGGATCAAGTCTATCGTAGATATTAGTTAGATCAATTTTGCCGGTATCATCAAGATTAAAGTTTTTTATATGATCTACCGTCGATTCCATACTTCACTCCCTAGTGGGAAAGCGCCTCAGCGTTTTCCCAGCCCCGTCACAATTCCCTGAACTCTTTGATTTGGTGAACGTCGAATAGAGGGAACAACTTTGAAAGTCAACGCGCAGACAGCCACAGGCACGGACGGCGCCGTGCGAATACTGCAGCCGGTGGACAAGCCGTAGCTACCTTGCATCCCAATTTTGAGAAGTGCTGCACCCGCCGTAGGCTTTCAGCCGGCCTTTGCGGTTTGGACGCATTGGCAAAGCAGCCCGGCATCAACTGTTCGACAGGGGCTCTCGGGCTTCCCAAAAAGTCGGGCATTCGCAGCCGACGGAGCAAGTCATGAAACTTTTTTTGCCTTTCTGGCAGCGCCTGGTGATCACCATCCTTGTCGTGGTTCTCGTTAGCTACCTGGCGGGTATCATCTGGCAGGCACTTCTGGGGTTTGAGCTACCCAGCTACGCATCGGGCGTGATTGGCGGACTTGCTGCACTCCCACTTTGGGAATTCTTGAAGCGGATACGACCAGGGTCTGCCGCCTAATCGACCTCTAAGGGTTCGCCGTTTGCATTGCTAGCCGACGGTGGGTCCACGCCAACCGTTGATGCAAGTCAATCCCTTCACTGCATGCGGAACGCTAGAGTGAGGATATCAGGCGTTGTACGAGGTCTGCCTGCCGCTCCCACCAGTGTTGGGCGGACTCATTCGACATTCAGTGAGACGGAGAACCGTTGGCGATGCGAACGATCAACCTAGCTGTCGCGATATTCATGCTAACTTCTTTGGCGGCCGCGGCGGTGGAACTTGGTGATGCGAAGCAAGGCCAGGAATACGCAAAGCAGGTATGCGCGGAATGCCATGGCGTTGAGGCTGGTGAAGAATTTTCACCCGTTGCGGATGCGCCAAGCTTTCAAGATGTGGCCGACACACCAGGCATGTCACCGCGCGCACTTGCCGTGTGGCTACAGAGCCCGCATCCGACGATGCCCAATCTTATCCTCCCAACAGATGTCGCCGACAATGTCATCGCCTACATCATGAGCTTGCGCACGCCTCGGTGACGACACCTGAAGCGCCGTTCAGTCCCTCTGGGGCGTCACCTAAATCGACTGATGATCGCCCCGGCTAACGGGTTCGCATTGCACCCGTATGCGGGCCAACAGCACAAGCGACAGGCCCGCGTTTGTCGAGGGCTCTTCGCCGGTTCAGTCTAGGAGGAAGGAGATCTTGGCGTTAATCCGGTATTTCTTGATTTTGCCGGCCTCAACCTTCGCCTCGAAATTCTTGATGTAGATCGATTTGACGTTGCGAACAGACTTGTCCGCCTGCGCGACGGCGTCCTGTGCAGCATCCTCCCAGCTCTTGTTGGACTCTGCGAGAACTTCGATGACTTTGAGCATCGACATGGCAATTTCCTCTCTGAGTTCTCCGCCCCAACCTGGGACGAAAGACTAGACAGTACATCCGCCGCTGCCTTTGACACCCGTCAATCGGCACAATCATAGGACCGCAACCGCAATGCATAGTACAGCAGCACGGTCGGCGGCCTTGGCCGATCCTCCGAAATCACACGTTCGATTGGACTACTGGGCGGCGGCAGAAACTTCAGACGCTTGACCATTTCCGCTCATCTTACGCGTCTTCAGCGGCCGGCCATTGAGCGTCTTCGACTGAACTTGCTCAAGCATGCTCTTTAAGAAGCGCTTGTCGCCGATCGCCATGACGAGCCAAGGGATGTCCCCGCTCTTCCAGTCCTTGGGCTCGAGCTTCACAGGCTTATCGCCTTCCACCGACAACCGGCAATCGACTTCCTCGGAGACATTGGCCCACAAGACGGCCGCCACCGGGGCTGTTGCTCCGTTTTCTTTCGACTGTGCTTCGGCAACCGCGAACTGTCCCGTCGCCACTGCGGGCACCACGAGAGCTTCGACGTCGGCCAGCGTCGCCTGCCGAAGGTTCGGCGTGCGCATCATGATGCTCACGATGCTACCGAATGCGGCTTGCAGCTCTTTGGAAAGCTTGCGCCGTTGTGCAGCCACTTCAGGACTAACGCCCTGATCGCTCGCCGCTGCGCCGGCTTCTCCCGAATCCGCCGGTGGCGGGGAGCTAGCACCCGCTACTGACTCGTTCGTCTCGGGCTTCTTGGATTTGAAGAACATAACCCGTGCTCCTTCGTCTCGCGCCGCGTCGGACTTCACTCAGCAAACCGGCCCACGGCAACTACGGCGATATGGACGGCAAGAATTGAACGTCACACGTTGTGGTGCCGAACCGATTGAACTCGATCGCTCGATTCAGTAGTGCAAGCATTTGCGTGCCACTCAACTCTTTGTTCCAGCGGCGCAAACTGCAAATTCGGATCGCGTATTAAGACGGGACGTTTCACCTGCTGCCACCTTGTACCACTATGATGAACGGCCGGTAAAATCGGCTTCCATGCCCTAACTTAGCGGTTTTGGGTGTGGACGGGTATGCAACCAAAGGAGGATAACACTCAGGCCCCGCGGTGCCAGAAGTACCGTATGCGCTCAGATCCGCCGAGCGGCACAGGGGCGAAAGGCAATTGCGCCGGTCCCATGATCGGGCGCAAGCGTCTGCGACCTGGGGTCTCTCCGAGACCACGAGGGACGTCATACGCCTGCCAACCAGTTCGTGCGGTTGCGCTAGCTCAAGCGGCCGTCAGTTTCTTGAGAACCTCGTCGGATACTTCGAAATTGGCAAAGACGTTCTGAACGTCGTCATCGTCATCGAGCACCGCGATCAACTTCAAGATCGTCTCGGCGTGTTCTTCCTCAACAGGCGTCGTGAGGTTCGGCTTCCACACCACTTTGACGCTTTCGGCTTCGCCAAGCTTTTCCTCCAGCGCGCCTGCCACTGTTCCGAGGCTGTCAAATGAGCAGGTGATGAGATGGCCGTCGGCGTCAGACTGCGCGTCCTCGGCGCCCGCCTCGATCGCCGCATCCAGGACGGCGTCAGCCGTGCCGGCCTCTGCCTTGTAGGTGATCTCACCGACGTGATCGAACATATGCGCCACCGAGCCAGTTGAGCCTAAGTTGCCGCCATACTTGGCAAAGGCCGCACGGACAGCGCCACCCGTTCGATTGCGGTTGTCGGTCAAAGCCTCTGCGATCACAGCAACGCCACCGGGCGCATACCCTTCATATCGAATGGACTCGTAGGCTTCGCTGTCGCCGCCCTGGGCCTTTTTGATGGCACGTTCGATATTATCCTTCGGCATGTTCTCTGCGCGCGCAGCCTGAACAGCGAGGCGCAGACGCGCATTCATTGTCGGATCCGGGGAGCCTGTCTTGGCCGCCACCGTGATCTCACGGGCGAGCTTGGAGAACGTTTTGGCCTTGGCCGCGTCCTGGCGACCCTTGCGATGCATAATGTTCTTGAATTGGGAATGGCCAGCCATGGCTCTCTCTTTGCTGTGCGGGATTGGGCCTTATTGGCCGAAGGTGCGCTGCGGGGTCAAGGCCAGTGCGCTGTGCACCGCGTCATCAGCCCAACACCGGCTGCTCGAGCCATTCCGATGGTTCTGCGGGCTCCAGATTGGGACCGATACGCACCGCCATGCAGCGGCGCGCCAGCCCCGTTGCATCGTCGATCTCCACGGCCAGGCCAGAGAGCGTCGCAGGGCCTGTTGCGGGCTCGAAGCGCTGGCTCGGAATCTTGGTCAGAAACCGATTGACTGGCTCAGCGGGGTCCATGCCGAGCACCGAGTTGTAGTCCCCGCACATGCCGACGTCGGAGATATAGGCCGTCCCTGAAGGCAACACGCGCTCGTCAGCCGTGGGTGCGTGCGTGTGGGTCCCGACGACGACGCTTGCGCGTCCATCAACAAAGAACCCCAACGCTTGCTTTTCGCTTGTCGCCTCGGCGTGAAAGTCGATCAGAATCGCATCGGCGCCTTGCTTGAGCCCGCAGGCGGAGATCTCGTCGTCGATCGCGCGAAAGGGACACTCAAGTTCGGTCATAAATATGCGGCCCATGGCGTTGATGACGAGTACGTCGGCGCCATTGGCAGCCTTGAAATGACCCGATCCGCGCCCCGGCGTTCCCGGTGGGTAGTTGATCGGCCGAAGCAGCTGATCATGGCGCTCGATAAAAACCAGTGCGTCTTTTTGATCGAACGCGTGGTTGCCAAGCGTTACGACGTCGGCCCCCGCATCCAACAGATCCACCAATATGGATTCGGTGATGCCAAAACCGCCGGCGGCATTCTCACCATTGATGGCAACGAAGTCCAACTTGTAGCGCCGGCGCAATCCGGGAAGCCCATCAAGGACCACTTTGCGGCCGCAGCGGCCCACCACATCGCCGAGAAAGAGAAGACGCATCAGCTATCCAGATGACTGCCCAGAACAGCGCAGAGGGCCTGACGGCGTCAGCACCCAATCGAGCTGCTGGTCATAGTCGAGATGAGGCACTGCGTCGATCCTTTGCTCGTCATAAGCGATGCCGACGGCAATGGCGGGCTTTAGAGCGCGGAGCCGCAGGAGTGTGCGGTCATAAAATCCACCCCCGTAGCCAAGTCGATAGCCCTTTGCATCAAACGCAAGCAGTGGAACGAGCACAACATCAGGCTCAAGAATGGGCTGGGATGGAAGCGGCTCAGCAATGCCCCACGCCGCCTCGCCCATTACATCGCCCGGGGCCCACGCCCGAAAGACGAGCGGCCGTCCCTTTCCCTCTATGACGGGCAAGCAAAGCCGATAGCCCTCATCGGCAAGACGCCTCAGAAGCGGCTCGAGATCAATCTCATCGCGAATGGCTGAAAACCCCGAGACGATCGCACCTGGCTTGAGCGCAAGGAAGCCCAGGCCATTCTCGGCGATCTGTGCACTGGCGCGCGCACCTTGATGGGCATGGGCGGCCTCACGCCGAGCCCTTGCGCGGGCTCTTTCTGCCGTTTTTTCGTCCGCCATCATGAAAACTGAACGTGAAAGAAGCCGCGGTGGCCGTCGAAGCATTGATCCCGCGTGGTCCCTACAAAACGTAGGTGGGCGCCGTGTGTCCAAGGCCACGACCCTGAACAGGGACAACTCCCGTGCGGATCTTATAGGCCCCGGGGAACATGTTGCTTCAAACGAGCCCCGCAGCAGACGTGAATGTAATCTACGCGCGTAGATTCTCCAATCCCCTCGTCATCGTCTGAATCGAAAAGTATTGAGGAAGGCGTGCTCAGGCGCGTGCGAAAAAACGTCGTTAGCGCGGAGATGTGGCAACGAGGCGCAGGCTGTATCGCCACTCACGTACTACTTGAAGCGGTGCGCTGCTTGCTGCCGAAGTCAACGCGTGAAGAGCGCGGCGAAGGCTTTTCCTCTTCCGCTGTCTCTTTGTCTCCGCCGTCGACTGAACCATCCGCTTCGGCGCGCGTATCCCAAAGCTCGTCCGTGATGAGGATGGCGGCCATCAGGACCAGGCGCTCCTCACCGACACTGCCGAATTCACGGCTCAGTGCGTCGACACGGCCCTTCACGTAGGCGACGAGCTCCTTTAAGCGCGCCTCCTCGCCGTCCTCGCAATTGAAGCGATAGGACCGTCCGTTCAGAATGACAGAAACCTGGCCCATCGCCCCCGCCGGCAGTGCCCAAATCTGTCGCTGCAATCAGGCTTCGGTCTCAAGCACGCTTTGCAGCGAATCGATGACCCAATCTATTCGATTGACGGCCTTGACGCGACTCTCCTCAAGATCGGCGATCCGCTCCTTGGCCAGCGCGAGCTGAGCCTTCAGGCGATCACACTCCTGCTCAAGTGACTTGACCCGTGCCGCAGATCGTTGCGCCGCGGTCTTGGCTGGCGTGCGTGCCTTGGCCGACCGTTGCGTCAATTGTCCCTTTGCTTTCCGTGCATTGCGCTCCGCCATCACCCCTTGTCCCGCTTTCCGCGAGCCTGGCTTTGCCCTCGGCCAGCCCGCGGCACATTCGCAGCTGCAACCATAAGTGTCCCCCTTCAAACGCGTCAACAAACGAGCTGTGCCCGGCCACATCCCCCAACAGAAATCCGCGGCCGGTGCCACAAGCAGGCCGCTGGTTACCTGCAATCATGCGCCATTGACAGTCCTGCCTCCCCTCAAGTTAATGGCCCCGCTTTGCGTCCAAATCGTGCCAACGCGACCGTCCGTATGCTGGACGCACGTTGTTCAGCCGATTCCTGGCCTAAGAAAAAAATTCCGCCTTTGAGGAGGGCAAAATGGCAGTGAAAGTCGCAATCTCTGGTTTTGGCCGCATTGGCAGGAATGTTCTGCGGGCTGCCGCCGAGGCCAAGCGCAGCGACCTTCAAATCGTTGCCATCAACGACCTCGTGCCGGCACAGGAAAATGCGCACCTGTTCAAATATGACAGCGTACACGGAAGGTTCCCCGGCGAAGTCGCGGTCGACGGAGATATGATGGATGTCGGGCTGGGCACTCCTGTCAAAGTGCTGGCCGAGAGGGACCCCTCAAAGCTTCCTTGGAAAGAGCTCGGCGTCGACATCGTCATGGAGTGCACGGGCATTTTCACAGCCAAAGAAAAGGCGGTCGTGCACTTGGAAGCCGGGGCAAAGCGCGTGCTTGTCTCCGCCCCATCGAAGGGTGCGGATCTTACCGTCGTCTATGGCGTGAACCAGGACAAGCTGACAGCAGACGACATTGTCGTTTCGAATGCCTCGTGCACGACGAACTGCCTGGCACCTGTCGCCAAGGTCTTGAACGATCTTGTTGGAATTCAATGCGGGTTCATGACGACGATCCACGCCTATACCAACGATCAGCGTATTCTTGATCAGGCACACAAGGATTGGCGCCGCGCACGCGCTGCGGGCCTTTCAATGATCCCGACCTCAACGGGCGCGGCATCGGCCGTCGGCCTGGTGCTGCCTGAACTCAAAGGCAAGCTCGATGGAACGGCGATCCGCGTTCCAACGCCCAACGTGTCGGTCGTCGACTTGAATTTCATTCCTGGCCGCGAAACGACGGTTGATGAGATCAATGAGGCGATGGCAAATGCCGCCGAGAAGGCCATGAAGGGTGTGTTGAGCTACGAGACCGAGCCGCTCGTCTCCATTGACTTCAATCACTCACCTTACTCAGCCAACTTCGATTCCGGCCAGACGCAGATCGTCGACGGCCGGCTCGGGCGCGTTCTCGCCTGGTATGACAACGAGTGGGGATTCTCCAACCGCATGCTCGACACGGCCGTCGTCATGGGCAAATTGCTCTAGCGAGGCTGTTCGGCTTAGATGGGCACCTACGAACATATCGTGGTGCTGACTGGCGCCGGACTTTCGGCCGAGTCCGGACTTTCGACCTTCCGCGACAAGGGTGGCATCTGGGCAAAGTACGACTACCGGGAGGTGGCGACTCCCGAAGGCTTCGCGCGCAATCCAGCGCTGGTGCAGGATTTCTATAACCAGCGCCGCCGGGCCCATGCCGGCATCAAACCAAATGCCGCGCATATCGCACTCGCCAAGCTAGAGCGTGAGCATCCCGGCGATGTGACGGTTGTGACGCAGAACATCGACGCGCTACATGAGGCAGCCGGGACCAACAACCTCATCCACATGCACGGCGAGCTCTTGAACGCGCTGTGCTCGGACTGCGGTGCGCGTCACGTTTGGTTGGACGACCTTACCGGCGAGACCGTATGTCCGGCATGTGGCGGGGCGGGAGCGATGCGCCCCGATGTCGTCTGGTTCGGCGAGATGCCCTATCACATGGAGCGTATCGCCGCGCACCTCGTCGCCGCTGATTTGTTCATTTCCATCGGCACCAGCGGCAACGTCTATCCCGCAGCTGGGTTCGTCGCGGAGGCGCACGCAAACGGAGCGCACACGGTCGAACTCAATCTGGAACCGTCGGAAGGCGCGAGCCTGTTTGCGGAGACTATCCATGGTCGGGCAACGGAGGTCGTGCCCGCCTACGTGGAGCGGCTACTCCCGGGCTAGCGACGAAAGATGGCGACAGCCTCAACGTGGGGCGAATAAAGAAACTGATCGATCGGCGTGACGCTCTCCAGACGAAAACCCCCGTCGATCAGGATGCGCGCATCGCGCGCAAGTGTTCCTGGGTTGCACGAAACCGCGGCCACGGTTTTGACCTTTGATATCGCAAGGGATTGAGACTGGGCGGCAGCACCGGCGCGCGGTGGGTCAAATACCACCGCATCGACGCCGTTTAGCTCTCTCGGCGACAACGGTTCGCGGAAAAGATCGCGGACCTTCACCTCGACGGGTTTCAAACCCGGCGTTCGCTTTGACGCCTCTTCGAGTGCTGTGATTGCCTGTCGGTCACCATCCACTGCAAGAACGGAGGCATCGTTTGCGATCGGGATGGTGAATGTACCCAGCCCGCAAAACAGGTCGGCCACGCGCTTTGCGCCGCTCAACGCGGATGCCACGATCGTGACCATCTGGGCTTCGGCCTCAGGCACCGCCTGCAGAAACGCTTTGGGCGGCAACGCAACGTTGGCGGAACCAAAGCATATCACTGGAAGCGCCCCTTGATAGAGCGTGTCCTCGCCTAGGCTCACGCGTGCCAATTGCAGCTTCATGGCTTCCCGCGCGACATGCTCGAGCACTTCTGGCGAAAGATCACCGCGAACATCCTCGATGCAGACATCGAGACCATTGGCAGCACACGTGACGACGAGCCGCGCGATCCCTTTACGCGACAGCAGGGGCTCTATCATGCACTTGAGGCCGGGCAGCGCCTGAACAATTGCCGGTGCGGTGACAGGACACTCATCGAGGTTGACAATCTCCCTTCCCCGCGCCTCGTAAAAGCCAAGGGTGATGCCGCGCGCAGTGCGTCGCGCCGAGAACGTCGCGCGACGGCGCGTCCCCAGTGCAACGCTCACGACCGGCTCGATAGGGGCCTCGATCGCGCGGGCCGAGAATGCACGAGCGACCAACTCTTGCTTCCATTGCAAGTACGCTGGCATTTCCAGATGCTGCAGAGCGCAGCCGCCGCAGTGCGTGAAATGATGGCATGCCGGTGTGGTCCGCGCCGGACTTGCTGTCAGAACCGTAACGAGCTGGGCTCGTTCGCCCTGCACATTCGCACGCACGCACTCGCCCGGCAGCGTGAAGGGCACGTAGACCGGCCCCGCCGTCGTTTCGGCAACGCCGTCACCCTGTGCGCCGAGACGGGTGATCTTGAGGTCGGCCAGTTCACTCATCGTGGACAGCGTGGAGTAGGAACTCTTCGTTGCCTGATCCGCCCTTGATTGGCGAGGGTATGACTCCCAGAACCCGCCAGCCCGGCTGAGCCGCAATCCACGCCCTCACTTGCGCGACAGCATCTTGATGTGCGGATATTTCGCGCACGATGCCGCCCTTGCCGATGCGGTCGGGGCCGACCTCAAATTGCGGCTTCACCAGTGCCAGAAGCCACGCCCCGGGCGCCGCGAGTTTCAGCGTGGCACCCAACGCCTTTGTGAGAGAAATGAAGCTCACATCGGCCACGATGGCATTCGGCTGTTCAGGAATGGTTTCCGTGCTCAAACTTCGCGCATCACAGCCCTCCAACGAGACAACACGGGGATCGTCTTTGAGCTGCTGGTGCAATTGACCGTGGCCAACGTCCACCGCGTAGACCCGCTTTGCGCCGCGCACCAGTAGAACTTCAGTGAACCCGCCCGTCGAGGCACCAATATCAAGCGCTATGCGCCCGTCTGGGTCGCATTCGAATGCATCCAACGCCGCCTCCAGCTTCGTTGCGCCCCGCGAGACCCGAAGCGGCGTATCCGGTGCAATGCTCACAATACGCCCAGAATCAATCCCCAGCGCTGGCTTGGTGCAAACCTCACCGTCTATCAAGACTTTGCCGTGTCGGATCAGGTCCCGGGCCCGAGAGCGTGTCGGCACGAGTCCCCTCTCAACCATTGCTATATCAAACCGCATTCTCATTGGTACAAGTCTACGCTATCAATCTATCAGCGCACAAAAATCCGCACCCGAGTTTAGAGGAGCTGTCTAGAATGAAGTCTTTCATCATTACCGTTTGTGCTGTTTTGTTGCTCGCAGCATGTGGGCAGGAGGCCGAAAAGAGCGCGCCTTCCGCCGATGCTGAGAAGACAGAGCCATTGGCCGAAGTCACAAAAGAAACGGAGAAGGCCGAGACGACAAAGCCTGAACCGGCTGAGAAGCCCGAGCCTATGGCCGATGTCGCAAAAGAAACAGAGAAGGCCGAGACGACAACGCCTGAGCCAGCTGAGAAGCCTGAGCCTATGGCTGAGGTCGCTAATGAGACCGAGGAAGCCGCAAGCGAAGCGGCCGCTCCCGAGACCGTTGTTGAGGAAGTCGACGAAACCGTCGTTGAGGAGACCGCGTCTGCGGCCACTGAAGAAACTGCGGAAGCTGTCGTCGAGGACACTGCTCCCGCCGCTACAACCGATACCGAGGAAACCGCTGTTGAGGAAACAGCCGTTGAGGAAACAGCAGTTGAGGAGACTACAGTCGAGCGCACACCTTCACTACCCGGCGCCAAAGTCTTTTTCATCATGCCTAAGGACGGTGCAACGGTCCGAAGCCCAATCCCGCTTCAATTTGGCGTCGAAGGGATGGACGTCGCCCCGGCCGGGCAAGATGACGTCCACTCAGGCCATCATCACCTGCTGATTGATGGGAAGCTCCAAGACTACAACGCTCCCATTCCCTCTGATGACAATCACAAACACTACGGCGGCGCTCAGACGGAAACGGCGATCGGCCTGGAACCCGGCAAGCATACGCTCCAGCTGATCCTCGGCGATCACAATCACATTCCACACGACCCACCGGTCGAGTCGGACGTGATTACGATTACCGTGGAGTAGGAAATTCGCCTCAGGCGCGGGTCGCTTCGCTCAATATCGACTCGCGCCTGAGCGCGCCCAGTACCGTCGTCACGATGCCCGTCGCCGATAGGCCGGCGTCCTCGTACATGCGCTCTGGCTTGCCGTGATCGATGAAGACATCCGGCAACGCCATCGTGCGGACCTTGAGGCCGCTATCGAGTATCCCCGCGCGCGCCAAATAATTGAGTACGTGGCTACCAAAGCCGCCGATCGCACCTTCCTCAATCGTCACCAAGACTTCGTGGTTTTGTGCCAGCCGCCGGACGAGGTCCTCATCGAGCGGTTTGGCAAAACGCGCATCGGCCACCGTCGTTGAAAGACCATACGCATTGAGCTCATCAGCCGCCTTCAGGCACTCGGTAAGCCGCGGGCCAAGCGACAGCAGAGCGACGGCAGTGCCTTCGCGCACAATTCGTCCGCGGCCAATCTCAAGCGGACAGCCCTGTGCTGGCAACTCGGCGCCTATGCCTTCACCGCGCGGATAACGCAGGGCACTCGGTCGGTCATCGATTGCGGATGCGGTCGCTACCATGTGTACGAGTTCCGCCTCGTCGGCGGCGGCCATTACCACGAAGCCCGGAAGGCAGCCGAGATAGGCTATGTCGAAGGCACCCGCATGGGTTGGCCCATCAGCACCGACGAGCCCAGCCCTGTCGATGGCAAAGCGCACCGGCAGTCGTTGAATTGCAACGTCGTGAACGACCTGATCGTAGGCGCGCTGGAGAAACGTGGAATAGATCGCAGCAAATGGCTTGAAGCCTTCGGTGGCAAGTCCGGCCGCAAACGTAACGGCGTGCTGCTCTGCGATCCCCACATCGAAGGTGCGGTCGGGAAATTCCTTGGCAAAAAGATCAAGGCCGGTCCCTTCCGGCATCGCTGCAGTAATGGCGACAATCTTGTCGTCCTTGCGGGCCTCCTCAACGAGGCTCCGGGCAAACACTTTCGTGTAACTCGGCGCCTTTGGCTGCGGCTTTATCTGCGCACCGGTTACGACGTTGAATTTAGCAACGCCATGATACTTGTCATCGGAAGCCTCGGCCGGGGCATAGCCCTTGCCCTTCTTGGTCACGACGTGAACCAGGATCGGCCCTTGCTTGGCGTCCCGTACATTCTTGAGCACAGGAAGGAGCTGGGCAAAGTCGTGGCCATCAATGGGCCCCACGTAATAGAAGCCGAGCTCTTCGAACCACGCACCGCCTTGCCAGAGGTGACGGGTGTATTCCTCAACCCGTGCTGCGCGCCGCTCCCAGCTCTTGGGAAGTTGCCGTGCGAGTTGCTTGGCGATGTCGCGCAGATAGAGGTACGTGCCGCTTGAGGTGATGCGCGCGAGATACGCAGACATGGCACCGGTCGGCGGGGCAATCGACATGTCGTTGTCATTGAGGACCACAATAAGTCGCTCATCGCGCGCGCCGGCATTGTTCATCGCCTCGTAGGCCATGCCCGCACTCATCGCGCCGTCGCCGATCACGCAGACGACGTTGTTGTCTACGCCGGCCAAGTCGCGCGCGACCGCCATACCGAGACCCGCGGAAATCGACGTGGAGGAATGCGCAGCCCCGAAAGGATCGTATTCGCTCTCTGTGCGCTTGGTGAAACCGGAAAGGCCACCCGGTTGACGCAACGTTCGAATCTGCTCGCGCCGGCCGGTGATGATCTTGTGCGGATATGTTTGGTGCCCAACGTCCCAGACGAGCCGATCGCGCGGCGTATCGAAGACCCAGTGCAAGGCGACAGTGAGCTCGACCACCCCGAGTCCCGCACCCAAATGGCCACCTGTCACCGAAACAGCGTCGATCGTTTCCTGGCGCAGCTCGGCAGCAAATTGTGACAGGTCGGACTCGGGAAGCTTTCGCAAGTCCTCAGGCGTCTTTACCCCATCCAGGAGCGGCGTCTTATCAGCACGATCCACGAGGCACTCTACCGTTTACGATTTCCATAGGTTGGTTATCTCACACCCTGGCGCGGCTGCAAGAGTGGATAGAGCACCTGATAGACTATTGCGTGGCAGCCAAATAAAAAGCGCGGCCCCTATTGAGGAGCCGCGCTTGTTTATGGCGATGGACGAATACGCCATATGCGCCTTTAGAGGTAGCGAGCACACTTCTTCTTGTGGCGCCACTTGGCCTTCATGCACTTCCGCTTCTTCCAGCCAAAGACTTTCGTCATCGGAGCCGGCGCGGCTTTCCAACCATGGGCCTTTTTCGCCTTGCAGGCGCTCGCCGGGGTCGCGGCCATGGCGCTCATCAGTACAACGCTGCCCAGCACTGCAGCCAGACCCTTAAATCCGAGCTTCATCTTTGTTCTCCTGAACTATTAACTTAGGTCGTCAAGCTCGCGGCGAGTCAAAGGAATTTTCCCTCCGCTTTTGCGACGCCGCAACCTATCCAGGTTGCATCACACAAGCTAGCCCTTCCACAAGGGGCAACCGCGACATTCATTCGCAACGTGGTTAAGTCCGGCCATGGATTTGCCACTTTTGGGACAAATTCAGCCCAATTCAGCCTTCAGGATCGAGTGGCTCGGTGCGATTGGGAGTGCCGTCGGCGGCAAAGGCCAATTTTTCGACTTTTGCTTCAGCCTGCTTCAAAAGCCGGTCGCAATGGGCTTTGAGGAGCTCCCCGCGCTCATAAATCGCGATAGACTCTTCCAATTCCACGTCGCCGCGCTCCAGCCGGCTGACGATGGTTTCCAGTTCTTTGAGCGCCAGCTCGAAGTTCATGTCCTTGATATCGGCGTGCTTGGTACCGGCTTTGACCATGTTCATGTCCATTTTGCCGCACGTTCATGTCGGCATGTACGCAAATCAGCGCACCTATGTGCCAACGTCCATTAGCGTTTTCACATGAACCGCAACTGACTTTGCCAGAGCGTTCAGATTGTAGCCCCCTTCGAGCAGCGACACGATCTTACCGTCGCAATGTTTGTTGGCGGCAGCGGCAAGTCTCTCCGTGGCCCACATGAAGTCACCTTCCACTAGCTGCACGTTTGCAAGAGGGTCGGCCTCGTGCGCATCGAACCCGGCCGAAATCAAAAGCAGATCAGGAGCAAACGCGTCGAGTGCGGGGAGAATGCGCGATTCGAAGGCTTCGCGGAACGCCTCACCGCTATCGCCGGCCCGCAAGGGTGCGTTGCAGATATTGCTGTCGACGCCGGTCTCACTGACAGCACCTGTGCCGGGAAAGAGCGGCATTTCGTGGGTGGAACCATAAAACAGATCTTTGTCCGACCAGAAGATCTCTTGGGTGCCGTTACCGTGGTGGACGTCGAAGTCAACGACGGCGATGCGTTTTGCACCGTGCTTCGCGCGCGCATAGAGCCCCGCAATCGCCGCGTTCGAAAATAGACAAAAACCCATCGCACGATGGGACTCCGCGTGGTGTCCAGGCGGACGCACTTGACAGAACGCATTCGCGACCCGCCCATCCATGACGGCATCAACGGCATGAAGCCCAGCACCGCACGCGCGTAGCGCCGCCTCCCACGACCCGGTAGAGATCACCGTGTCTGCATCGACGTGCCGTGTCCCGTTGATCGGCCCTTTAGCAATCGCGCGGATCTTTTCGAGGTAGTCTTCAGGGTGGGCGAGTTTGATTTGGTCTTCCACATCATCGCGTAAGGGGGCTTCCTCGCGCACGAGATCGATGAAGACGTCGTGCACCAACACATTGTCGATTGCACGCATCCTATCGGCGCGCTCGGGGTGACCGCGGCCAGTATCGTGGTTGACGAAACAAGGGTGTGTGATGAGGAGTGTGGCCATGAAGGACGTGGGCTCTTTTGCGCTTTTGTCGCCTTAAGTGACCATGTTAGCGCCATCGGTGCAAACGGCCATAGCCGGGGCGGCAACGAGCGCTGGCGAGAAGGTAAATCCGCGCCAGCTTTGCACTAGCTCACGTGGCCTCAGGTCAATTCAAGATCATCTGCAATGATTATACCCGGCGGCGGCGGACTGTCGGCAGGAACGAAGAAGTCGGGGGCAAGCGGCACACCGGGCTCGACGGCGTATTTCTCGAAGTCTCTCACGCCCCCCATCTCGTACAGGAACGTATCGTCGATCAGGAACTGACCCGTAAACGTCTTGGACGGCTGCCGAAGCGCCAGATAGGCCGCATCCGCGACAATCTCGGGCCGGCGGCTCATGCGCATGACCTCCTCGCCTCCCAGAATGTTGCGGATTGCCGCGGTGGCGATCGTCGTTCGCGGCCAAAGCGCATTGACCGCAATGCCGTTTGGCTTGAACTCCTCTGCAAGGCCCAGAACGACCAGGCTCATGCCGTACTTCGAGATCGAATAGGCGACATGTCCTGCAAACCAGTGCGGCTTCAGATCAAGCGGTGGCGAGATGACAAGGACGTGGGGGTTCTCCGCTTGTTTGAGGTAGGGCAGACAGGCCTTGGTTGTTAGGAACGTGCCTCGTGCGTTGACGCTCATCATGAGGTCAAAGCGCTTCTGAGACGTCTCCTCGATGCGGCCAAGGGAGAGAGCGCTCGCGTTATTGATGCAGATGTCGATCCCGCCGAAGGCATCGCACGTTGCAGCAACAGCCGCCTCGATCTGATCCTCGAAGCGAATGTCGCAAGGAATTGAGAGCGCATTCCCGCCAGCCTTCTCGACGGCAGATGCCGCCGTCTCAACGGTGCCCTCAAGCTTTGGATTGGGTTCCTGCGTCTTTGCCACGATGGCGACATTCGCACCGTCAGCTGCAGCACGCAGCGCAATGGCAAGGCCAATGCCGCGACTGGCTCCCGTGATGAAGAGCGTCTTATCTCGCAGGGCCGCCACGTTTCACCTCATGTTGAACGATTGAATTTGATGGCCGCCCTAATGACCTGAACACATCATCCTGCCTTCGGCTCGGGGCGATCGAACAGCTTTCGGACATAACGCATCAACCGCGCGGCGAAACCGGCGAGATACAAGAGCAGCGAGAAGATCAGCGCGGGAATGCCAACGACGGGCAAGAACACCAGCACAAAGGCGACGAAACGTGCCGACTGCGCAGCGCGGAAACCCGTTGCCCCGGTATATTCCTCGCGCCGCTCTGGAGGCCAAATACGCGCCCACCAGCTTCGCGCAACTGGCCAGCCGAGCAGGCCCGCTGCAACGGCAATGAGATAGGCGATCTGATAGTCGGACGGAATCCAAGGAATGATGCGCCGATCCAGCTCTGTTTGTCGCGATTCACTCAGCGCGTGAATCTGGACACCGTCGGTGGCCACACTACCCGTGATGTGCGTGGCTGCTTCGCTCAGCCACTCGCCCAAAAGCCCCGTGAGAGGTTCGCCGCTCTGGTTGTCCGGCATCGCAAGAATGAAAAAGCGGTCGCTGCCTTCGCGCGAGACCGACACAATGTATTGGCCGTGGTTTGCGGCCAGGGCATCGAGAAAATCGGCCAACGTGGCGCGCTTCAGCGCCAAATCGAGACCATCGAATTCAAAGCGTTGCCACAACCAGTTGCGGCCACCCGGCTGGCGCGCTGAGGGTGTATTTAAGATGATAAGATTGACGTCAGCCGCTCGGGCGGCATCGACGAGCGATTGGATCTTGATGCTTTGCTCGGGCCCACTCGACGGACGAAAGTACAACTGACCGCCGTCCCGGCGCCCTGTCACGAGTAGAGTTTGCCCACGCACAGAGCCAAAGGCAGATTGCAGACTGCCAGGGTCAACCAGGTCGACAAGAACGGTCCTTTGGCCCGGCTCAAACGCCGGGTGAGACGAAAGTGCCTGCGGCCCTCCAGGCTCCAGAGCCAGCGTGCGGATGTTGGAACGGCTCAATGGGCGCTCCAACTGGGCAAGCGCCTCGTCAAACAAACCCTGCTCATTCAGTTCGATGATGAGATTAGGGCGCACTTCGGCGTAGAGCCGCTCGGCGCCCTGGCGCCAACGTCTGAGCAAACGAAAGCTCTCGTTTCCCGCGACGATGTAGAGCGCGGCGTCAGCGGGTAGGTCCGCCAGCAGCGCGCGATCGGCAAAGACGCTGTCCTCCGTCAGGTAGATCGTCAACTTGGTTCCGATCGACGCATCGGGCAACAAAGTTGGCACCACACGCTGCATCTCGTCGGCTGTAGCGGCCGTAAAGACCTCACCGTCGCGATTGACGAACTTCCAATGTCCTTCCGGCGTCAGGTGCGCGGCAAGTACGGCACCCTCAGCCACTGCGAGGGCCGTGATATGAGCACTCGCGCGATCAAGGGCACGAACGCCCGACGTCGCCGTATCGCCGCTCGACCAACCAGCTTCACCCGTCAACTTGGTGAGCCAGTTGGCATGCGCCCCGGGCGCGCCCAAAGCCAAGAGGATGAGGGCGAGCGCGCTGCAAACAACAATATTGCCAACTCTGAAGACCAACTGCGTGCGTCCTTTCGAATTCAGTGAGGAACCCTACACACAGTTTGGACAGAATTCAGCCCGAGCGGGTAAGAGAAGCGTGACAACGCGAAAAAGGGGCGACGCAGCATGGGAATCGTAAAGGCGACGGACGAGGCAATCCGTGTGGCCGCTGACCACTTGCGCGCGGGACAGCTCGTGGCCTTTCCAACTGAAACCGTTTACGGGCTTGGGGCGGATGCGACGAACGGACGAGCCGTTGCAGCCGTGTTTGAAGCCAAAGGACGACCGCAGTTCAACCCGCTGATAGTCCACGTGATCGACGTCGCCCACGCCCAAGAACATGGCATGTTCACGCCGCTCGCGGTTCGGTTGGCTGAAGCGTTCTGGCCAGGACCGCTCACGCTTGTTGTGCGAAAGAGCGCACAGTCGACAATTTCCGATCTCGCAACGGCCGGTCTCGAAACGGTAGCACTGCGAGCGCCCGATCATCCCATCGCCCACCGTCTGCTGCACGCGACAGAACGCCCGGTCGCCGCTCCGTCGGCAAACCGGTCCGGGCACGTGAGCCCGACGCTTGCTGAGCACGTCCAAACCGATCTCGGCGAGCGCGTGTCGTTGATTCTCGATGGTGGCCCGACGGCGCATGGTCTGGAATCGACCATTCTCGACGCAACGGGAAATGAGCCCGTAATGCTGCGCACTGGTGTAACACCTGCGGAGACGATCGAAGCTGTGCTTGGTCAGCCCCTGCGCCGGGCGCTGTCCGACGACGCGCAACCGCAAGCACCGGGCCAGCTCGCCAGCCATTATGCGCCCAACGCGCGCGTGCGGCTCAATGCAACCGATGTCAAAAGTGAGGAAGCCCTGCTCGCCTTCGGGCCCGATGTCCCTTCAACTGCGGGGCGCGTCATCAATCTCAGCCCAACGGGCGACCTCATCGAAGCCGCCGCCAAATTATTCGCCGCACTTCGTATGATGGATAAATCGGAGCCTGTGACAATTGCGGTCATGCCGATCCCGAACCAGGGCCTCGGCGAGGCAATCAACGACAGGCTTGCGCGCGCAGCCGCGCCGCGCTGACGAGCAGAAATTGGGTCCTAACTGTCGCTGGGGATCACTCAGAATGACGGATCAGCAAAACGCCCGATTTCGGCGGTGTCCCCGTGGGACTGGAGCCTTTGGCGGCAAGTTCGACCGGACCAGGCTGGTCGGGCCAACCTTCCGCAATGGCAAAGGACGCAGCCAACGACACGCTGGCGAGCGCCAGACACGCAATCACTTGTCGCATGAACGCAAAACCCCCGTACTCGAACGGCGATTAGCTTAATGAATAGTGTCCAGATGGTGAATGCCTAAAGTAAAGAAAGGTTTTATTTGGCGCCCTTATGCAACAGGTTTGCCGTGGACCGCCGAAAGTCGCTGACTTTGCTGCCAGATTGGCCAGATCATGACCGAAACGTCACCTCATCGCGCACTTCTAAGTCCGGCGTCTGAAGAGACCCTACAAAGGCTCGTGGCGATCGTCGGGCCCGAAAACGCTCTGGTAGATCCTGAGCAGCAGCGCCCCTATCTGCGCGAATGGCGCGATCGGTATGTGGGACGCGCGGCCGTTGTCCTCAAACCAGGCTCCACCGATGAGGTTGCGCGCATCCTCCAAATTGCCAACGAGGCCCGGGTGGCCGTCGTACCTCAGGCTGGAAACACTGGGCTCGTCGGCGGCCAGATCCCCTCAGAACGCGGGAGCGAAATTGTCCTCTCGGTTGCCCGACTGAAACGCGTGCGCCAGGTCGATGCCGCCGGCGGCGCGATGATTGTCGAAGCCGGTGTGACCCTTGCTGAAGCGCAGGAGACTGCGGCCAATGCGGGCCGGTACTTCCCTTTGAGCCTCGCCTCGGAGGGAAGTTGTCAAATCGGCGGTGTTCTGGCGACCAATGCAGGCGGTGTTGGCGTGCTCGCTTACGGCAATGCGCGCAACCTGGCGCTTGGTGTTGAGGTTGTTTTGGCGGATGGCCGGGTGTGGGATGGTCTCAGGACACTCAAGAAGGACAACACGGGATATGACTTGCGCGATCTCTTCATCGGGTCGGAGGGAACGCTCGGCGTCATAACGGCGGCGGCGCTGAAGCTCTTTTCTCAGTTGCCCGACAAGGCGACTGCCTTCGTGGCACTTCGCAAACCTTCCGACACACTCAAACTGTTTCGCATGGCCGAGGCGCAAGCCCACGCGGGACTGACAGCGTTCGAGTTTCTGAGCGCCTTCACCATCGACCTCGTTCTCAAACACATCCCTGGCACAAAACTGCCCTTGCCGGACGCAGCACCCTGGTACGTGCTGATAGAGATTTCGGACGCCGGTCCGGAGGGCAATGCGCTCGCAGCGATGGAGCGGTTGCTGGCTGAAGCCGCCGAAAATGGTGTGATCAGCGATGGGGTCATCGCCGGATCGCTGGCTCAAGCTCAGGGCCTGTGGCGGTTGCGCGAAACGGCTTCCGAAGCACAAAAGCCCGAAGGTGGGTCCATCAAGCACGATATCTCGGTGCCGGTTGCGTCTATCCCGGAGTTTCTGGAGCGCGTCACACCGATTGTCGAAAAGGTGTGTCCCGGTGCGCGGCCGGTGGTGTTTGGACACTTCGGCGATGGAAACGTGCACTTCAACGTGACGCAGCCCGACGGCATGGACAGGGCAAAGTTTCTGGGGCTTTGGGAGCCGATGGCTGATGCCGTGCATGGCCTCGTGGCGGCGATGGGCGGATCGATCTCGGCCGAGCATGGGATCGGACAAATGAAGCGCGCAGCGCTGCAGCAGTTCAAGAGCCCGGTCGAACTTGAGCTGATGCGCACGGTGAAGGCCGCGCTCGATCCCAAGGGCATCCTCAATCCGGGCAAGCTACTCTGACGGCGCTGCGACGGGCTCTTGCACTTCCGGGCCTTCATTGCGCGGGTTGTTGAGCTGGCGGCTGACCTCGATGAGTTCGAGCAAATCATCTGGCGCGGGCGCAAGCAGGGCCTTGACGTCTTTTGCGGAGCCTGACGAGCAGTCAAGCCACGCGTCGAAGTGTTCGGGTGCGATGATGGCCGGCATACGGTCATGCAGCGACGCCATCGCGCGATTGGCCACGACCGTGAGGATCGCCATCGTCTCGACTTCGCTGCCGTCGGCGCCAAGCCATTGCTCATAGAGGCCCGCCATGCCCATCGGACCGCCTGTGCGCGGACGAACGAGGAACGGCCGTTTGGCACCGCGCGCGCCTGTCCACTCGTAAAAGCCGTCCGTTGGCACGAGGCAGCGGCGATGGCGCATGGCGCCGCGGAACGACGGCTTCTCGGCCGCTGTTTCGCCGCGCGCGTTGATGAGCGTGGGGAAATCGCGCGGGTCCTTCACCCAGGAGGGGATCAGCCCCCAGCGCACGAGGGCAAGTTCGCGTCCGCCCTTCACCGTGGTGCGAACAATGGCGACGGGTTGGGAGGGCGCGATGTTGTAGCGGGGCGGAAAGACCGCCTCGTTGTCGTAGCGGAAATAGCTGCGAACCGCTTCGGGGGGCGAGGTGAGGCTGTAGCGTGAACACATGGTGGGCAAGCCTACTGCGCAATGGGACGAGTGAGAAGCGCTTGAGGTGCGCGCGCATGGGGCCTTGCGCGAGGCGCGGTGGCGCACTAATCGAAAAAAAGCGCACAAGCCGAGAAATGGCGCAGGGGTCCCATCGCCGAATGTCGCACGAGCGCCTAGAATCAATGCAAACCTGAGCCGATGAAAGGGGCGCGCGCCGTGTCAGCAAGCATAACCGTTTTGCAAACATTTGCGCGTGGGCGCAGGCGACGGGCGATGGCCTTCAGCCTTGCGCTCGCGATGGCATTTGGCGCACTTGGCGCCGGGCGTGTGCACGCTGCCCCCGGCGATACCAAGCCCTATGATCTGCAACTGTTCCGGCTCGCCGAAATCTTGGGCGCCGTGCACTATTTGCGCGAGCTGTGCGGGGCCGATGAGGGGCAGCTATGGCGCGAGCGCATGAGCGAACTCGTGAAGTCCGAAGGCTCCACGGCCCTGCGGCGCGCCCAACTCACACGCAACTTCAATAAGGGTTATCGCAGCTATAGCCGCACGTATAATACCTGCAGCCCGTCGGCCCAGAACGTCATCAACCGGTTCCTGACCGAGGGGACGCAGATCGCCGACAGGCTGGTCAAATCCGTGCCTTGATCCTCTGTGCGCGGACTGCCCGTTTACTTTGAATCCCGCCAAGGCTCGCTCTTTGATCGACCCATGCTAATGAGGCACGTGGGGGGTTCTAAATTGCTTGCGTCAGCACCAACGCGCCGTCCCTTTTGGGGAGGGCCATTTGCGTGCCGTCGCAGGCGACACGGGGGACATTCATGCGATCATTCGAGCTTTTGGATGGGGACGATACCAGCTCGCAAGCGCTCAATCTCATCTTGCAGGCGTGGGACGAAGGCACCGAAAACGGCGTGCCGCCAGAACAGATGGCTTATGCCGCGATGTTTACTGCGCTCACCGACCTCGTTGCTCTGTTCGGCGAGGAGGCTGTCCAATCGATGGCGCGCGGACTGGAGGAACGCATCCTCCTTGGCGAGTTCACGTTGCATCGCACACGACAGTAAAGCGCGAAAGTCAGCTCAGGCTGGAAAATTTCCAGGCAATCTCGCCAACGAGCAGCACGCCGAAGCCGAACAACAGCGCTCCGGCCGTTTGATTGATAAGCCCTAATCGCTTCTCGGTGACGAGATGGCGGAAGTGCCCGATCAGGTGCGACAGGCCAAACCACCATGCAAAGCTGCCACCCATGACGGCAGCAACAATGGTCAGCGCATCGATGTGGCTGGAGACTTCCACGAAGGTGGAGATGCCGCCGAAGATCGCAAACAATCCTAGAACGGCGCCGGGGTTCGTGATCGTGAGAAAAAACGTCTGCGGTATATCCCACATGAAGTCGCGCAGCGTTTCGGCTTGCGTTTCGTCAGATGCAACCGGCACGTTCCGCGGCGACTGAAAATACAATTTCAAGCCGAAAGCCATGAGAACGAGGCCGCCCACGATCTGAATGGGCGTGCGATAATACTGCACGGCGCCGGAGATCGCACCTACGCCCAGCGCTGCGCACAATGCGATGAGTCCGTCGCCCAGCATCGCGCCGAGGCCGGCAGCGATGCCACCCCAAAAACCACGCTCAATCGCGCGCTGAATGCACAGCACATTGACGGGACCAACGGGGGCGGACACCAGCACACCTATGACAACTCCAATGGGGATGATGAGTGGGTTGGGAAGTAAGTCCATGCGCGTCCCTGTCGGCCACGTCGCTATCCGCGGCGTGGCGCGCGGCAGAAGGCCTGAGATCTTGACACCAGTTGCAACGCCGCGCTGCGTCAAACTGCGCGGCACCTCTCGGCTCATCTCCTGTCGCAACGCCGGAGTTCGCCGATGCCTTCTCTCACCGAGCTGCGCTTGATTCGCCTTCCCGTATAGGTACCGGTGGGGTCCGTTCTTGTCTATCGGGGTGCGCGCTTACGCTCACAATCCACGGGCCAGATGGATACCGGCGCAAGGCTCGTCGCCCAAACATGCTGGAACTTGTGATCTGGCCTGACGTTCCCACATTAATGACCGTGCACCAACCTTGTGAGCCCGTGCGCCAAACTTCGCGTACTATGGACCCTGATCCTTCAGTTTCGCGTAAGAAAGGATCGCCGAAATGAACTCTCGTATCGCTCTGCTTGCTGTTCTGACCGCAGCCGTGACATGGCCGGCGCCCGCATCGGCCCAGTGGTTTAACCAATGGGAGCGCGACGGCCAAACGCCGTTTTGGGAGAAGCCGCAGCGCCGCCAGCCCAACTATAGAAATCAGCCGAATTGGGGCGGCGGCTGGGATGATGACTATTACGAGCCGCGTCAGCGGCGCGCCCGCGTCATCGGTGGCGGAGGCCGTCCGTACGTCGCTCCCGAGGCACCGAAGACAATTGCGTTCGAGAGCAACTTCGCGCCCAACTCGATCGTCATCGATACGGCTGGACGCAAGCTCTACTTCGTTCTTTCCGACAGCGAGGCCTACGTCTATCCCATCTCAGTGGGGCGCCAAGGCTTTACCTGGACGGGGACGGAAGCCATCAGCCGGATCGCCGACTGGCCGGATTGGCATCCTCCCAAAGAGATGATTGCGCGCGATCGCAAGCTCCCTGACAAGATGCGGGGCGGCGTTCGAAATCCCCTCGGCGCCAAAGCACTTTATCTTGGCAAGACGCTTTACCGCATTCATGGAACCAACGACGCCTCGACCATCGGGCTGGCCGCCTCGTCAGGGTGCTTTCGCATGTTGAACAGACACGTGGTTCACCTTGCCAGTCTGGTTGACGTCGGCACGCCGGTGACGGTGGTCAAGAACTTGCCCGAAGCCATCACCACGGCACCAATCGCTCAACAGAAGAAGCACGCATCCGCGCAGTCGTTCTAGCCGCTCAAGTGCCCTCAAGAAATCCGACGGGCTGGCCTTGCGCCGGCCCGAGGATCTCACCATCCCACATCACTTTGCGGCCGCGCACGAGCGTCCCGACCGGCCAGCCGGTGACCTTGCGGCCGTGATACGGCGACCACCCGCACTTACTCGCGATCCAGTCGTTGGTGATCGTCTCGGACCGCTTCATGTCGACGATGGTCAAGTCTGCGTCATAGCCAGCCGCGATACGCCCTTTGGATCGGACACCAAAGAGGCGTTGTGGACCGTGGCTCGTCAAATCAACGAAACGTTCGAGCGTAAGCTTGTCGGCATTGACGTGATCGAGCATGATGGGAACGAGCGTTTGCACGCCCGTCATCCCTGAATGCGAGCCAGGATAAGGATGCTCTTTTTCCTCGCGCGTGTGGGGCGCGTGGTCCGACCCCAGCACATCGACGACACCCGATGACAATCCTGCCCAGATGGCTTGGCGATGGCGATCATCGCGCACTGGCGGGTTCATTTGTGCGTACGCGCCCAGCTCGCGGTAACAGTCCGGCGCCACGAGTGTCAGATGATGCGGCGTCACCTCAACGCTTGCCCAAGCCTTGTGATCCGAAAGGAAGGCCATCTCGGCAGCCGTGGAAATATGCAGCACGTGGATGCGTCTCTTGTGTTTCTCGGCAAGTGCGACGAGCTGCTTGGTCGCAATCAGTGCCGCCTCCTCATCGCGCCACTCGGGATGCGAGGACGGATCGCCTTCGCGGCGCAAATGCATACGCTCCTTCAGTCGCGCCTCGTCTTCTGAGTGGAAGGCCGCCCTGCGCGAGAGTTTGGCAACGATCTGCTCCAAGGATGGCGCATCGTCGACCAGAAGGTCGCCGGTCGACGAACCGATAAAGACCTTGATGCCGGCCGAACCTTCAAGGTGCTCCAGCTCAGGAATTTCGCCGATGTTCTCCCGCGTGCCGCCGACGTAAAAGGCAAAGTCGCAGAACATGCGGTTTCGCGCGCGAGAGACCTTATCGGCAAGCGTTTCGGCGCTCGTCGTCAGGGGCTTGGTATTAGGCATCTCAAAAACGGCCGTAACGCCGCCAAGGACGGCACCACGGCTGCCCGTTTCCAGATCCTCTTTGTGCTCCAGCCCCGGTTCCCGAAAGTGGACCTGGCTGTCAATGACGCCAGGCAGGATATGGAGCCCCGTAACGTCAAGTGTTTCCGCGGCCGTGCCGACATCAATCGCCCCGATTTCGACGATGCGCCCATCGCGAATTCCGACATCGCGCACGCCTGTGCCATCGTGGTTGACGACGGTCCCGCCTTTCAAGACCAGATCTAATCTTCCGATCATGCCGCCTCTTGTGCTTGTCTGTGCTTTATTGCCTGCCTACGTAACGAGGCACCGGTTGTATCCGGAGCGGGGATACCATGACTGAGACCAAAATGGTGCTCCTACCCGACCGTGGCGTTGTCGCGGTTGTGGGTGAGGAGGCCGAAAAGCTGCTTCAAGGCATTATCACCAACGACATGGGGCTGCTTCACACGCAGCCGGCCATACATGCGGGGATGCTCACGCCGCAAGGCAAAATCCTATTCGACTTCTTCGTGGTGAAGGCGCCTGACGGTTTTCTTCTCGAAATTGCAAAAGACAAAGCCCGGGAACTGGCCGACCGGGTCAACATGTACAAGCTGCGGGTGAAAGCTGACATCACGGATGTCTCATCCGACTACACGGTCGCTGCATTCTGGGATGGCCTCTATCATCCCCATTCCGAACGCAAGCAGCCTCTCTACTTTGTCGATCCAAGGCTGCCCGAAATGGGTGGCCGCGAACTCGTCACCTTGGGATCGGATTGGGCCTTGGGTGGGGAAGGAACGCAGGCGGCAACACAGGACGATTATCACGCCCATCGCATAGAGCAGGGTGTCCCTGAGGGTGGCCGGGACTACGCGTTTGGCGACACATATCCGCACGAGGCGTTGTTCGATCAGCTCAATGGCGTTTGCTTCAAGAAGGGGTGTTTTGTCGGCCAAGAAGTCATCGCGCGCATGCAACATCGCGGTTCGACGCGCAAACGCGTGGTGCCGATCGTTGGAGACGGTGCACTACCGCGAACAGGCACTGACGTTGTGGGCGGCACGGCAAGCATCGGCACGGTGGGCTCTGTCTCCGGCGAGAAGGGGCTGGCGCTGTTGCGGCTCGATCGTGCGGCGGAGGCAAGCCAGAAGGGTGAGACACTTCAGGCCGGTGGCGTACCGATCCGAATAGCACTCCCAAAGTGGGCGCAGTTCGCGCTCGAACCCAAGGCGGCAGGAGCGAGCAAGTGACAGGGGCGCGCAAAGCCGCCCTTAAGCGCTGCCCGTGGCCCGGCATCGCGGATACCATCTATGAGCGTTACCACGACGAGGAATGGGGACTGCCCCTCACCGATGACCGCGCCATCTTCGAAAAACTCTGCCTTGAAGGCTTTCAGGCGGGCCTTTCTTGGCTAACGATCCTCAAAAAGCGGGAGAACTTCCGGCGCGCGTTCGACAACTTCGATCTCGAGCGCGTGGCGCGCTATGGACGACGTGATGTGGCGCGGCTGATGAAGGACGCGGGCATCGTGCGCAATCGCGCCAAGATCGAAGCGACCATCAACAACGCGCAAGCTTACGCGCGACTTGCCGAGCGCACGTCGTTGCGTGCATTCCTTTGGGGATTTCTCGACAAGGGCCCGCTCCAAAACCGCTATCGCACAATGGCGGACGTGCCAGCCGACACCCCCCTGTCCCGGCGGATCTCGCGCGCACTAAAAGATGAAGGCTTTCGCTTTGTCGGCCCGACGACGGTTTACGCGTTCATGCAGTCAGCCGGTATGGTGAACGATCATCTCGTGAGCTGTCACCGGCATGCGCCTTGCGCGAAACAGCAACGCGCTTTAGACGCGAGTGCCTTGAAAGCCGGTTGAACGAATGAAGAAGGCTCCGACAACGCCCGAGAAGTTTGACGCGAGCGCGCCACCGGCTCGTGCCTGGCAGCGTATGCTCTCTGGCCGGCGCCTCGACTTGCTGGACCCATCGCCCAGCGACATCGAGATCGAGGACATTGCGCACGGATTGGCGCGCGTGGCGCGCTGGAACGGCCAGACGGTTGGAGATTACGCCTTTTCCGTCGCCCAGCACTCGCTGCTCGTCGAAGAGATTGCGCGGTCTCGCAACCCAGATTGGGCAGCTGAGTGGCGGCTCGCCGCGCTACTGCATGATTCGGCCGAATACGTCATCGGAGACCTCATCAGCCCGTTCAAAACGGCGATCGGGCTCGACTACAGAGCCTTCGAGTTGCGTCTGCTTGCGGCGATTCATGTTCGATTTGGGCTGCCAGCTGAGGCGCCAATTGCCATTCGTGCCGAAATCAAGGCAGCCGATCGGGTGGCAGCGTTCTACGAGGCCACAAAGCTGGCCGGCTTTGGACTGGACGAAGCCACCAGGTTCTTTGGCAGGCCACAGGGGCTGGCGCCGGGTGTTCTCGCCACGCTCGAAACTCTTGTGCCAATTCCGGCCGACGAGGCTCAACAGCGATTTCTTGCGCTTTTTCGGGCATTAGCCCCGCGTACTTGAAGGTGGCGCCTCAGGTTTTTGCAACGCCCAACCAGGGTTCAGCACGCCGAAATCAGAAAAGCGCCACGTTCGGGTTCTAGCTCAACGATCAGCGAAGCGGGAATAGCAGCGATCGGAGCCACTCTATGACTTCGCCCACTCAGCTGAAGCGCTCAGCGGCCTATCAATCCGCTCGAGCGCCGGGCCAGACCTCCCCGACGCAGCGGGCTGCCGTCGAAATCGGTTTGAACGCCGCAATCGTTGCCGTGGCCGACAGCGAACCAGTCGTGCTTGTCATTCAGGGGGAGCCTGACGTGGCCGGCGCAACAGACGGCCTGCCCTTCGGGACTTTTTCACCGATTGAGCATCGCACGTTCGAGATCGGATTGCGGGCTTGGGTCCTGAAGCAGACCGGGCTTGAACTCGGGTATGCCGAACAGCTCTATACGTTCGGGGATCGCGGGCGGCATGCCGAGCCCGGAGACGTCGGGCCTCACGTGGTGTCGATTGGCTATCTGGCCCTGACACAGGCCAAAGGCACGCTCAAACCCGACCGCGGCACCTGGCGCAGCTGGTATCACTACTTCCCGTGGGAAGACTGGCGCACGGGGCGGCCCGCCATTCTGGAAACCGCAATTGAACCTCGCTTACGCGAATGGGCCGCACGGCCGGGTCAGCGCCCAACACCGACGCACCCCATTAGCCGCCAAGAGCGCGTGCGCATTTGCTTCGGATTTGAGGGTGCGGCGTGGGACGAGGAGAAGGTCCTCGACCGCTATGAGTTGCTCTACGAGGCTGGGTTGGTCGAGGAATCGAAGCGCGATGGGCGCGAGGCTGCGCGGGTGTGGGATGAGCGTCCCCGGCTTGGCACCCCCATGCTTTTCGATCACCGCCGGGTCCTTGCAACGGCGATGGGGCGCGTGCGCGCCAAGATCAAGTACCGGCCGGTGATCTTTGAGTTGATGCCGGAAGAATTCACGCTGTTCGAGCTCCAGCGCACGGTGGAGGCGATCCTCGGGCCCCACCTGCACAAGCAGAACTTCCGCCGTCTGGTAGAGGGCGCGGGTCTTGTGGAGCCAACGGGCCAAGTGAAAATGCGCACGGGCGGACGGCCGGCAAAACTCTACCGGTTCCGTCGCGAGGTTCTGCTGGAGCGCCCGGCGCCCGGCGTACGCGTGAAGCCCGGCCGCGGCTAACATCGCACTTGGACGGCCCCAGCGACGAAATCCGACCTGCCGCGCCGCAATATTTGGTGGCCAAGGCGGCGCAGTTAACATATCATTAGATCCAGCTTGGAATGCTCAAAATGAGCATTATATAGAAGATAACCGGCCGCTGGCCGGCTTGTTTCGTGGTCTATTTATACTCAAGATGAGTATATCGAACGCAAAGGAACAAGCACGATATGACCTACATCGAGACCCGCACTCCCGAGGCCCGTGGCGCTTCAGCGCGCGTCAACCCCAAGAGAGTCAACGTGCCTGTGCCGGAGTTCACACTCGAACTCGCGCGCGAGATGGAGCCGCTTTACGCCCGTGTGAAACACGTGGTGACGCCGATGGAATGGCCGCACTACGCGCCGCTCATCAAGGCAATCAACGGACTCAAGGTACAGCGCAACGCCGTTATCCTGGCGCACAACTACATGACGCCGGAGATCTTTCATTGCGTGGGCGATTTCCGCGGGGACTCCCTGCAGCTTGCCCAGGAGGCCGCGCGTACGGATGCCGACGTCATCGTGCAAGCCGGCGTGCACTTCATGGCCGAGACGTCCAAACTATTGAGCCCCGACAAAACGGTGCTCATTCCCGACATGAGAGCGGGGTGCTCGTTGGCGGCCTCGATCACGCCCGAGGATGTGCGCATGCTGCGCGAGACGTATCCTGGCGTGCCCATCGTCACCTATGTGAATACCTCGGCAGCGGTGAAAGCAGAGTGCGATATCTGCTGCACGTCCTCGAACGCCGTGAAGGTTGTCGAGAGTCTGGGCGCGCCGCGCGTGCTGCTCATTCCCGATGAGTATCTGTCCAAGTACGTGCAGACGAAGACCGACGTGGAGATCATTGCCTGGAAGGGTCACTGTGAGGTGCACGAACGCTTCACGGCCAAGGAGATCGCGGAAATCCGTGCCACCGATCCCGGCACGAAGATCATCGCGCATCCCGAATGCCCGCCGGACGTGCTGGACGTTGCCGACTTCACCGGCTCGACGTCGGCGATGATCAAGTGGGTGAAGACCAATCAACCCAAGAAGGTCGCGCTGATTACGGAATGCTCGATGGCGTCGAACGTCGCCGTTGAGGCGCCCGATGTCGAGTTTATCCGGCCGTGCAATCTGTGCCCGCACATGAAGCGCATCAGTCTTGAGAACATCTACACGGCGCTGACCGACATGCAGCACGAGGTCACCATCGACCCCGCGATTGCCAAGAAGGCACGCCGCGCCGTCGAGCGCATGTTGAATGTTCACAACTGATGCCTTGATGAGAGCGCCCGCCGAGTCCCCGAGACGCACTAAATTCCGCGCGGCTGCGCAAGACAAGCTCGGCGCGCACGGCGATGTCGTAATTATTGGAGGAGGCCTTGCCGGCCTCTTCACGGCGCTGAAGCTTGCGCCGATGCACGTTACCGTGCTGGCCGCGGCCCCTCTGGGCAAGGGCGCTTCAAGCGGTTGGGCGCAGGCCGGGATCGCGGCAGCCGTGGGGCCAGACGATAGCCCGGCCGCGCATGCAGCCGATACGATTGCGGCCGGTGCGGGCATCGTCGATGAACATGTTGCGCGCTTTGTCGCCGAGGAGGGGCCAGCACGCATCGAAGATCTCGCGGCCTACGGCGTGCCCTTCGACCGCGACGACAAGGGGCGGTTTCTTCTCGGCAAGGAAGCGGCCCACTCCAAGCGCCGGATTGTGCACGTTTCGGGTGACCGCACGGGTGCGAGCATCATGCAAACCCTCATTAAGCGGGTTCGCGAGACCCCCTCGATTCGTGTGCTGGAAGGGTACGAAGCCGACGATCTTATTGTTGCAGACGGTCGCATAGAAGGCGTGCGCCTCGTACGTACCGGTGTGCGGGGCAATGGCGCGTTTGAGTTTGTCCCGGCATGCGCGGTCGTGTTGGCGACGGGTGGCATCGGTGCCCTGTATGCCGTGACGACAAACCCCGCCTACGCGCGCGGCGAAGCGATCGCCATGGCAGCGCGCGCCGGAGCCGTGATCGGCGATGCCGAGTTCGTGCAGTTTCATCCCACCGCGATCGACGTTGGCAAGGATCCAGCACCGCTGGCTTCGGAGGCTCTGCGCGGCGAAGGCGCCATTCTCGTCAATGCAAATGGCGAGCGGTTCATGACGAAAATCGACCCGCGCGCTGAACTTGCCCCGCGCGATATTGTGGCCCGTGCGGTTTTTGACGAGATTACCGCTGGTCGCGGCGCCTTCCTCGACTGTCGCACAGGCATCGGCGAAGCGTTCCCAGAAGCTTTCCCGACCGTCTATGCGCTTTGTCGCGCTGCCGGCATCGACCCGGTACACGCTCTAATCCCCATCGCGCCCGCTGCCCATTATTACATGGGCGGCATTGCAACCGACGAGAGGGGGCGCACGAGCACACCCGGGCTCTGGGCCGTGGGTGAGGTAACCTCAACTGGTCTGCATGGCGCAAATCGGCTTGCGTCGAACTCATTGTTGGAAGCGATCGTATTCGGGGCGCGGATTGCAGACGAGATTCGCAGCCTCGATCGAAATGGGCGCCGGACGCCAACCGTTACTCTGACGCGGGTCGGCGAGACTGACCGCAACGAGCCAACAACTGGGCGCGCTGCGGCACTTGCTAAACTGCGTACGACAATGACCAGACATGTTGGCGTCGTACGTAACGCGGCCGGACTAGCGGATGCGATAAAGACGTTTGCGAAGATCGAGCGTGAGGCTGACAGCGATCGCGTCCTCTCCAACATGGCGCTTGCGGCTCGCTTTGTTGCTGGCGCGGCGTTGTTGAGGGAGGAAAGCCGCGGAGCGCATTACCGCAACGATTTCCCCGACGCGAAGCCTTCTCTGGCAGCTCGAAGCTTCCTCACCCTCACAGATCTCAATGACATTGACGCACGGCGTGGTTCGCTTGAAACGGCGCACCAAGTGGGAGCACACCCTTGAGCACTGAACGATTTGAAATGTGCTTGCCCGATCTTCTCGTCGAACAAATCGTGGCCGACGCCCTCGCAGAGGATCTGGGCGGTGCCGGAGATCTCACCACCAATGCGACGGTGCCAGCGCAGGCGCGCGCGTCCGGCGTTATCGCTGCGCGAAAAGCCGGAGTCGTCGCCGGCCTGCAATTGGCGGACGCAGCATTCCAGATGCTCGGCCCGGAGGTCGATTTCGATATCGCCATACCTGACGGTGGCTCGGTCGCCCCCGGCGGCGTTATTGCACATGTTGATGGGAGCGCCCGCGCACTCCTGACCGCCGAGCGTACGGCACTCAACTTTCTTGGCCACCTAAGCGGCATCGCAACGCTGACCCGCGCTTATGTCGACAAGGTCAAGGGCACGCGCGCCAAGATCGTCGACACACGCAAGACGACGCCGGGCCTGCGCGCTCTTGAGAAGTACGCCGTTCGGGCCGGCGGCGGCTTCAATCATCGTCAAGGTCTGTTTGATGCAATTCTCATCAAGGACAACCACATCGTTGCCGCAGGCGGCGTGGGCCGGGCACTCGCGCAGGCGCGCGCGCATGCAAGCCACATGGTCAAGATCGAGGTAGAGGTCACATCGCTTGAAGAGCTTGATGAGGCACTCGCCTATGAGCCGGACGCTATCCTGCTCGACAACATGTCCGTCGCGATGCTCAAGACGGCTGTTGAGAAAGCCCACGGCAAGGCGCTTCTGGAGGCGTCGGGAGGAGTTAACCTCGATACCGTGCGCGCGATTGCGGAAACAGGCGTAGATATGATTTCCGTCGGCGCGTTGACGCACTCCGCCCCTGTCCTCGATATCGGGCTCGATTTTGAGCCGACGGCCAAAGACAAGAGCGCTTGATTCTGCCACACTTGCCGCGCAATGGAGGCTGCGGAATACGAACCGCTGCGGTCTTTCAGCGAACCAAGCGACCCCAGCTCGTTGTTCACCCCGAATAGGATTGCCCCATGGACTTCATGCAAGCTGTCGTCATCTGGGGCCTTGTTGCGATCGGATCGGCGGCGATCGGGGGCCTGCTCGCGGGCGTCAAAAACCGCGATTATTCCTTCTGGATCGCATGGTGCTTCATCATACCGCCGCTCGTTCTGTTCCTGCTGATGATGCCGCGCTATCAAGGCAAGCGTCCGCGCCAGCCGACGCTCGACGAGCAGGATCGCCAGCACGGCGGCTGGTGGTAGTAGCGCCCGCCCACAGACCCAATAGCATCTCGCTCTAGTCCGTCGCGGTTTGACCATCGGTCTTGCCGCCGATCGCCGCCTGGGCGGCCGCAAGCCGTGCAATCGGCACCCGGAACGGCGAGCAAGATACATAGTCGAGCCCAATCGCATCAAAGAACGCCACCGAACGCGCCTCGCCACCGTGCTCACCGCAGATTCCGACCTTGAGGGCGGGGTTCGCCGCGCGGCCGCGTTCGGTTCCGATACGCACAAGTTCACCAACGCCTGAGACGTCGAGTGAAACGAA
This sequence comes from uncultured Hyphomicrobium sp., assembly GCA_964620915.1. Taxonomy (GTDB): domain Bacteria; phylum Pseudomonadota; class Alphaproteobacteria; order Rhizobiales; family Hyphomicrobiaceae; genus Hyphomicrobium_A. The sequence goes on along the minus strand of CAZUKP010000001.1, from coordinate 65,559 downwards.
GGGGTCGACCTTGAACACACCCGTCTTGACGTAAGCCTCCAAAATAGGCGCTGCGTCGTCGCGGCTTAGGCCGAGGCTCGTCTGCGTGAGGTCATTCGTGCCGAAGGAAAAGAAGGCGGCCCCATCATCGCCTGCAGCGAGCTCCTCGCCGCGCAACGCTGCACGGGGTAGCTCAATCATCGTCCCAATCTGATAGTCGAGCTTGGCACCCGATTCCGCTTCAATGGCCCGTGCCGCCTTGAGAACGATGTCCCTCACGATGTCGAATTCACGGCGATAGGCGACAAGTGGAACCATCACCTCGACCTTGACGGCAACACCGCTTTTCTGACCGACTTTGGCGGCGGCTTCAAAGATCGCGCGAGCTTGCATCTCCGCAATCTCGGGAAAGCGAATTGCCAAACGGCAACCACGGAAGCCCAACATCGGATTGAACTCCGACAGGTCGTTGACGCGCGCTCTTAATTTTTCAAGCGGAACGCCCAGGTCCCTTGCGACGCCAGCGAGGTCTCTGGGCTCCTTGGGCAGGAATTCATGGAGCGGCGGATCCAATAGGCGGATGGTTACCGGCAACCCCGCCATCGCCTCGAACAGTTGCTCAAAGTCGGCGCGCTGCATGGGAAGGATCTTCTCCAACGCGCGGCGCCGGTCGGCCTCCTCGTCAGCAAGAATCATCTCCCGGACGGCAAGAATGCGCTCTTGATCAAAGAACATGTGCTCAGTGCGGCACAACCCAATGCCTTCGGCGCCAAATCCGCGCGCCAGCCGGGCGTCGCGGGGCGTATCTGCATTCGCACGTACGTGCAGGCGACGCTCTTTGTCCGCCCAACTGATGAGTGTCGCGAAGGCGCCGGAGAGCTCCGGCTGCCGCATCTTGGCACGGCCGGTGATGACCTGGCCGGTGCCACCGTCAATCGTGATCAAGTCACCCTTGTTGAGAACGTGCCGGCCCGCGCGAAGCGTGCCGGCCTCCTCGTCGATGCGAAGGATTCCCGCACCGGAGACACAAGGACGCCCCATGCCGCGCGCCACGACCGCAGCATGGCTCGTCATGCCGCCGCGCACTGTCAAGATTCCAGAGGCCGCATGCATGCCGTGGATGTCCTCCGGACTCGTCTCCAAGCGCACGAGGATCACCTCGCGGCCGCGCGACCGCTCGGTTTCCGCGTCTTCAGCGGTAAAGACAATCTCGCCCGCTGCTGCACCCGGAGAGGCCGGTAGCCCCGTCGCTATGACTTCTTTTTTCGCGCCGGGATCGATGGTCGGGTGCATCAACTGTTCCAGGCTCGCCGGAACAACGCGCATCACGGCGTCCCGCTTACTGATCAGGCCCTCTTGGGCGAGATCGACGGCAATCCGCAGCGAGGCTTCCGCGGTACGTTTGCCCGTGCGCGTTTGAAGGATCCAGAGCTTGCTGTTCTCAATCGTGAACTCAACATCCTGCATGTCGCGATAACGCGCCTCGAGCTTCTTGAAGACGGCGGAAAGCTCAGCAAAGAGTTCGGGCATCAATGCTTGAAGAGAGGGGTTTTCTTCTTTTGCAAGACGCCGCGCTTTCTCGGTGAGGGGTTGAGGCGTTCGAATTCCGGCAACGACATCTTCGCCCTGTGCGTTTAAGAGAAATTCGCCATAGATCTCGTTTTCGCCGGTGGACGGATTACGCGTGAAGGCCACGCCGGTGGCCGAGCTGTCACCTTGGTTACCAAACACCATCGCTTGAACATTGACCGCCGTACCCCAGTCATCAGGAATGTCGTGGAGGTGGCGATAGGTGATGGCACGCGCGTTCTGCCAGGAGCCAAAGACCGCGGCGATCGCGCCGTAGAGCTGCTCGCCGGTATCCTGCGGAAAGGGTTTGCCGAGTTGGTCCGTCACGGCGGCCTTATAGGACTCGATAATGTCACCCCAATCCTCGACGGAGAGCTCAGTGTCGTTCGTGAAGCCATTGAGGTTCTTGAAGTTCTCTAGAATGTCTTCGAAGATACCGTGGTCGACGCCGAGAACGACGTCGGAATACATCTGGATGAAGCGACGGTAACTGTCATAGGCAAAACGGCGGTCGCCGGAGCGTTTGGCAAGCCCCTCCACCGTTTCGTCGTTGAGGCCGAGGTTAAGAATGGTATCCATCATTCCCGGCATCGACGCGCGCCCGCCTGAACGTACGGAGACGAGCAACGGGCGCTCCACATCACCGAATGTCGCGTCGACTTCGTTGCCGATGAGTTGCAGTGCCGCCTCGACCTCCGGCGTTAGCCCGTCTGGCAGCTTGCGTCCGTTGGCAAAGTAGGCGTGACAGACTTCCGTGGTGATGGTGAACCCCGGAGGCACCGGAAGGCCGAGACTGGCCATTTCGGCGAGGTTGGCACCCTTTCCGCCTAGAAGGTCTTTCATGTCTGCTCTGCCGTCCACACGATCGGCGGCAAAGACATAGACCCATTTGGGTGTCACGCTTGCAGACTGCTCTGCCATATTCATTGCTCCAGGTGATGGCACGCGCCCGACCTGTGCGAGGCGTTCGCCACTCTCCTTTGCCATAGCAGCCCCCGCCCAGCCCCGAAAGACGGGTTGCCGATCCACGAGCCACAATCGTTATTGGCCGGAAAAAATATGGCCCCTCGACCTTTGACGCGAGAGGCCGCTTCGCTCAGTGTGTGGCCGCACGGGAGCTGAAACGCAATGACCGAACACCTCAGCCGAGTTTTGGCGAAACTCGATGATACGAGCGATGTAGACCTTGCCAAGCTCTTCGAGCTGTTGCGCATTGAGAGCATCTCCACGGATCCCGCTTACAAAGATGAGTGCCTCGCCGCAGCCGAATGGTGCGTCAATGAGCTGCGCGACATTGGGTTCGAAGCGCGCGTGGTCGCGACGACCGGCCACCCGATGGTTGTGGCCCACGATCGGACAGCGATCCCCGAGGGCATGCCGCACGTTCTCTTTTACGGTCACTATGATGTGCAGCCGCCCGACCCAATCGATTTGTGGACGTCGGCCCCGTTCGACCCGCACATCGAGACCGACCCCGTCAATGGACAGGTGATCGTGGCGCGTGGCGCAGAAGACAACAAGGGTCAGCTGATGACGTTCCTGGCCGCCGCGCGGGCTTGGAAGGACGTCGCAGGTGCAATGCCCGTCGCGGTGTCGGTCCTCTTCGAAGGCGAAGAAGAATGCGGCTCGCCCTCCTTGCCGGCGTTTCTGGCCGAGCATGGCGATGAGCTGCGCGCCGACCTCGTCCTCGTGTGCGACACCGGCCAATGGGACAAGGACACACCGGCGATTACGACGATGCTGCGGGGGCTCGCCTCCATCGAGGTGGAGATCACCGGGCCGTCACGCGACCTGCATTCGGGAATGTACGGTGGACCCGCGGCCAACCCTATCCGCGTGCTCGTCAATACTCTGGGGCAGATGCACGATAAGATGGGGCGCGTCACGATTCCGGGATTCTATGATGGCGTCGAGGCACCGTCTGCCGAACAGATAGCGCAGTGGAACGCGCTCGGTTTTCGCGAAGACACGTTTCTTTCCGCCATCGGCCTCAGCAAGCCTGCAGGCGAAGGAACCCACTCTGCACTAGAGCAGCTCTGGTCACGCCCGACGCTGGAGTTCAACGGCATCTCCGGCGGTTATCAAGGCGTCGGGACAAAGACGGTCATCCCCTCCAAAGCGTCCGCGAAGATTACGTGCCGCCTCGTGGCCGGGCAGGACCCAACAAAGGTCCTTGCCGCAATCCAGGATTTCGTGCGCGCGCACCTGCCCGAAGATTGCAGCGCCGAATTCCGCGACATCATGGGTGGGGCGGCGATCTCCTTTGACACATCGATGCCCGCCATGAGCGCGGCCGCAGCCGCACTGGAGGACGAGTGGGACCGGCCGACCATCTTGATGGGATGCGGCGCGTCCATTCCCATCGTGAGCTCATTCAGAGATTCCCTCGGAATGGACAGCCTTCTTATTGGGTTTGGATTGGAAGACGATCGCATCCACAGCCCCAACGAAAAGTACAATCTCAAGAGCTTCAAAAAAGGTGCGCGCAGCTGGGCGCGTATCCTAGAGAAGTTTGCCGATGCGACCGCCACGTCATCTCGTACGTCGGGGAACGTCTCCCCCGATCGCGCCAGCGGCTAAACGGGCGGGTGTGATGACTGACAAATGGAAACCCACACGACAGTCCCTGATTTGGTTGCTTGTCGCAGTGGCGTTGGGACTTGCGATGCTTGCGCCCTACGCGCAACGCGGCCCGTTGAACCAAGACGATGTTTCAGGCGACTTTGAATATTACGTCCTCGCACTGTCATGGAGCCCTACCCATTGTGCAACAGCCGAGCACCGGCGGGATGATGCCCAGTGCGGTCGCCGGGATGGGCGCCGCTACGGATTCGTCCTTCACGGCCTGTGGCCTCAATACGATCGGGGCTATCCCGAAAACTGCCGGATGGCGACCAGGCCATGGGTTCCCAATTCGGTGATCGACGCCATGAGTGACATCATGCCGAACCGCGGCCTCGTCATCTATCAATACAAAAAGCACGGCACGTGCTCCGGGCTCGCGCCGACCCAATACTATCGTCTGGCTCGAAATAGCTTTGAGAGCATCAAGATCCCAGCGCGCTACCGCAAACCCGAAAAACCACAGAATGTATCGCAGCGGCAATTGATCGATGAATTCGTCCGGGCCAACCCCAAGCTAAAGGCAGACATGATCGTGGTGAGCTGTGGGCGGGGAAATCGCCTGCGCGAAATCCACGTGTGCATGACAAAGGACGGGCAGCCGCGGTCGTGCGGGAGCAATCAGAATCAGCGCAGACTGTGCCGTGCGGCGCGATTGTATGTGCCGCCCACGAGGCCTTACCCCGGCGGAGGCGGCAAAAAGACATCGCCCAAAGGCACCGCCCAGCCGCTGCCAATGCCGCGCATCATTGATGCGCCCGACACTCGTTAGGCAGGGCTTGGGTTTTCCGATCGGAAGGTTCGGCGCGGCGCGCAGGTTATCCTTGTGGATATCCCTGCCCAATAGACAGCCTGCCCAAATGTTGCCTTGCCGCTCGGCCTGCACGTCCGCACACTAGTCAAGTGATTCAGGCCGAAAGCGGGGTCGGCAGAATGCAGCCAGAGACGTTGGAGCGGGAAAAACGGGCAGCCCGGTTGGACCATTGGAAGGTCGAGCCGCTTGCGCCTCCGCTTCGTATGAGAGAGCCAAGACGGCCAGCGCCACTACGCGCACGCCACACCCGCACCGCGATCGTCTGGGGCAGCCTGGGGTTCTTAACCGGGGCGCTTTTCTGGCACGCCATGGGGTTTTGGACCTTTGTTTCCAATGTGGTGTGGAATGCGAATGCCCCGCGCGGCGGGGGCACCACCATTGCGCGCGCCATTGCAGCGACAATCGACGAAGCCGCCCAAGGCGCAGGCACGGTTCGCCTTGATCCCGGCACCTGCACCTCAGTCGCCCTTGATCGGCTGACAAACAGTATCGTTGTACATCCTTGCCCGAGCAACGAGTTGGTCCTGCGCCTCGACTCGCAGGGTCACCGCGAAGACTTGGCCGAGATCGAAGAAGCGCAAGCAAAGTTTCCTGCCGCCAACCCCATAGAATAACCGGCTCATTCGTACTGCCGCACGTTACCCCGGCGACAACCAGGGGTGTCACTTGTGCAGCGCGACACGAAAACGGTCAGATTTCAGAAATGAATGTCCCGAAGAACGACTAACGTTAGCCTCTCCTTTACCAACACCGTGCAAGTGTTTCGGCAGTCAGTTAGTGCCTGCACAAATGGTGAAGTGTCATGTCTGTTGCTCATCCGAGTCTTCGAGTTCGCGTATTGCGCGTCCTCAAGTCACTGTTTATCGCGGAACCGCACATCGTGCTGCCCGCCGGCCGCGATGCTACGGCATCCAAACCGGTTGAGGTCAAGATCGAGTGCGCCGGAGCGGTTCCTGCACCTGCGTCTTCAATCTCAGCGTCTGAAAGAACGATCGAGCGCGCTAACACGTTCGCTCTTGCAGCCCGCCTCGCCGCCGTATCGAAGCTGAATGTCGCGAGTGCGCGCAAACCTGCGCGGCGCAATTTCCTTGCAACCCCCGGACGCGCGATCCCGATTGCCGCTGGAACGTCAACTTATGTCCGGAGCCCCACCCGGCTGGCGTCGGCAAAGCCGATGACACGGATCATCAAGCCAGGCCGCAGAGACTCTGCCGTTATCATTAGTATTGTGGCGGCACGGCCAACTCAGCCCGTTCTTGCAAAGCGCGCCGCCTGAGACGCACAGGGCCGGCAGCGACACTGCTTGGTGGTGTAACCCAGCGCCTGTGGAAGGAAGCCGTTTGCGGGCCCCCTATGCGACTTTGCGGATCCGTTCAGGCCGCCATGCAGCTGGAGCAACGGCGATGCAACCAAGTACGGCCGGAGCGGACTGGGACTCGAGCTGCGTGGGGTCGAGACTCCACCGCGCCGCCAACTGCATCACGTGATCCTCGGTGGGGTGGAGTATCATTTCACCCCCAGCATCACCCTGGCGACCACGCACCCCGCGCAGTTCAAAGGCCTTTAGGCCAATTGCATTCTCTTCCTTGCTGGTCCGCCCCTTCTTCCAGATGACCCCCTCGTCGGTTGTGGCGAACGCGCGCGAAATTCGCTGACCGCGAACACGGGCCCAGGCGTAGAAATCAATTAGCGGGTAGCTGAAGAAGTACTGGACTTCGCGAAACCGTCCCCCGAGATCGACAAGCATGGGCGTGCACTTGTCCACGAACCCTGACCCCACCGGATGCGGCAATGGCAAGCCGACGACAAACGTCCAGCCCTTGACCGGCGGCGTGATGAAAACGTGCGCAACTCCGAGTTCCTCGTCATAGACACTGCCGATCCCCGAATTCCAGTTGCACGGAATTGGATCGATTACACCCAGAGCTTCAATGACAGCGTCGCGATTGGCGCTGCGAATGGCAAGCCATGCCATGCTGCGCCCGAACGCACACGGCTCGTCTGGAACGACGTCGAGCACAACGTTGTTGTCGGGCGGTTGCGAGGCAAGCCAGAAGGCGGCCGTCACAGTCAGTGCAACCATGCCTGCGATGATCAGTATCAAGGCGCGCCCACCTGAAGGAACGTTCTCACTCTTATTGGTTGGTTCGCTGGATCACGGCAAGAGATCGGCACGGTGAGTTGGGGACAATGCAAGACAGTTGGGTGTGGACCAACGAAGCGGGTGCACGATTGGGGAACGGAAATGAGGCCAGCTCACGTCACCTTCGGCAGCGGGGTTGCCCGTCGGGCGCCGCATAGCTGGCCTCTGGCCCCGCGGAACGCACCTAAGAGGGCAATTGGCGCGTCCTGCGACCTGACCGCCCAGTACCGCCGCTGCGGAAGAAAGCGGAATTGCGGGCGATCAATTCTGTTGATCCGCGCGCGTACCGATAGCCGAAGGATATGACAGCCGTATGTAGCCAGGCCGGCGGCCACCGCGCCTCAGGATTATGACAATCCTTGCTTGCCAGGAAGAAACAGAAGGCGGCCTGATGGGGCGCCAGTCGTCCTAATGCATGCGTTCACTAGGGGGAAACGACCACACGCCACGACAGCCACGGTCTCGACCGAAGCAGCAGGTGGTCCGGGTCATTTAGTGCGTTAAATCAGGGGACAGAGATGGATGCCGAAAAGACGAAGCGCGTATCACAGAGGTTCGTCGCACCGCAGACGGAGCCACCATTCGCGAAGCCAATATCCGTATCCCAGTAACGGAAATCCAACGTGATATTTTCGATCCCCACTTCGAGACCGGCGTTCCAATACTGATAGTGGTCCTCGAGTGATCCGTTGACACTGTAGCCTTCGCTGTTGTCGCCGTATTGGGTGCCCCAAACGCCGGTAATGGACGGGGTGATCCCATGAAAATCGCCGATCTTCCAGGCCGCAGTGCTCTCAAACGTCCACACGCCTCCGGTCTCGCCAAAATAATCGGGAGAGTAGTACAGGACCGTGCCCGTCGTCAGGTTCGGGTGCCAAACCGACCAGCTATAGCCAGCCTTGAACTCGATATAGTCGTACTCGGCTTGGAAGTCGTTGGCGCCCGGGTACGTGTAGTAGATGACCCCAAAATCGAGATCCATTTTGCCGAAGGGCGAATTCCAGGTTGGCTTGATCCCGGCGTAGTAATCGATTTCGACTTGGGCATCGAAGCCATCACCAGGAGCCACAGTACCTCCAAAATCCAGGCCGGAAGCCCAAGCACCGGCATAGAACATGCCGTACTCGGCATCGATGCTGCCTTGGATCGTCGGGTCGTTCAGTGTCTGCGACACGCCGCGGAACACGTAGTCCGATGTCCCGGTCAAGCCGAACGACATCGAGAACTTGCGGCCCTCTTCGGCAGGGGGCGGCGGAGGTGCGTATGCCTCATACCCGTCCGCGGAAGCGGCGCCCGAAACGGCGACCAGCGCAACGCCAGCACCAAGAGCGGAAACGAGCTTGCGCATCTTAGGCATCATGAAAGGAAGCCCCCCTGTCGGACAACGACTGCCACGCGCCTCACCAATTGCGAGTCGCGGCCTATTCTTTAGAAAAAGGCCCCAGAAATGGCTGCGATACAAGCGCAGAGTGCAGCCCAATCGAATGTGTGCGCACCTGCGTGGCTTTAGCGCAACAGAACGGTGGAATGCTAGATCTCAGTGGTGCCGACAACAGAAATCGGGGCTGCCAACGGCAGCCCCGATCAATCTTAGGCAGTCCTGAGAGACTGAGATTTATGGAACCGACACGGTTGCGGAGAAGACGAACTTCTGATCGCAAAGGTTGGACCCACACAAGCCCTTTGAAATGTCGGTATCCCAATAGCGGAAGTCGAGGCCGATGCCACCGACAGCCAAACCAAGACCGGCATTCCAGTAGGTGTAATCCTGGTTGCCGGGAGCCAAAATCGTGTTGACTGCATCATAGTAGCCCACGAGGCCGTCAATGCTTGGCGTGATACCGTGAACCTCTTTGAATTCGTAACCGAGGCTGCCTTCATAAACGTAGTATTCTTCATCGCTGTATTCCGGATGCAGATACGCTGTCGCGCCGACGCTGAACCCAGAAACAGACGTGCTCACGCCAACCTTGTATTCGAAGAGATCGACGAGGTCATAGCCTTGTGCGCCAGGATACGTGTAGGCAATCACGCCGAAGTCAAACTCGAAGTTCCCGAACTTTGGCTTGATGCCGGCATACCAGTCGGCCTCCATGGTGGCATCGTCGCCGAAATCGACGCCGCTCGCCCAGACACCCGCGTAGAACATCCCATACCCGATGTCGAACGCACCCTGGATTGTGGGATCGTTGTCCGTCTGCGAAATGCCGCGGAACACGTAGTCAGACGTGCCCGTCAAACTGAAGGAGTAAGTGAACTTCCGAGCTTCCTCGGCAGGAGGAGGCGGCGGAGGCGCGTATGACTCATACCCGTCAGCAAAAGCCGCACCGGAGCACGACATAAGTAGACCGCCTGCAGCGGCACAAATGGAAACAAGTTTCCGAGATCTGGCCATGATGGATTACACCCCCGTTGGTTCGACCATTAAAGCGTCGATCCCGATTTCAGCCGCACACAACGGCGTATTCTCGAACGCTTCTGACGGCAGAAAAGCCCCTATTCACGGCCACCACAAGCATCAATGTGTCGTAGTAGTGGTATCAGCGACCCCCCTGTCACATACCTGCAACTCACGGGAAAACCTGTCTAAAATTTGGACATTTGGCGCACTTCTGGAGAGCAGATTTTGATCCGCCCACATCCCCAAATCTGCGAATCTGCACAACGAGTGGGCAGCTTTTCCGCCCTACAACCCCTTGCGGTGTTTGCCCAAAGACTCGCGTCAGTTGAGACTCGCTTGCGATGATATTTTGCGAGGCCCAGCATGGGCCAAGAACGTTCGTTCGAAGGTCCAGGACATGTCGCAACCCTCCGCCCCCCTCAATACGGCGCTGATTACAGGTGCCGCGCGACGTATTGGGCGATCGATTGCGCTCGATCTTGCCTCGCGCGGCTGGCGGATTGCCGTGCACTATCGGCGCTCGCGTGAGGAAGCTGAGATTCTGGCTGAGGAAATCCGTGCCGCCGGCGGAACGGCCGCAACGATCTGTGGGCACCTTGCCCAAACCGAAGAGGTTTTTTCACTCATCCCGCGCTGCGCCGAGCTGCTCGGGCCGCCGACCTGCCTCATCAACAACGCCTCGGAATTCCGCCTCGACACCATTGCGACGGCGACTTCCGAAAGTTGGGACATGCACCTGGACATCAACCTAAAAGCGCCGGTCCTGTTGGCGCAGTCGATGCTGCAAAACCTGCCCAAACATATCGATGGCAACGTTATCAATATTATCGATCAGCGAGTCTGGCGGCTCACCCCCGACTTCTTTTCCTACACAATCTCGAAAGCAGGGCTTTGGGCCGCGACGCAGATGATGGCGCAAGCGCTTGCACCAAAGATTCGCGTCAATGCCATCGGACCCGGTCCCGTGCTCAAGAGCATTCATCAAACGGAGGAAGAGTTCGAGAGAGAGAAGCACTCGACTTTGTTAGAGCGCGGCCCGACGCTTGAGGAGATCGCTTCTACCGTTCGCTTCATTCTCGATACGCCGTCGATCACTGGCCAGATGATCGCACTGGACGGGGGGCAGCATCTCATCCGTGGCGGTGGCCCCAACGCATCGTGAGCTTCTCGTTAGATGAATGTGCAGACCGCAAGAGCCCCATGGCTGGGGTCTGCCACATTTCGACCCTCCAATGCCCCAACTAGTGCCCTAATAGTGCGCATGTTGGGAGCGGACGCCCAAAACCTCTTAAACGAGCCGTTAACGTTACGGGTTTAATAACAAATCCAGGTTTTGTAGGCCCACTGTGCCGCGTTGAAACACGGGTATCGCCATGACTATGAAGCGCCTGGGAGCATCATTTGCTTTTGCTTTCGTAACCGCCGCCATTCCAGCACACGCAGCCGAACTCCCCGCGGTCATGACCGATAACGGCAACAAGGTTCCTGCCTGTGCCACGCCCGGGCGGCTGATGTCCTACCTGAACGAGCGCAACTCCCGACTGGACCCGCGGTTTGATGGTGTCGCCACCGAATACATGCGCCACGGCGAGGAGATGGGCATTCGCTGGGATCTGGCCTTCTTCCAGATGCTTCTGGAAACGGGCAACCTCAAATTCTCCGGCGATGTGCGCGCAAGCCAGAACAATTTTGCAGGACTCGGCGCGACCGGCGGTGGCGCACGTGGCGAAAGCTTTCCCAACATCTCAACGGGCGTAAAAGCCCACCTTCAGCATCTCCAGCTCTATGCCGGCAAGCACGTCGCCGACCCTGTGGCCGAGCGCACGCGCAAAGTTCAGGAATGGCGTGTTCTTGACGATTGGCAAAGTGGGATCCAGGGCCCGATGACCTTCGATCGCCTCGCAGAGCAATGGGCACCCGGCTCGCGCAAATACTCCTATTTTATCAGTGAGATCAGCTCTGATTTTTATGATGGTCTTTGCAACGCGCCCGATCCCAGACCGGAACTCGTGCAAGAGGCTCGCAAGGGTCGCCAAGGTGCCCCCGCCCAGCAAGTCGCTGCCGTGACGCCAAGCCTGCCGGAAACGAAGCCACCGGCAGCGGATGCTCTAACAGGAACCACGACCGGAAAAGGCGCTGAGATCGCCAACCGCGCAATCGAGAACGAACGCGCCGAGAACCCACCACTTGCTAGTCTTGGCGCAAGCTCGCTCAGCAAGGTCGCCGAGGCAGCCAAATCAGCTGCTGCGACGTCGGCCAGCAAGAGCGAACCGGGACCTGCCGTCACGCTACTCAACCCCACCAAAAAGATGGACACGGCAGCGCCGAGTACGTCCAAAACACAGTCCGTGAAGGCTGAAGAAATGGCCGCCAAATTCCAGGTAGCCGCAGCCGGTGGTGCTGCGACCCAACTCAAGGCCCCAACGGCCAACACGACCGAACCTGGCAAGTGCAAGGTGTGGACCGCCAGCTACGGCGGCCAACGCGGCATCATTATCAAGGTGTCGACTGACGAAGCGACCAACTACACCGTTCTCGACGTGCATGAGAATACGAAGAGGCGTGAGGTTGACGCCTATATCTCTGCGTACGCCAAGGGCGGAGAACAGATCGCGGAATTTCCCACGCCCGCCGGAGCTCTGGACAGAGCGTTCGAGCTTTGCCCCGAAGGCTAAAGACGACGGGCAGATAGATCCCACGTCGACGCAGCATGCTGCCATCGCAAACGCTGGTGCGAGTACCGAGAGTGTTGATCGAGACGGCAAAGGCTGAAAAGCGCGCGCGCGGCTCGATGCGCTATAGCACCACAGTCCTGGCGCTGTGGTTGTCCTTCGTGGCGTTCTCTATCGCGCTACCAGCAGCAAGCGTTCGCGCAGCGACGCCAGAGATACGCACCTCCCAACTTAATTTGGTTCCGGCCTGTGTGACCCCGGAGCGGTTGATGGCGTTCTTGAAGAAGCGCAATCGCCGCCTCGATCCGAGTTTTGAGGACATCGCCGCTTGGTACAAGCACCATGGTGAAGCGTGGCGGGTCAGGTGGGACTACGCCTTCTTTCAGATGGCGCTCGAAACGAATTTCCTGAGCTATCGCCGCGGGAACGGGAAGTGGGGCGATGTCGATCCGCGCCAGAACAACTTTGCGGGTCTCGGCACAACGGGCGGCGGCGTCCCCGGCGATCGCTATCCCGATGTCAGTACCGGCGTGCTCGCTCAAATCCAGCATCTTGTCGTTTATTCGGGCGAACGTATCCCCGAGCCGGTGGGTCACCGCACGCGCCTGAAGCAGGATCACATCCTCTCGGCCACGGAGCGCGGTGGGCACCATCCCATGAAATTCGGCGACCTGGCGGGCCGCTGGGCCGCCGACAAGCGCTATGGACGCTCAATCGAATGGGTCGCAAAGAGTTTTCGCTCTGCCTACTGCTCGGGAATGGCTGACAAGGACTGGCAGGGGGGCACCTCGATAAAAACCGCAGGGTTCGTCGCGCCACCGCCGCTGCCCGTGAAGGCGTCACGCAAGGCGCCCCCCTCACACAAGCGGCCCCCCCAAGAACAGGCCTACGGATTTGGTGCGGCCTCTGCCAAGGCAAACGAGGTCCTCGTTGCACCACAGCCCACCCCAGCGCCCACCAGGGCAGCTGCGGCCGCTCGTGCGCCAACCAACGCGGGGTCTGGGTGCAAAGTGCTGACGGCAAGCTACGGCGGCCAGAAAACGCTGCTGCTACGCTCGCAAGCCGGCAACGAAATCCACCTCACTGCGCTCACCATATTGGAAGGCTTTGAGCATTCAATGCTGGAGAACTACGTGAGAACCTACGCGCCAGGGAGCGCGCGCATCGGCGAGTTCGAAACCAAGGACGCAGCTCTCGCGAAAGCCCGCGAGCTATGTCGCGCGGCAGCACACTTACCTCAACACCAGAGGGCGCGTGCCGGCTAGCCTTCGTATGCCGACCTAAGCATCACCAAAACGCAGAGACGGTTCAGTTGTTTGGAACCGCATCTGCGAGATCCATCTCCGTTCCGCGCCAACGGAACGAGTTGCTGAGCCAGGCCTGCGTCCAGAGCACCGGCAGCATCAGGTCGCGCACGATCCAGGCGAATGGCGACCACAAGGTGACCTTCCAGCCTGCGACGCGCGCTAGGAGCGCTTCGGATCCGAACCAGAGAACACCCAGCAGCGACAGAACGCCGGCAACTGAGATGTCGAGCACGCTAGCAGCAAAGGCCCCAGCAAGGAGTGGCACACAACTTCCCGAGAATAGCTCGGGAACGAAAAAGAGCGGGAACGTCGCACGCCGCAGCCGCGCCCAACGCACCTGCCGCGTCCAAACCTGCGCTGCCGACCGACGGCCAAGCGGCTGACCAAATGGTCGATCGACCAGACGCACGCGGCGTCCCTGGCTGCGAACCACCTTTGTTGCAGCCGCGTCTTCTGCGATTTCCGCGCCCAGCGCGCGAATGCCGCCCGCCCTATCGACGTCCGCGCGGCGCCAGAGCATCGACTTGCCTTGCGCGAAACCAAGACCGATCGAGTCAGCGGCGTATTGCCAGCGCGCTTGGTAAGTGTTGAGAAATGCGCATTCCACCTCGGCCCAAAGCCCATTTGGCAAGCAGCCAATCGGCGGCGCGCACACAAGCCCGGTATCCTTGCGCCAACACGCCAGAATGCGCTCAATGTAGTTTGACGGCATCAGCACATTGCTGTCGGCCATGATGATCCAGTCATGACGTGCGGCCTGCCAGCCTTTGATCAGATTGTTGAGCTTGGGGTTCGCCGTTGAGTTGTCCTGACCGATGAGCAGCCGCGCGCGCACGTTTGGATAGGAATCGATCAGCTTCCTGATGAGTGGAACGACCGGATCTTTTGCGTCTGCACAGCAGAAGATGAGCTCGTAGTTGGGATAGTCGAGCTCAAAACCGGATCTCAGCGTCAGTGGATCGTAAGGATCGACACCAAGCACCGGACGAAGGAGCGTAACGGGCGGCAGATCCTCCCCAACATCGACGCTATCGGCGCCCGATTTGAATCGCCGTGCGGCGAGGAAAGTGCTGGCGATATGGCAGAACGTGGCGAGGACGCAAAGGGCGGCACCCGCCCAGGCAAGCTCGATCATGGGCCACCTTGCAGCCGCTGAGTGATCCGGAACTCATCCCTGGATTCGATGACGTGCTGATGACACTGCGTGCGCGCCGGCGACGCAGCCGATCCTGTGCGTCGCGGAACCTAGATCAGTTGGCAGCTGGGGCGAGGTACTTGAGTGCGACGTTGGAAAGCGCACCGCCAACAACGCAAGGGATCCCCGCGTAGACCTGGCCCAAGGCGCCAGCTGCAACGCAACCCAAAGCAAATGCCGTTTGCCCCGCTTGGCCCCACCAGGCGAAGTTACGGCTTGATTGAGGACCTTTGATCTTCAGCTCCTCAATTGAAGCTAAGGCGTCCTTGCGGATCGCGGCCATCTCAAACGTCTCGGAGGCTTCTATGACCTCGCCAAGAGGCGTCGCGACTTTCGGCGGTTGGTGAGGAAGTGAAACCTTTAGGTAGTCGAGCAAAGCGCCGTCACGCGAAGCGTTTTGGGCAAGCGTCCATTTGATCATGCTGCCGACCGTCAGGCGATCGACGTCATCCCGGTTCATCGACCAAGACAATCCAGTAACGAGCCGCTGAATGGGCTCCGATGAGCCCGTTGCAAAATAGTAGCCCCACAGGGCATCCACCGCGATAGGATTGCTGAGGGGCAGCTTGCGCAATGTCGGCATCTTTTCGAACAGGTACCGCTCAATGACCACTTTGCGAGCCGGCATGCGTTCAACAAACCGGCCCATGAGCCCTTTCCAATCCGCAAGGCCCGAGTACGCGATAGCTTTCACCAGCACAATCTGATCCGGTGGCGGCATCGGAAACATTTCGCCGATGAGCTTGTCAGCCTTGTCTGGATTGCTGCCAATCACGCCGGCGATAAAACCGACGTAGATTCCGGCTTGCTCGACATCCTTCAGCAATCCGAGACGGCGCATTGCATCGACGGCCTCAGGCAGGCGATCAGGCTCTGGATTGTGCCGATAGTCGTTGATCCACTTCAGGAGCGCCTCGGTCGACGAGAATTCGGCCGGCGACACCAGCGTCGCCGATCTGCTATTGGCCAGCGCCGACCAAGACAGCACAAGGGCAATGACGAAAACCCCGAGCCCTCGTATCAAACGGCTGCAGCCCGCACCCACGTGCAAACCCTCCCCCGAAATGTATGGTCAGTTTGCTCGGCTCACCCCGAGCCGTATCGGGAGAGAAGAAAAGCTCGTGTTGTCAATTTAATGGCAAAACTGAACGCCTGAACAAAAAAACCCGGTCATTCGACCGTCAGGACAATCTTGCCGATATGGCTCTCGTCCATGCGTGCGTGGGCCTTTCCGGCCTCCGCAAGGGGAAATGTCGCATCCATCACGGTCTTGATGCGGCCTTCAGCAACGAGCGGCATGACCTTTTCCTCGACCGCCCTGGCAATGCCCGCTTTCACGTCTGCGCTGCGAATGCGCAGCGTCGAACCCGTTAGCGTTAATCGCTTCAGCATCACCCGGATAAGGTCAATCGTTACCTTTGAACCTTTCTGGAAGGCGATGTTGATGAGGCGTCCATCCTCTGCGAGCGAGCGAATATTGCGCTCCACGTAGTCGCCCCCGACGATGTCGAGAATGACGTTGACGCCGCGGCCCTCCGTCTCGGCTTTTACCACTTCGACAAAGTCTTCCTGAGTGTAGTCGACAGCGCGCGTGACACCGAGGTCTAGGCAGGTGCGACACTTCTCCTGCGATCCCACCGTCGTGATGACCTTGGCGCCGAAGGCTGCAGCGAGCTGGATAGCTATGACACCGATCCCGCTCGTGCCGCCGTGCATCAAGAACCACTCACCGCTCTTGAGTGCCCCCCGCTCGAACACGTTGTGCCAGACTGTGAAGTAGCCTTCGGGAATGGCTGCTGCGTCGGCCAGACTGAGGCCTTCTGGGACGGGAAGGCAGGTGCTCTCGTCGGCAAGACAGTATTCGGCGTAACCGCCGCCGTTGACGAGAGCCATTACGGCATCGCCGATCGCAAAACGCGTTGCGCCTTCGCCGACGGCGACAACCGTCCCGGCAATCTCCAAGCCTGGAATTTCCGAATGCCCCTTGGGCGCGGGGTAAAGACCCAGCCGCTGCATGACGTCAGGGCGATTGACCCCTGCTGCCGCAACCTTGACCAGCAGTTGTCCCGGCCCGGGCTGCGGCACAGATACTGTGACCGGCTGTAAGACCTCTGGTCCTCCCTTTCCCACGATGGCGATAGCGGTCATGGTGGCGGGCAAACTGGTCATTCTCGATCCTCATCGATAGCGGTACAAGTTGCGCCACTGATGCCTGAGCGTGCGCGCGCGCACAAGCGCTTGGGACGCATTTCGCGCTCTTGCCCGTGCCACGTGCTTAGCGCAGACTCGGCGCAACGGCGTGGCGGATGAGAACAAATAGCAAGGGAGCGCCCCATGGATTGGGACGAGGCAAACCCGAAACCAGTTGCGGGCATTGTTGTCGGAGAGGACCTATCGAGACTCTCGGTCGCCGAGCTGGAGGCGCGCATTAAGGAACTCGAAGCTGAAATCGAACGCGTGGCAGCCGAGCGTGATGCCAAACAACGCCACGAATCCGCTGCAAGCGCCCTGTTTAAGCGTTAAGAGATCCGCGCCAGCATGGTAAAGCCCAGACCGTTTCGTCTGAAATTTATCTTGCGAATGGTGCGCGGCAGTATCGAAGTTGTGCACCGACACAAACCGCCCAACATGCGCCCCGCTTTTGGCCATGTTGTTAACTATGGCCTGTCAGGGTGCGAGCATGGTATTGAAGTTCTAGAGAGTGTGTGGACGTGTTGAAACGCGTAATGCGTAACGGGGGAATCGTGAGAAGTACCGCCGCAACGGGGAGCGTGACGGTCTCTTTCGGAGAACGTTTTCAAGCTTCCGAACAGTTCGATGTCGTCTTCCGCGAAGGAATGGCGATGGTTGAACGCACAGCTGCCTATCTGGAAGGTCCCGGACGTGTCGAGGCTAAGAGCCTCACCGCTCCGACAAACGTCCTTTATGCGACCGAAAGCATGCGACTTACGACGCGGTTGCTTGATCTTGCGTCTTGGTTGTTAGTTAGGCGCGCCGTCAAATCCGGTGAGATCGACGACGCGGAAGCGGCACGAAAGCAGCGGCGCATAAAGTTGCACACGCTAGGGCGCTCCTCTCACGTCCTGGGCTTCGGCGAGCTTCCAGAAGGACTGCAGGCGTTGATCGAAGAGAGCTACGCGCTGCACGACAGGATCGTGAGTCTCGATCGCGCCATGAACGTCAAGCTCGAGAGCGAAAATTCGGCAACCCATTATGCCAACCCGGTCGGCATGCAGATCGATCGTCTGCGGCTCGCATTTGGCGGCTAGGCGTAAGCCCGCCCCAAGTCCCAAGATTGTCCAAACGAAAAGGCCCGGCGCAAAACCGGGCCTTTATACTTTTTAGAAGAGATCGAGCAGTTAACCCGCGCTTGGCGAAGATTGTGTCAGCGCGCTTAGAACAAGCCCTCGAATTTCTTCTTGAAGCGCGTCAGACGACCGCCGCGGTCGGTCAGACGCTGATCACCGCCAGTCCAGGCCGGGTGCGTCGTCGGATCGATCTCTAGGTGAAGCTCGTCGCCGTCCTTGCCGTAGGTCGAGTAGGTGTAGAACTCGGAACCGTCGGTCATGACGACTTTGATCTGATGATAGTCCGGGTGCAGTTCGGGATCTGATTTCATTTCAAATAGCTCTCGTATGGGGGCTGCCCGGTCCGCCGGGGCAAATGTTTGATGCGCCAAGTTGGCGGACTTCAGCGCTGCAAGCGGCCTCTATAGTCGAGTTGGGCGGGACGCACAACCCGCTGTGGAAGGCGCCAAGAGCAGGCGCGGCCCCTTGCCACTTGAGCCCGCAGGAACGCTCAGGCATGGTCCAGCCTCGAACGCCCGAACAACGCCTTTGAACCCCTCTGCAAGAGCATCTAGAGCCTTGAGCCGCCCGACATCAGTACAGCAAAGCGACGCCCGCCCCGCGGTACACGACACCGGGCTGGCCGAGGACGCGGAAAAACGCTCGCGCTCCCTGCGCCCGCTGCTTGCGCTCAAGCCCTACATCCTCAACTACCCCGCGATCCTGGCGGCCGCTGGATTTTTTCTCATCGTTTCCGCCGCGGCCATGCTGGTCATTCCGATGGCGGTGCGCCGCATGATCGATTTGGGTTTCGGGTCGCAGGACGGGCTCTTCATCGACCGTTACTTCGCGATGCTGGTGTTCGTCGGTCTCATACTCGCCGTCGCCAGCGCGCTCCGGTTCTACTTCGTGAACTGGATTGGCGAGCGCGTGGTTGCTGATTTGAGGGCCGATGTCTTCCGGCACCTCGCGCTGCTCGGGCCGTCCTTTTTCGAACGTACGCGCTCAGGCGAGGTCATGAGCCGCCTGACGGCCGATACCACACAGATCAAAGCGGCAGCGGGATCTGCCGTCAGTCAGGCCCTGCGCAGCCTGATCATGCTGATCGGCTCGCTGATTATGATGTTCGTGACGAGCCCCAGCCTGTCGCTCCTGGTGCTTCTTGCCATTCCAATCATCGTTGTCCCGCTTGTCGCCTTCGGCCGGTGGGTCCGCCGACTATCGCGGCTCGCGCAGGATACGCTTGCCGAAGCGTCCGCGTATGCGTCCGAAAACTTGAGCGCCGTGCGCACCATGCAGGCCTTTACCCACGAGAACGCCGTGGCGAACCACTACGGCGAAGCCGTGCAGGAGGCCTTCGAAGCTGCGCGCGAACGGTTGAAGGCGCGGGCTGCCCTGACGGCGATCGCCATGTTCCTTGTGGTTGCGAGCGTAACAGCCGTCCTTTGGTTCGGCGCCGCAGCCGTGATCGACGGGGAAATGAGCGGGGGCCGGCTCGGGCAGTTTGTCCTCTATGCGGTGTTCGCGGCCGGGGCGTTTGCGCAGCTTTCCGAGGTGTGGGGCGAAGTGAGCCAGGCCGCTGGTTCTGCAGAACGCCTGATGGAACTGCTTGCCGTCGAGCCTGAGATCACCTCGCCAGCCAATCCCGTCCCTCTGCCCACGCCGCCACGCGGTGAGATTGCGTTTAAGGACGTGACGTTCGCGTATCCAACGCGGCCCAAAGACAATGCGCTCCATAACGTATCGTTCAACGTCAAGTCAGGGGAGACCGTCGCCGTTGTCGGACCCTCCGGGGCAGGCAAGACAACGATCTTCAGTCTGCTGTTGCGCTTTTATGATCCTATCTCAGGCGCTATCCTCATCGACGGCGTGAACGTCGCGGACGCCGAACTTGAGGCGGTTCGCGCACGCATGGCCCTGGTTCCTCAGGATGTCGCGCTGTTTGCCGACACCGTGGCCGAGAACATTCGATATGGTGTGCCCGAAGCGAGCCTCGAGGCTGTCAAACGGGCCGCTGTCGCGGCCCAGGCCGATGCCTTCATCAAAGAGCTGCCGGAGGGCTACGACACGCGGATGGGTGAACGGGGCGTGACGCTTTCGGGCGGCCAACGCCAGCGCATCGCGATCGCGCGCGCTATTTTGAAGGACGCCCCTATCCTGCTTCTCGACGAAGCGACAAGCTCGCTCGACGCGGAAAGCGAAGCTCTCGTCCAGCGCGCGCTTGAAGGCGTCATGACGGGCCGTACCACGCTCGTTATTGCCCACCGCCTTGCGACCGTTCAGAAGGCGGACCGCATTCTCGTGATGGAGGATGGTCGCATCGTCGAGGAGGGCACGCACGGTGAACTCGTCGCCGAGGGGGGCCTTTACGGCCGCCTGGCAGAGATGCAGTTTTCAGCGGAAGCAGCTGAGTAAGGCTTGCCGAACCCCTCAACGCAGCCACGGCCTAGCGATTGGTCAGCTTGAGCTCGATACGCCGATTGCGGCGCAGGATTTCTTCCGTGTTTCCCCGCTCCAATGGCTGGAACTCGCCATAGCCTGCAGCAACCAGGCGGTTAGGCGGCACGCCTCGGGAAATGAGATAGCGCACGACGGAGATCGCTCGCGCGGTCGACAGCTCCCAGTTGGACGGGAACTGCGGGCTCGAGATTGGACGGATATCGGTGTGACCATCCACTTGGAGCGCCCAGTTGATCTCCTTTGGGATCTGCCGCTCAAGCTCGCGAATGGCCGCCGCCAGCTGATCCATTGTTGCAAGGCCTTGCGGCGTCAGGTCGGACGAGCCTGAAGGGAAGAGAATCTCCGACTCGAACACGAACCGATCGCCCACCACGCGAATGTCCTTGCGGTTCTTCAAAAGCTCGCGAAGGCGGCCAAAGAAATCGGAACGATAGCGCTGCAGCTCCTGAACCTGGCGGGCGAGCGCCGCATTCAAACGCGCGCCCAAGTTCTTGATGCGTGTCTGGCTCTCTTGATCTTTCTTTTCGGAGGCCTCAAGCGCCTCGTTCAACGCCGCGATCTGGCGGCGAAGCGACAAAAGCTGCTGATTGAGAATGTCGACCTTGGCAAGAGCCTCATTGGAGATCTCTTTCTGTTTGTCCAAATCGGATGAGAGCGTACTGATGCGCGACTCAGCAGCCTTCGCTTGTTCGTCCCCCGAGAGTGCAAATCCTGAGAGCTTCGTATTCTCCTCGCGCATCGTGGCCAAGCTGGCCTGCAAGGCCGAGAGCTGATCAAGCGCCGACTTCGTCTTTCCCTTTTCGAGAGAGAGGAGATTGGTCAGCTCGCTGATTTGGCGCGTCAACCGTTGGAGCGCGGTGTCCTTGCCGCTGGCCTCTTCGTTGGCGAAGTACTGCGCCAGCATGAAGATCGACATGAGGAAGGTGACAACCAGAAGCAACGTCGACAAGACATCGACGTAGCCTGGCCAAAATTCCGCGTAATCACCGCCGCGCCGTGTGCGCCCGCGTGGCATCTATCACCCTCGGCGTTTCATGTTCGTTGCAAGCTCACGCAATGCGCTTGCGACCTCAGACTGCTGGGCTGCCTGGTCGTCCACCCATTCGCGAACAACTTTCTGCTCGGCGCGCATCTGCGAGACAAGTTGATTGACCCCGCGCGCCAGATCGCGAACCTGATCGTCTCCAACTCCACCGCCTTCTGGCCGGGGCAGCACACCGGCTAGAGATTGGTCTGAGAGCCGGCTCGTCAAATCATCGATCGCACGCTGCATGTGTAGGATTGCCGCCGACAACTGACGGTTCACTTGCTCGGTGCCGACCTCTCCACCCGGTGTCAGTTCGGTTATGCCCGAAAGCCACTCTTCAAGCTCGTTGTAAAAGCGGTTGTGGGCATGGCTTGCCTGCAGCTCAAGAAACCCAAGGACCAAAGAGCCGGCCAAACCGAGTAGCGATGACGAGAACGCGGTTCCCATGCCTTTGAGTGGGGCAGCGAGGTTCGACTTCAGCTCGGAAAAAAGCGTGACGTTGTTGGCGGCCCCAGTATCAATCGTGTCAATGGCGCGGCCGACTGAGTGAATCGTCTCAAGCAGTCCCCAAAACGTGCCCAGCAGACCGAGAAACACCAGCAGACCCACAAGGTAGCGTCCGGTGTCGCGCGCCTCGTCAAGGCGCGAGCCAATCGAGTCCATGATCGAACGCATGGAGCTGGTGGACAGCGACAGTACGCCGGTGCGGTCTCGCAGCATCGCCGCCATCGGTGCCAGCAAGATCGGCTGATGCGAGATGGCCAAGCCGGGATCGGCAATGCGATAGGCATTGACCCAGCGGATCTCTGGATAAAGGCGAATGACTTGCCGGAAGGCGTAGAGGATCCCCAGCGCTAGAACGAATACGATCAGACCGTTGAGGCCCGGATTGTTCATGAACGCGCTGTACAGCTGCTGGTGCAGGATCGCTGCCAGAAACACGACCAGCGTCAGGAAGATGAGCATCTTGATGAGAAACAGCCCAGGCGGCGTCAGCGTCCTGTGGAACGAGGACGAGGCGACATCGGTCTGTCGTTTCCTGGCCATTCCAGATCTCCGGCGGAAATAGGGCTTCAGCGGCAGGCGAGATTAACTGAAGCCTTTGACAGCGCAAATCGGCAAAGCTTAGGCCGTGGCCCGTGCAGGTGTGAGAAGTGCCAGCAGAGCCTTGTGAAGTGTTCCGTTTGCGGCAAGAACTTGTCCAGCGTCTAGCATCTTCTCTCCCCCCGACAGATCGGAAACGTGGCCGCCGGCCTCGCGCACCAACAAAATCCCGGCGGCCAGGTCCCAAGACTTCAGGTTCCGTTCCCAGTAGGCATCGAAACGACCTGCAGCCGTCCAAGCCAAATCAAGGGCGGCAGAACCTGTTCGGCGGACACCTGCGACTTCCGAGATGATGAGTCTCAGCTCGCGGATGAAATCGACGTGGCCTGGCCGCCCGAGATGCGGAATCCCCGTCGTTATCAGCGCATCCGAAAGTGAGCGGCGTGCAGCAACCCTCATGCGTCGGTCGTTGAGAAATGCGCCCTTGCCCTTCTCGACAGTGTAGAGCTCGTCCGAAATCGGGTTGTAGATGACGCCGGCAACGAGCTGCCCCTCGCGTTCCAGCGCGATCGAAATCGAGAAAAGTGGAATCCCGTGGAGGAAGTTGGTCGTGCCATCAAGCGGGTCGACGATCCAACGGTGTGTCGCATCGTCACCGGCGATTTCTCCGCGCTCTTCCATCAGGAAGCCGTAACCTGGCCGGGCCTTCGACAACTCGCGAAAGATGATGTCCTCCGCCCGATGATCGGCTGCCGAGACGAAGTTCGCAGGCCCCTTTATGGAGACCTGCAGCTGTTCCACCTCGCCAAAGTCACGTGAAAGGCTGCGTCCCGCCTTGCGCGCAGCGGAGACCATGACGTTCATGAGGGCGGAAGCGGGCATGGAAGATGAGATCCTGTTGGGCGTTACGCAGCGATAGTTCCGAAGTGGGCGGCGCACGCCGCAAACTGCTTAGGCTAAATGCACTGGCGCCCGACTAGCTTTTTCGCCGCGCGCTGGCAAGGCGCGATTGGGACGTCAGAATAGCCCCGCCTGCTCGCGCCACTCGTTTGCAGCCTTTTGGGCGCTGGCGAGCTGATCTTTTGGCAACTTCTCTACGATGGCATCGAACTTCTTGTCGTCGAGTCCACCCGCTTTGGCGATGAGCCTCCATTTGGCGGCTTTGACCATGTCTTTCTCGACGCCAACGCCCTCCATATAGACATAGCCAAGGCGGTTTTGTGCCGAGGCCAGCCCCTTTTGCGCTGCTGCCTTCAAGTAGGGGATCGCTTTTGGCTCATCACGGGTTAGCCCGAGTCCGCGCAAGAGCATCACCGCGTATTCGAGCTGCGCTTCCGCCATCCCTTGCGTTGCGGCTTTGCTAAGCCAGCGGGAGGCGTCAAGCGCACTGTTTGGCACACCGGCACCTTTTGTATAGAGCGCGGCAAGGTCGTATTGAGCAACCGCAACGCCCTTTTCTGCGGCATAGCGGATGTGCTGGGCAGCGCGATAGAGATTTTCGGGTTTCCCTGCACCCTTCAAAAAGAGAAGGCCGAGGTTGTAGTTGGCCAAGACGTGTCCCGTTCGTGCAGCTGTTTCAAACAGCTCGGCAGCCTTCTTGAAATCTTTTTTGACGCCTCGACCTTCGGCGTAGAGAACGCCAAGGGAAAAAATGGCCTCGTTGTCTCCAAGCTTGGCGCCACGCGCATACCAATCGGCGGCGGTTTTCTCGTCTTTTTTTACGCCAAGCCCTTCTGCATAGATGCGCCCGATTAACGTGTGCGCTTCCGGTTCGCCACGCTTTGCCGCCGCTTCGGCAAGCTTCAAGGCTGTGAGGTATTGACCTTGGTCGAACGCGATGTAGGCAGCATCCTCGCCAGTGGCCGGGACAAATGATTTGGTGTGCGTGCTCTGACCAGACGGCTTGCTTTTTGCCGTGCCTGGGTCGGACTTGTATGGCGACACTGGCTTGACAGTCTCACCCTTTGGAGGCTTGGGCACGACGGATTCATAGATCCACGAGCTCGTATCGGCGCGTACTGTGGCCGTCCCCATGACGATGAACGCCAGGGTCACGCCTCCCAAAGTTCTAATTTTCGATGCACCCCTCATGACACGTTCTCAGGCGTCTCCACGAGATCTGCCAGCTCCTTTGCCCAACCTGAAAGGTCGGCACTCGAACGCCCAACTGGAACGCGCAGCGCTACAAAGTCAGCCCCAGCGTGTGAAAGAGCTGCCGCCTCCTGCGCTGCTTCAACGTCGAAGGCAACGCACGGCACCTCGAATATCTCGCTCCACCACTCGATGAGCGTCAACCGGCGTGCGACCGCCGTCTCGCGATCCTCAACGTGTGAAGGTATGCCGAAACCGACATAGTCGACACCGGCCTCGCCGAGCGACATGGCATCGTGACGGGAGCGGCCGGCATCAACGCCGACAATGAACCGACTGCCCAAGACGTGTCGCGCCTCACGATAACCACCCATGGTATCCTTGCTCCAAGGCAGGTGAACTCCATCAGCACGCAGAGACCGGGCGAGTTGGGCGTCGGCCTCAACAAGGGCTGCAGCCCCTTTGGCTTGTGCCAACTCGACAAGGGGCCTCGCAGAGGCGGCGGCATTGCGACCATCCGCCTGCGACGTGATTACCAACGCGGCCACGTCGGCAGCTTCGAAAATGGCAGTGAGACCGGAAAGCCCGCTTTCGGCCCCGGCCTCGGCTACAATCATGAGCCGCGAGCGTTCCTGGCGCGCCATCGACACGACCCCAAATCCCTGGACCACAACAAAGTGAGCCTATTAAACCGCAATGGGGCCGAAAAGCGACATCTTGGGGTCCGTCGCGCTTTCTATGCTGCTGGCGGGGTACCTACTTCAGGCATTGGCGTGCGAACCAGCAACCACCCAAAGAGGAAAGATGCGACGATAGCGCCCGCGAACTGAGCCACAAGGAATGCGGGCACATCGCCAGGCGAGATACCTGAGAAGGTATCGCTTAGCGAGCGGGCAATCGTGACTGCCGGATTGGCAAACGACGTCGACGCGGTGAACCAATAGGCCGATGTGATGTAGAGGCCCACGGCCGGCGCCATGGCACCGGGCCGGAAACGCGCACAGCCAAGGATCGTCGCGAGGAGGCCGAACGTTGCAACGAATTCTGCAAACCATTGCGAAGGCCCGGTGCGCAAGGTGACGGAGAACTGCAAGGGGCTCAAGTCGAACATCAAGTGCGCAACGATTGTGCCAATACAGCCGCCAATGATCTGAACAGCAATGTAGGCGGCGGCCGTCGAGCGGCTGAGATCACCGCGCAGCATCATGACAAGACTGACCGCCGGATTGATGTGCGCGCCCGAAATCGGCATGAAGATCGTAATGAGAACGAACAGCACGGCCCCCGTGGGCAACGTGTTGCACAAGAGCGCGAGCGCCTGATTACCATCCGCGAGCCTTTCGGCCATGATGCCGGAGCCAACAACGGCGGCAACGAGAAAACCCGTTCCAAGGGCTTCAGCCGCCAAGCGGCGCGAAAGACTGAACTGCAAAATGACCTCCCCATAGTTTGACGCTGGGTGCCTCAGCAGCACCCAGCGCCACCAGCCCCCGAGGGCGATACCTCAGTTGCGAACGGGATTGAAGTCCCGCAGCCGGGGAAAATGCCATAATGCGTAGAGAAGTCTCCGATGAAGTCGAAGTGGCCGGCAAAACGGGTTTCGGCCAGCATGCGCCACGTGTTGCCGCAGACGGGAAAGACCTTGCCGCGCTCGATAAAATGGTGGCCATCGAGCTTAAAGGCGTCGGGCTCTTCTTCAAGACTGCCTTTGTAAATAACGGCCTGACCATAGTCCTCACACGCCGTTTCGAGACTTGTGAGCTTGAACAAGCGGTACGTGGACGAGAAGAACTTGGCTGCCCCCAGCTTGCTCTTGACGGCCTGGTCCGTCACCTCGATGGGGCGGCTATCGACGAGGCGTGGGTCAAGAAAGCCCGCTTCCTTCGCCATGGGTAGGAAGTCGTTCCAATAAAGCGCGCCGCCCAGGCATTCACCGTAAAGAACGGGATCCTTGCGGATGCTGTCAGGCAGGCGGCGATCGCAATAAACGTCGGCGAAGTAGAGCTCGCCACCGGGCTTGAGCAGGTCGAACGCACCGCGCAGAACCGCAGGCTTGTCGACCGAAAGGTTGATGACGCAGTTGGATACGACGATGTCGAAGCTTTCCGGTTCAAGATCGAGCTCGCTGAGCTTCTCGATATAACCCTTCAAGAAGCGCACGTTGGAGCTGGGGTATCCGAACCGTTCCTGGTGCCACGCTTTGTATTGTTCAGCGGTGCCAAGCTGCTCGTCCGTCATGTCAACGCCGACGACCTCGCCAGTAGGGCCAACAAGTTGCGCGAGCAGATAGGCATCGCGGCCCGATCCAGAGCCGAGGTCCAAAATCCGCCGGCCTTCCAAAGCCGCCGGGGCCACGAGACCGCAGCCGTAATACTTGGACTTCACCTCTGGGTGCACATTCTCTAGGAGCCGCTCCAAACGCGCTGGCAGCGTGCCGCAATCGCAGCAGGCGGAGGTCTTGAGATCCTCAGAGCTTTTCAAAGTCTTACCGTAATAGTCCTTGACGACCTCAAGTTGCATGGCCCAACTCCTAATATGCCGACCTGAATGTTTCGGATTGTTCGAGTCTTGTTCGCAGAAATCAAACCGTGAGTTACATCGCCACTCCGTCACGGAGGTCGATTTTGCCGTTCATTCGCGCCTTTAGGCCGTTCTTGCGGTTCTCCCCAACCATCCGACCTTACCCATGTTAGACTTTTTGGCGGTGTGACACGTGGTTTGTCGCTTAGCACGCCAAGCGGTGGACCGCCCCTCGGCTTGCTCAGCGAGGAAACCGCTGGCAAAAAAATCTTTTACGAGTTTAGGATATTTAGACGCCCAAAGAGGCTCAAACTCCGGGAGAACGTTATGGCCCAATCTCTAACGCCAGCTGATATCGAAGCAAAAATCGCCGAGACAAGGCAGCTCATCACCGAGAAATGGGGATGGTTCTTGGCGCTCGGCATCGCGCTCATCATCGTCGGGATCGCGGCGATCGCATTTCCCTTCGTCTCCACCGTCGCCGCCAAGATCGTCCTCGGCTGGCTTTTTCTTATTGGTGGTCTGCTGCTCGTTATTCACGCCTTCTCCGCCCCAGGCTGGAAGGGATTCATCTGGAACCTGCTGATCGGCATCCTGTACCTCATTGCGGGCGGCTATCTCGCCTTCTTCCCCCTGACGGGCCTGCTGACGCTCGCCCTCGTTCTTGCCATCCTATTCATCGTCGAAGGAATCTTCGAGACGATCATGGCCTTCCGCGTGCGCCCGCATGAGGGATGGGTCTGGCTTCTCCTGAGCGGGATTGCGGCCATTGCCGTCGGCATCATCATCGCTATGGCCTTCCCCGGTTCGGCAGTATGGGCACTTGGCCTGCTGGTCGGGATCAACCTGCTTTTTACGGGTTGGAGCTACGTGTTCCTGGCGCTTACCGGACGTAAGGCGCAGACCGCCGCGGCCTAATCGCCGTCACGGCTCTCACTGAGCCTCAGTTTTGTGGCTGGGCCTTTGGGTTGATTCCAACGGCCCTGCCGCGCAACCTCACCGGACTGATCGGCGAGAGGATGAACAAGAGGGGCGCGCCCCATGAAGAGATGGATTGCAATACCGTTGGCCGGCCTTGGCTCGTTCGCTTTATGCGAAGGGATAACCCTGCCCGTCATTGACGAGGCCAGGGCCGACGATGCGGCAATGACTATCCTTGCCGTTCAGATCCGCAGACAAGGCTATGACTGCGCCAAACCCAAGAGCGCCAAACGCGACACCGATGATACAAAGCCTGACGCAAAGGTGTGGGTTCTGACCTGCGAAAATGCGACTTATCGCATTCAAACGATTCCCAACATGGCCGACAAGGTCGAGCGCCTCGAATAAGGCCTCGGGCCACGTCGCCCAATCATGTCCGCCAGGGATGGGCTGGCAAATCGCTTACGCCAATGACCTTGACGCCCGCTTCGGCAACCGCGTGGTCGTTTTCAACCGCGCTGCCGCTAACGCCAATGGCACCAACGAGGACGCCTTCCTCATCAACGATCGGTAGACCGCCGGGGAAGGTGATCAGACCTTCGTTCGAGTGCTCAATCCCGTAGAGTGAACCGTCGGGCTGCGATAATTTGCCAATCTCGCCGGTTGGCATACCGAAAAAGACGGCTGTCTTTGCCTTCTTGATGGCGATGTCGATTGAGCCGACCCAGGCGTCGTCCATGCGCAAAAATGCCTTCAGGTTCGCTCCCGAGTCGACGATAGCGATGCACATCTTCGTATCGAGCTTCACGGCCTTCTTGCGCGCCGCTTCAATCGCGGTGCGCGCGTTCTGCATTGTGACGTGCACTATTGTTCTCCGTTGTTCGCCGTACTGGATTCGACTTGAGGCTGAGGTCGCCTAGGCAGGGTACTTATGCCGCCTTCTCGAGCGCTTCGTTCCATTCACCACGGGCAGCAAGACTGTTCATCTTAGCACGGTGGGTGAAAGCGCGCTGGCCGGCGGCAACGTTCTCAGACTTGCCGCCCCAAGCGTGGAGCGCTGCATGCTGAAGGGCTCGACCATAGGAAAACGTCAGCTTCCAAGGCACGCCGCCAATTT
The DNA here is from genome assembly GCA_964620915.1 of uncultured Hyphomicrobium sp. Classification (GTDB taxonomy): domain Bacteria; phylum Pseudomonadota; class Alphaproteobacteria; order Rhizobiales; family Hyphomicrobiaceae; genus Hyphomicrobium_A. The sequence continues at coordinate 36,390 of CAZUKP010000001.1, read as the reverse complement.
GATTCATCAATGACAAGTTTCGGGTTGCTTCCTCGTCCGACTGACCGCCCGAGAGGAAGGCGATGCCGGGTACAGCCGCCGGAACGGTCGACTTGAGACATTTAATCGTCAATTCGGCTACTTCTTCCGGGCTCGCCTGCTTGGGTGACTTCTGGCCGGCGATCACCATGTTTGGTTTCAATATCATGCCGTCAAGCTCAACGCGCGCATCGTAGAGCTCGCGGAAAACCGTGCGCTGCGCCCACTCCGACACCTCATAGCAGCGGTTGATGTCGTGGTCCGCGTGGGGGCCGTCCATAAGAACTTCCGGTTCAACGACGGGAACGATGCCCGCCTCCTGGGCCAGCGCCGCATAGCGAGCAAGCGCATGCGCATTGGCCTTGATGCAGTTCCAGGTTGGGGTGCCGTGCGAGATCGTGATGACAGCGCGCCATTTCGCAAAGCGGGCACCAAGTTCGTAGTATTCAGCGAAACGCTCACGTAGCCCATCGAGGCCTTCGGTCACCGTCTCGATTTCTGAGGTCGGGCCGGCCAGTGGTTTGGCGCCCAAATCGACCTTGATGCCCGGAATGGCACCCGCAGCCTTGATGATATCGACCAAGGGCGTGCCATCCTTCGCCTTCTGCCGGATCGTCTCATCGTAAAGGATGACGCCGGACACGTAGTTCGTCATGGCCTCCGTTGAGCGGAACAGCATCTCCCTATAATCGCGACGCGTGTCCTCGGTCGATGTCAGGTTGATCGAGTCGAAGCGCTTCTTAATGGTGCCGGTGCTCTCGTCCGCTGCAAGGAGGCCTTTGCCCGGGGCGACGATGGCATTGGCAATGTCTGAGAGCTTCTCTGTCATGGGCGACCTCGCATCGGCTGTGTGACTTCGTGCTGCAGGAGAGGGATTACCGCCAATTTGCGATCCTATCCAGGGGGTATGACCACAACATTGGGATCGCGCGCCGATAATCCTTAAAAGGCCCCAAACAGACGCTTAATGGACCAAAGTAATTCTGGGACGGCTTTCGCGTTGCAGAGGACATGTGCATAAAGGCCTGGCGATCGCACTCGGTCAGCGAGAAAGTCTGAGAGCTCAGCATCGCGGCAGCGTGCTAAACAAAAGGCGTACGGAGGGAAATCCGATGACTATCGCAGGCGCTCCTGCAAGGATCCTCGTTTTTGCAGCGGCCATGTTGGCCATCGTCACGATGCCGGCGGCCGCAGCCACGTTGACGTTCAAGGCCAATATTCAGGGTGTTGCGGGATCCAATAGCAAGGCGACCGGTATCCTGACGGCCGAATATGACACTGATACGAAAAAGCTATCCTGGCAGGGGCGCTACAGAGGACTTGGCACCTACGCAACGGGGGCTAATTTCCACGGACCCGCTGCGCCCGATCAGAATGCCGGCATTGTGCTAAAGCTGCGCAACTACGACAGCCCGTTCAATGGAACCGCTATTCTCTCCAACAGGCAGGCCAGCCAGTTGACTGCAGGCAAGTGGTACATCCTTATCCGCACGGCGGCTCACCCTGCTGGGGAATTACGTGGCCAGTTGACGCCGTGAACTAGGTCAAGCGAACCTCGTCGACCACCAGCGCGTTCGCCGTTTCAGAACAACCGCCGCTGCAGAAACGCGGCATAGCTTTCATTCTCGGCGCTCTCCAAGCCGATGCGTCGCAAGAGGTTTTGGGCGGCCTCAAGCTCGATGGCCTCAAACGCTGCCGTCTGCAGCCGGTCACCCTCAATCTTGAGTTCACTGAATTCGGCCTCGCACGCGCCGAGATCGAACAATGTCCTGTTCTTTTCTACCACGACAGGCGCGAGCGAATGCTGATCTTTAGCAAAGGCAATGAGCGCACGCTCCGTCATGCTCTCGGCATCCTCCAGTTCCAGCTCGATCCCGAGTGCGGGCGCGACGACGTCCTCCATGTTCTGCACCGACACCGGGAAGCTTGACCTCAGGACCGGCGCCCATTGCTCAAGCAGGCCCGTCCGCGCCCGAAGCATCTTTACTTCAAGGCGGTCGGCGCGAACCTTTACGTTGGATTCGATATTCAATCGCGTGACGATGTAGGTCTCGCGGCTCGCGGGCTGAGGTTGGGGTGCACCCATCTCAGCAAACGAGTTTCTTACGTCGGCGAGATCAGATCCAAAAACGCGAAACTCGTAGCGGACATCGTCCTGGAACTTCATGGCTTCTTCCAAAAGTACGGCACACGAGCTGCCGCAGCCTACGCATTATCCAGAAAAGCGCTCCAACACGCTCAGTGCCTCATCAATATCAGCCGCCGTGTGATCGGCGGAAATCTGAAATCGGATCTCTTCTTCCCCCTTGGGTACCACTGGGTAGTTGAGGCCCGTCGCCAGAATGCCGTTCTCACGCAGATACGCGACAAGACCGGCGGTGCGTTGGGTGTCGCGCACCAGAAGCGGGACGACAGGATGCTCGCCCGCCACAGTTTCCAGGCCGAGCCGTTCAAGGCCCTCCCGGAAGCGAGACGTCATTGCCCGCAAGTGTTTCAGGCGCGCATGACCTTCCGCACTATCAACAAAGTCGACCGCGGCCAGAGCAGCGACGGCCTCACCCGGCGTGATCGGGTTTGAGTAGATATAAAATGGCGACGTCTCGCGCAGATATCGGATGATCGTATCGCTTGCGACAACGTAGCCACCATTGACGCCGAACGCCTTGCCGAGCGTGCCAACCAAAATATCGGCCGCGCCTGACGCTGCGACCTCCTCGGTCCCTCGCCCGGTCTTGCCGAAACCGCCGACACCATGCGAATCGTCGGCCACGACCAAAACGTTTTCTGCAAACTGCGGATCAAAAGAGGCTGCCAGGCTCTTGATTTCGTCAAGTGGCGCATGGTCGCCGCGCATCGAAAAGACGCCGTCGGTGACGATGATTGCGCGGTCACAGGTCTCAGCGGCGGCGGCCAGGTGGCGCCCCAGCTCACTCAAGTCCAAATGGCCGTAGATCAACTTCTTGCCCGGCCGAGCGAGCGCAATGGCATTGATGATGCAGCTGTGGTTTAGCTCATCGCTGATGACGGCGGTCTTGTCTGTTATGAGCGGCGGGAGAACCCCCATCACGGTCGCGTAGGCGGAGCTGAACAACATGGCGGCTTCCCGGCGGTGAAACCGGGCCAGGCGCTTTTCGAGGGCAACGTGGGGCGCCCATGTCCCGCTTATAAAACGCACCGCGCCGGGGCCCGTGCCGTAACGACCAACCGCTTCCTCCTCGGTTGTGATCAATCTCGCATCGAGCGATAGGCCTAGATAGCAGTTGGAGTTCATCCGCAAGAACGGCATCTCGCTTCCGTCGATGAGGAAACGCGGGCCTTTGTCCCCCGTGGGGGACCGTACAGCCGTTGTGATCGCTTCAGCACCCTTGAGACGGCCTGATTGCACAAGATCTTCGAGCTGATCGCGCAGTCGTGCCGTCAGTCTCTCCGTTGGCATCGCTGCCTCCCTAACGCCTACCCGCCATCAGCCCCGCGGGATCGTGCTTTTTCTTAAGCTGCATCAGCATGTCCCGCGTCATTGCCGCAAGATCGAACTTCGGGAGCCACCCCCAGTCAGTGCGTGCGGCGCTGTCATCCAGAGAACGCGGCCAACTATCAGCAATTGCCTGGCGGACAGGATCAATTTCGTAGTCAATCGTAAACTCGGCAATGTGCCCGCGGATGGCATCGGCGATCTCGGCGGGCGTCAGGCTCATGGCGGTCACATTGTAAGCGTTGCGATAGCGCAGCCGGCTCGCATCCGCTTCCATCACCTGGATCATCGCGGTGATCGCGTCAGGCATGTACATCATGTCAAGGCGCGTATCTTCCTTGAGGAAGCAGGTATACCGGCCATAGCGCAGTGCATGAACATAGATCTCCACCGCGTAGTCGGTCGTTCCTCCGCCAGGCGCTGCCGTATAGGAGACAAGACCCGGCAGCCGCAAGCCACGCGTGTCCACCGAGAAACGGCTCGCGTAGTAATCACAGAGCAATTCGCCTGCAACTTTGGTCACGCCGTAGATTGTGTTGGGGCGCTGCACCGTCACTTGCGGCGTTGAGTCCTTCGGGGTGGACGGCCCAAACGCACCAATCGAACTGGGAAAGAACACCTGACACCCGTACTCGCGGGCGACCTCCAGGACATTGTAAAGCCCGCCCATGTTGACGGTCCAGGCGACGTGAGGTGCCGCCTCCGCAGAGGCTGAGAGCAGCGCGGCAAGATGATAGATCGTGCCGACATCGTAGCGCCGCACGGCCTCGTGAAGCTGCTGGGGCTCAGTGCAGTCGAGATGACCATATGGACCAAGCGCTACTGCGCCACCCGACGGGACCATGCGTAGGTCGGTGGCGATAACCCGATCGGCCCCGTAATGCTCACGCAGCGCGGAGGTAAGCTCTGATCCAATCTGACCAAGGGCGCCCGTAACGAGGATAGAAGGCATATCCGAATTGCGGGACGGCGCCCGCTTCCCTTTCCCGGTCCGATGCCAACACCGGCATCAACCATAATGGCTGCGGTACCAATCAACGAAGCGCTGAACGCCCTCCTCGATCGGCGTCGCCGGCTTGTAGCCGACGTCAGCAACGAGCGCATCGACATTGGCATACGTCTTGGGAACGTCGCCAGGCTGCATTGGCAAAAAGTTCTTCTTCGCCTCGCGCCCTAGGGCCCGCTCCAGACAGCCGATGAAATGCATCAGCTCGACAGATTGGTTGTTGCCGATGTTGTAGAGGCGGTAGGGCGCGCGTGACGTTGCCGGATCGGGAACCTCACCGCTCCACTGCGAATTGGGTTGAGCGATCTTGTCGGTGGTGCGGATCACGCCCTCCACGACATCGTCAATGTAGGTGAAATCGCGAGCGTGATGCCCGTTGTTGAAGATATCGATCGGCTCGCCAGCAAGGATCTTGCGGCTAAAAATCATAGGCGCCATATCCGGACGGCCCCATGGTCCATACACGGTGAAAAACCGCAAGCCGGTGACGGGCAGGCCATAGAGGTGCGCGTAAGTGTGAGCCATCAGCTCGTTCGATTTTTTCGACGCCGCATAGATGCTGAGCGGATGGTCGATGTTCTGATGCACGTCAAACGGCATTGACGTATTGGCACCATAGACCGAACTGGACGAGGCAAAAACGAGATGCTCAACGTCGTTTTGGCGGCAGCCTTCCAGGACATTGAGGGTCCCGACGATGTTCGATTGAATATATGCGTGCGGATTTGTCAGCGAGAAGCGCACGCCCGCTTGCGCGCCAAGATGGACGACGCGCGTGGGCTTTTGAGCAGAAAAAAGGGATTCCATCCCTTCTCTGTCAGCCAGGTCAAGCTTGTGAAACGAGAAGCCCTCTCGCCCTTCTAGCCGGTCAAGGCGAGCTTGCTTGAGGCCCACATCGTAGTAGTCGTTGAGGTTGTCGAGGCCAATGACCTCGTCCCCGCGCCGAAGCAGCGCCTCAGCCGTGTGGTACCCGATGAAACCGGCCGCCCCGGTCACGAGAATTCTCATGCTCCGGCCCTCGTCAGCGGTCCTGGCCCTTGACGTCTAGTATCGCGCGACAAGACGCAGCCTCCATAGGCAAGACATGATCAGATGACCCCGCGCTGCTTCAAGAGGGCTATGACCTGAGCGGCAAGGACTTCAGGCATCTCCTCTCCGGCAGGTAAGCGAAGCTCAGGATTCTCTGGTGGCTCGTAAGGACTGCCGATCCCGGTGAAGTTGGGAATCTGGCCGGCCCGCGCCTTCCGATACAGTCCCTTGGGATCACGTGCCTCGCAGACTTCAAGCGATGCATCAACAAAGATCTCCAGGAACTCGTCCTCTTCGACAAAGTCCCGGGCCAGATGCCGCTCGCTCCGGAAGGGGGAAATGAGACTGACGAGAACGATCAGCCCGGCCCCGACCATCAGCTTGGCGACCTCAGCCGCGCGGCGAATGTTCTCCACGCGATCCTCAGGCGTGAATCCCAGGTCTTTGTTCAGTCCATGGCGCAGGTTGTCGCCATCAAGGATGGTTGTGTGGTGACCCAGGCGGTAAAGCTCTTGTTCAACGAGATCAGCGACAGTTGATTTTCCAGCCCCCGACAGACCAGTGAACCACAACACGCACGGCTTTTGATGGGTCAGCTTGGCGCGTGCTTCTTTATCAACCTTTAGCGTCTGCCAGCGGATGTCAGTTCCTCGGCGCAAACCGAAGTCGATCATCCCGCAGCCCACCGTTGCATTGGTCAGACGGTCAATCAGGACAAATCCGCCAAGATCACGATTGTCGGCGTAGGCATCGAATGGCATCCGCCGGTCGAGCGAAAAGTTACAGACGGCGACCTCGTTAAGGTCGAGGTGCGTTGCGGCAACCTTCGCTTGCGTGTTGACGTCGACCTTGTGCTTGATCTTGGTGACTTGCGCGCCAACGGTGTTGGTGCCCAATTGGATCAAGTAAGGCCGCCCCGGCAGAAGCGGCTGCTCGCTCATCCACACGAGGTGGGCAGCAAACTGATCCGAGACCTCGGTCGGCGCATCGGCGGCCGCAATGACATCGCCGCGGCCAACGTCAATTTCATCAGTGAGGAGGAGCGTCACGGCTTGACCGGCGCGAGCGTACGCAAGCTCGCTGTCCATCGTGACGATGCGCGAGACCGTCGCGGTTTTGCCTGATGGCATGACCAGCACCGGGTCACCGGGTTTAACCGAGCCGCTGACGACAGTTCCTGAAAAACCGCGAAAGTCCTGATTGGCACGGTTGATCCACTGCACCGGCAGACGAAACGGTTTTTCGATTGCATCAGATGAGACTTGCACAGCTTCGAGGTGCTGCATCAACGTGGGGCCATCGTACCATGGTGTCTGACCACTCCGGCGAAAGACGTTATCTCCCTTGAGGGCCGAGAGCGGGACGCAAGCGACATGCGAAATACCGAGGCTGCCGGCCATGGTGCGATAGTCCGCCGCGATCTGTTCGAACTTTGCTTGATCCCAGTCAACGAGATCCATCTTATTGACTGCGAGCACGACATGGCGAATGCCGAGCAAGGAGACGATGTAGCTGTGCCTGTGGGTCTGGGTCAGCAGACCTTTGCGCGCATCGACCAGCAGCACGGCAAGTTCTGCGGTCGATGCACCGGTTGCCATGTTGCGGGTGTATTGCTCGTGACCCGGCGTATCCGCGACGATGAAGTTGCGTTTCTTTGTTGAGAAGTAGCGGTAAGCGACATCGATGGTGATGCCCTGCTCGCGTTCGGCAAGCAGCCCGTCCACCAGAAGCGAAAGGTCAATCTCGTCGACACTCGACGGGCCGTAACGTCCCGCCTCCATCGCCCGTGCGATCTCGTCCTCATAGACAAGCGCGCTATCGAAGAGCAGTCGGCCTACGAGCGTCGACTTGCCATCATCGACAGAACCACAGGTGAGGAAGCGCAGGAGGTCCTTGCTGTCCGCCTGCAAATGCTCATCAAGTGACCCGGCGATGCCGATGCGACCATTGTCTGGCATCAAGCGACGTGCTCCTGCGTGCTGCGCGACCCCATCATAACCTGCCTAATTGCGTCAAATCGGGATCCTGCACGTTCTCGACCTACTAAAGCTTTGACATTAACCAACCGTGCAGCGCACCTCGAGTTCAAAACAGCTTGAAGGCCGGTCCGCAAGCCCCAGCGCTGTTGCGTCGCTCCCCACCGGGCACGCCTCGACAGAGACGTTGCCTAAGTCGAGCAATTGCGATGCGCGACGCGGCTCAAAAATGCACAGCGAGCCAAATCGTCGGCGGTTCGGCTTGCGTCCAAGTCACGCGATGGCGGCAGTGCGCCGGCAGAAAAATCCAGTCGCCCGGCGAAAACGTGCGGTCTTCGTTCTCCCCCTCGATGCGCAGGCGCGCCGAACCCGAAACAACAAGAACCCACTCATCTTTGTCTTGATCGTACCACGCGTCGTGCGGTGTTGTGTGCCCCGTCGACATGATCCTTTCGACCTTGACGCCGGATCGTTCAACCAACGTTTCCATCAGCTCTTGGGGCATCGATCGAGAAGGCAAGCCACGAACCAGATTGCCCGTTGCGAGTGTCTGACGGGAACTTTCCATCTCGCCTCCTTATTGTCCTGCCCGGCGGTGCGCGCACGATATGGAATTGCTTGAATGCACACCACCGGTTAGGCTCCATCCCCGACGCGGCGCGCATCTCGACCAAGCCTTAAGTAGCAAATCAGTCACTTTGCCAGGACAGTCATGACCGATCCAGTCGCCTTGGAGCGAACGGGCCTTAATCGTTGGCTCGTTGTAATCACCACCTGCCTCGCTTGCTACGTCGTGGGTTGGAACACAACGGCGGTGATGACCGCGCTGCCGGACATCAAGGCGGACCTCAACCTCGGCGACGTCGCCGGCCAATGGATCGTCAACATCTACATGTTGGGAGTGGCCAGTCTCGTTGTCATCATGGGGCGGTTCGCCGACATCTTTGGGAAATTGAGTATATTTGCAGCGGGCATAATTCTGTTCGCCACCGGCTCCATTTGCATTATGGCGGCAGAGGACGTGGTGCTCGTGATGATTGGCCGCGTCGGACAGGGCGTTGGCGCGGCGGCTTTGATGGCTTCCTCTGTCGCCCTGATACAGGTGACCACAGCGGAGAAGGACCGCTCATTTGCCATTGGAATTTGGGCCGGCGTGATCGCTTTCGCCCTCGGCGCCGGACCTCTCATGGGCGGCTTTCTAACCGAATTGGTCACTTGGCGGGCGATCTTTGCCTGCGACGTGCTGGCCCTGGCGGCCGTCGCACTACTGTTCGTTTGCGTTAAGAGCCTTGGGCTCGTAACGCCTCAGCTTCATCCGAATGAGCGCGTGGACTACCTTGGCGCGGCCTTGTTTGTTGCCGCACTTGGACCTCTCGTCTACGCGCTATCTGCGGGCGAAGCCATCGGCTGGACGTCCGTCCAGATTCTTTCCCTCTTCGCAGTTGCTCTCGTCGCAGGCGCGGTGTTTGTCGTTCAAGAGCTACGTGTCTCTGTCCCACTCATACATTTTAAGTTTTTCCGATTCCGCCGCTATCGCGCTGCGACGGTCGGTATGTTTATCGACGGGCTTGCGCTGATCGCCGCACTCTACTTTCTAAACCTCTACATACAATCGCCAGGAGGGCTCGACATGCTCGCCTACTCGGCGGGTGCCGCACTGCTTCCCTTCTCTGCCCCCTATTTCCTGCTGTCAGTCACACTACCGCACTGGATCGGCAACACTACGCTTCGTTGGCCAATCGCGGCCGGCCTGGTGCTGATCGCCGTCGGATTCTGGTTCTTGGCGCAAACGACGGAGCAGATGACTTATGGCGACATTTGGTGGCGGCTGGGGCTTGTTGGTTTCGGCATGGGCCTCACCTTCCCGCTGTTGCCTGCCGTTGGGCTGCGCCCCCTCGCCGACGAGAATGCCGGTCAAGGATCAGGCGTTATCAATATGTGCTTCTATTTGGGCATCAGTTGCGGCTTGGCGGCAGGCAGCGCCATTGCCGGACACATTCGCGAATATGCCGTTCGCGCGACCGTCGCCGGCTTTTCCCAGACACCTGCAAACTCAGAGACTCTGATCGATCGAATTTCGCACGGCTCGGCCAGCCAAGCGAAGCAAGCGCTCGCACAGTTTCCCGCCGGTGAGGCCTCGAAAATCGATCACACGCTGAACACGATAGGTGCCAGCGCGTTGTCAGGTGTGATGGTTGCCTTTGCGATTGCCGCGATCGTCGCTGCCGTCGTGTGTTTTTGGCTGCTGCGCGACGCGCCCAAGGCAGCGGGAGAGCGCTAGAAGGGACGGCCCGGTCCTAGAACCCGACAGTCATACCGATGATGGGGCCGCGATACGTACCATCGATGCCACGCTTGTTTTTGCCCGAACCCTGCTCGTAGTCGACTGAGAGCGCACGGTAACCAATCACGCCGGCATAGGTTACGTTGTCGCGCGTGGCAAATTCCCAGCTATAGGCTCCAACAAGCTGCCAACTGAAATCGCTCCCGACACTCAGTCCGGCAACATCGCCTTTCAGGAAAATCCCATGGCCGCCGCCAAAGCTGTGACGAAGGCGTATGCCCGCAACGGGATCGACCCATTGCATGTCCCCTGAGCTCGCAACAGCAAACCGGCCGTCGTAGGAAAAGCCGTCAGGCAAGTCCACGTTCACGTCCACGTTCAATTTCACATCAGTTTCCTGATACCAGTAACGGGCACCCGCTAAGATATCGAAGGCCGTATACGCCCCGTGGTTTCCCAAGCTCGAGGGAGTGCGCGCGACTTCGTAGGCTACGCCAGCCTCGACCACAGCGTACTTATAGGTGGCTTCAGCGGCTCCCTCGATCGCAATGTCGAGGTCGCCAAATGGACCCGAAAAGAAATCCACGTCCTCCGCCGATCCCGTCAGGTCGGCATAGACGGTGTCGAGATAGAACGTCACCGGGCCCTTCCGGGCCTCGCCGTAGCCCATGAGCGCAATGAGTGAATTGCTGTTCTCGACGATGTCGATGAAGGAGGCGTCGATCTGAATCGTCCGGCCCTTGATCGTAGCATTGCCGAATAGACCGGTGAGCCAGCCATAAGGTGTCCAGGAATACTCCCAGCCATTCGTCGACGTGTGCGTCTCATAGGGGCGCATGACGACGTCTTCACCAGCCTGCGCCATACCGGCGGCCCACAATGTTCCGCCCGCCAAGCACCCTGCCATGAACAGCGTGTTCCACCTTGCTCGAGTCATGATGCGCCCGCCGAAAATCCCTGAGGAGTCCGTCACCCGTCGGTGCCACTATGCCTCGTTTGCGGCATCAAGGCCGTGTCATCGACGCAACACCCCACGGGCATGTTGATCCGCACACGTTCAGTCGAGGCCAAGGTCCTTGGTTTCCTTGGTGAAGAACACGGCGGCAATCAGCGAAATGGCTGCGCCCAGGCAAACCCAATAGGCCGGAGCGATTGGATCGCCGAGCGCAACGATAAGCCACGCTGCGATCAATGGTGTCGTGCCCCCGAAGTAGCCCATCGCACCGTTGTACGCCAAGGCAAACCCAGTGCACCGCACGGACTTGGGAATGATTTCCATGCCGCCGATGAGCGCACCCGCGTTGACCGCGACGGCAAAGACGAAACCAATTTCGCCTAGGAAGACGGTTGTCTGATCGCTGCTGTGCATCAGGTGAAAGAAGGGAATTGCCCCGAACAGCAACAAAAGACTTCCAGCGATCCGCATTGTCCGGCGCCCCAATTTGTCGGCTAGCCAAGCCGAAATGGGCGTGAGCAACAATAACAATGCCATTGCTGCCGTATTGAGGTTGAAGGCTATGCGCGCTGGCAGGTCGTCGATTTCCTTGATGTAGGTCACCGCGTAGACAAAGGCTGTGTAAAAGGCAATTGCCACGCCCACGTTAAGTGCGCAGGCGATCAGAACCGGCCGCAAGTGCTTCGCGAACACGTCTTTCACTGGGTTCTTTGACCCAGGCGGAGGTGGTTCGACATGGAGCGCGCGGCGAACAAGATAGCCGGAGAGGGCGACAAGGGCGCCAATGAGAAATGGTATTCGCCAGCCCCACTGGAGCAACTCCGGACTGTCCAAGATCGATGTCAGCACCGCACCAATGGCCGAGCCGAGCAGAATGCCAAACACGCCACCAACGATGCCCGACGAGGCAAAAACCGCTCGCCGGTCTTTCGGCGCGTGCTCCGCCAAAAACACGAGCGAGCATGTGTATTCACCACCAACTGAAAGCCCCTGCAGGATTCTCAATGCGACGATCGCGATCGGGGCCGCAATACCGATCATTTCATAGGTTGGCAGCAGTCCGATCGTGACGGTCGGAACGGCCATAGCTACGACAGAGAGCGAAAGTGCATGCTTGCGCCCAACCACATCAGCGATATGGCCAAAGAGCATCCCACCAAGAGGCCGAACGAGGAAACCAGCGGCAAACGCCCCGAACGCTGCGATGAGCGAAACGGACGGATCTTCTGACGGGAAAAACAAGTGGCCGATGACGGAGGCGAAATAGCCGTAGACGGCGAAGTCGTACCACTCCATGACGTTGCCGACGAAACCCGCCACAAGGATGCGGCTGCGCGACATATTTCTAGTCTCGTCGTTCGTCAACGCCCCGATCCCCCTACGACCGTCTATCCCCACTCGCCAACCGGTGCTCCAAGAAGTTGGAGTAGCGTGACATCCCAAAGCAGAAAATCCAGAAGATAACACCTGCAAAGAAGTAGCCCGTCGCTGCCGTTTGGGGCGAGAACCACTTTGAATCTGCAGTTACCGATTGCTGCACGATGCCGAGCAGGTCGAACAATCCGATGATCAGAACGAGGCTCGTATCCTTGAACAGCGCAATAAACGAATTGACGATGCCTGGAATGACAAGTTTCAGGGCCTGAGGCAGCACGATGAAGCCCATTTTCTGCCAGTACGATAGGCCAAGTGCATCCGCTGCTTCGAATTGCCCGCGCGGGATTGCTTGCAAGCCGCCGCGAATAACCTCGGCCAAGTAGGCTGCGGAAAAGAGTGCCACGCCGATGAGCGCGCGCAACAGCTTGTCGAATGATACGCCAGGCGGCAGAAACAGCGGCAGCATCACGGACGCCATGAAGAGCACCGTGACAAGCGGCACGCCGCGTACGAATTCGATGAAGCCAATCGTTACCCAGCGCACGATTGGCAAGTTCGACCGACGACCCAGCGCGAGCAGGATGCCGATGGGGAACGAGGCCGCGATCCCTACAATGGCCACGACAAGGGTGAGGAAGAGACCACCCCACGACGCAGTGGGTATGTGGGAGAGTCCAAATAGGCCGCCGCTGACCAGAATGAACCCGACGATTGGAAAGACGATCAGCAAGTATAGCGTCAGCCAGAGCTTGCCCGGCACGCGCGGGATCATCAATGGCACGAGTCCGGCAAGGGCCAGAATATATGTTAGATTTATGCGCCAGCGCTCAGGCTCGGGATAGCGCCCGTACATAAACAGCCCGAACTTGTGCGTAATAAATGGCCAGCAGGCGCCGGCACCCGGTTTGTTGCATGCCGATCCATCGCTGCCGGTGAAAACGGCGGTGAAGAGCGCCCAGTTGAGGAACGCAGAAACCACCATCCAGATGATCGCCACAGAAATCACTGTGACGATGGTATTGCGCCATGACGAGAAGAGGTTTTCGCGCAGCCAGCGCGTCGACTGTTCGACCGCCCCGCGCCCACCCATTAAACCTTGGTTGGTCTGTGCCATCGCCGCCTACCGCTCCACCAGCGCCATGCGCGCGTTGAACCAATTCATCAGCAAGGCCGTGAGCAGGCTCAATCCCAGATAGACGCCCATCGTGATGAGGATCACCTCGACTGCCTGGTTCGTTTGATTGAGAACGGTCCCGGCAAACACCGACACGAGATCGGGATAGGCGATCGCCACGGCGAGCGATGAGTTCTTTGTGAGGTTGAGGAATTGGTTCGTCAGCGGCGGGATGATCACCCGCATGGCCTGCGGGATCACCACGAGCCTCTGCACCTGCCAGGGGCGCAAACCGAGCGCGGCGGCGGCTTCCTTTTGACCGCGCGGCACCGCCTGGATGCCGCTACGTACAATCTCCGCGATGAAGGCGGCGGTATAGAGTGTCAGCCCGAGCAAGAGCGCCAAGAGTTCCGGCAGTAGCACGATGCCGCCTTCAAGATTGAAGCGCCCCTGGTGTGGATCGGCGAAGGAGAGCGGAGCACCCAACGCAAGGAACACAAGAAGCGGGGGCGCTACGATGGCCGCCAGAGCGTACCAGAAGGCCGGCACCTGCTGTCCTGTTGCGAGGCGTTTGCGCTTGGCCCAAATCCCGATGGCAACCGCGCCGGCAATGCCCGCAATGGCCGCTATGAGAACGGCACCAAAACCCGGCTCCCAAATTGGGGCAGGCAGATAGATGCCGCGATCGTTGATTGCGATACCGAATGGAAGCCGAAGCGGGTTCTGCCCTGACGGCAAGACAACGAGCAGGACGAAGTACCAAGCCAGCAACTGAAGGAGCAAGGGTACGTTGCGGACGATTTCCACATAGGTCGTCGCGAGTCTGGCAGCGAGCCAATTGTCAGACAAGCGCGCAAGTCCAATGACGAAGCCCAAAATCGTGGCGAGCACGATCCCGAGCACAGCGACGAGTAGCGTGTTGGTCAGGCCGACCCAGAACACTTGAGCGTAAGTACTCGTGCTCGAGTAAGGGACCAGCGTTTGGGCAATATCAAAGCCAGAGGTGCGCTCAAGAAAGCCGAAACCTGTGGCAATGTTCTGCGCTTTGAGGTTGGCCGCCGTGTTGAGCGCGATCTCGATGAAAAGCGCAGCGACACCGGCCAGAAGCGCGATCTGAAAAATGATCCCGCGCGTCTTGGGATCGTACAGCCAATCATAACTCAGCTTGGAACGCGTTCCCTCAGTGCCGGCGCTCGCCATTGCCCCTCGTCCCCTTTAGCGAATGGGGGGTGCGTAGTGCAGCCCGCCGTCTTTCCAAAGCTTGTTGTATCCGCGCGCGATATTTAGCCGTGATCCCTTGCCAACATTGCGCTCAAACGACTCCCCGTAGTTGCCGACGTTTCTTACGACCTGGTAGGCCCAATCATTCTTTAGGCCGATGTCCTTGCCGAACTCCCCCTCCTGCCCCAACAGACGACGAACTTGAGGGCTGCCCGTCTTTAACGTCTCATCGACATTCGATTGCGTGACGCCAAGATCCTCTGCATTGAGCCAGGCAAAGAGCGTCCACTGCACCAGTTTCGCCCATTGATCATCGCCCTGGCGCACCGCGGGCCCCAACGGTTCTTTCGAGATGATCTGCTCCAGGACGACATTCTCGTCCGGGTCTGCCAGCTTGATACGTTGCGAGTAAAGGCCAGAGGTGTCGGTCGTATAAGCGTCGCAGCGTCCAAGGTTGTAGGCCGCGACCGCCTCCTCGTTCTTCTCGAAAACAACGGGATTGTAGGTGAGACCGCGCGTGCGAAAATAATCGGCCACGTTGAGTTCGTTCGTCGTGCCCGTCTGCATGCAGATGCTGGCCCCGGCAAGCTCGTCAACCGACGTGACGCCGAGCGCTTTCCTCACCATGAAGCCCTGGCCGTCATAGTAGGTCGTGCCAACAAACGTGAGCCCCTGGCTGGTGTCGCGGCTCATCGTCCACGTGGTGTTACGCGATAGCAGATCGATCTCGCCCGATTGCAGTGCCGTGAACCGTTCCTTGGCCGACAGGGGAATGAATTCAACCTTGTTGGGATCTTCGAATATGGCCGACGCGACCGCGCGGCAAAAATCAGCATCAAGCCCGGTCCAGCGGCCCCTGTCGTCTGGCGCACTGAACCCGGCCAACCCGATGTTGACGCCGCAGCGCAACGCATCGTGACGTTTGACGTCATCGAGCGTTCTCGACTCGGCAAGCGCAGCGCTTGTCGTTGCCATCAGCGCCAAGACGACAGTGCCAAGAAATTTTGTCGGGGGCCGCATCAAATTGGCTCCTCTGCAGTTCGGCATAGTGCTGAGCCTCATCTCAGTGGTCGAGGATCTGCGACAGGAATTGTCGCGTGCGTTCCGATTTCGGATTGTTGAAGAACTCATCGGGCGAGGCGTCTTCCACGATCTGACCTTCGTCCATGAAGATCAAGCGATCAGCGACCGCGCGCGCAAAACCCATCTCGTGCGTGACGACAAGCATCGTCATGCCCTGCTCTGCCAATCCGGTCATCACGTCGAGAACCTCTTTGACCATTTCTGGGTCGAGCGCGGAGGTTGGCTCGTCGAACAGCATGATGCGCGGGTTCATTGCAAGCGAGCGCGCTATGGCCACGCGCTGCTGCTGGCCGCCGGAGAGCTGACCTGGATATTTGAGGGCTTGGGCTTCGATGCGGACGCGCTCAAGCAATTGCATCGCGAGCTTTTCAGCTTTCGCACGAGGCATCTTGCGCACCCAGATCGGGGCGAGACAAACGTTGTCGAGGACGGTCAGATGCGGGAAGAGGTTGAACTGCTGGAAGACCATGCCGACCTCAGATCGCACGGCCTCAATCTGGCGCAGGTCATTCGTCAGCTCGGCCCCATCGACGACAATGCGCCCAGCGTTGTGCGGCTCCAGCCTGTTGATGCATCGGATCAGCGTGGACTTTCCCGATCCCGACGGTCCGCAGATGACGATCTTTTCGCCTTGCGCCACAGAAAGCGACACATCGTTCAGCGCGTGGAAGTCACCGAACCACTTGTGAACGCCCGACATCTCAATGGCCGGAGCGTCACCGGATCCCGGCGACGCTTTGACGACAGCTTCGGCCATAAAACCCCCTTGCTTTCATCTGCCGCGCATCTTCGCTGCCCGCGCCGGCAGATCAAGCCGTTTTTCCGTCTTGTAAACTGCGGCCAAGAAAGACGACGTCGCGGGCATTCGAATTCGTGCGACCCAGCACGTGGAAGCCATTGCTCTCATAAAAACGAATGTTTCGCGACTCAGCACCCGTGACAACGTGTACGCCCGGCGCCCCTGTTCGCGCTGCGTCCACAAGAAAAGTGTCGATGAGTTGGCTGCCGAGCCCTTGATTGCGCCAGGCGGGCGCTATGTTGACGTGCAGGTGTGCGGGGTAACTCTCCGTCAACGCCGCAAAATCCTTGAAGTAGCCGATGTCGGCGAAACGCGACGTCTTTGCAGGATCTTCGAGGCACCCGACTAGATACCCTGAAAGCTCGCCCTCACAGTTCAAGGCCACATAGACCCAATCGGGATCGCACGTGAGGTAGCGACCAATCCAGCGTTCCAAGAACGCTTGTCGTTCCGCATCACTGCTGAAGTTCTTCTTGCCACTCGATTCAAAAAAAATGCGCTCAAGCGCAGGCAACAACCGCTCACGATCTGCGATAGTGAGCCAACGATGGACCGTGACGTGCGGCTTTTCTCGAGGTGGTGCGCCGTTCATGGCGCGATCCTGTCAGGTGCGCTCCGTGTGCGCTACCTCCAAGTTCCAATTTAAAAAGCGAAGGGCCAGATCGTCTCCAGCCCTTCGCGCCTCAAACGCAAACCCTATTAGTACGCCAAGCATTGACGGTAGCGCCGCCACCAATAAGAGCTGCCGGTCTGGTATGCCTTGCGGCGTAGCAACTCGCAGCCTCCGCCGTAGTAGTAGCCGTACCCGACATACGGGCCGTAGTAATAGGCGGGCACGCCACGGTAGCGGCGACCGCGATAGCGCTTGCCGTACCGATTCTTGGGACCACGATAGCCCTTGCCGGGACGGGCCCGGGGACCGCTGTAACCTCGATAGCCGCGGACGCGAGGCCCGCTACTGCCGCGATAGCCGCCCCCGCCACCACCACGATAGCCGCCGCCGCCACCACGATAGCCGCCGCCACCACCACCGCGAAAACCGCCGCCGCCGCCACCGCGAAAACCACCGCCGCCGCCGCGTTTAATCTTCGTAACGCCGCCATCAATGTTCTTGTCGATCTGTACATTGACTGCGGGAAGCGCTTGCGCCGGCATCGGCGCCGCAAACACTGCAAGCACTCCGCCAACCACGGCGCTTGCAACAATTGTCTTGGCTGTCACGTTTCTCTCCTCCGGGGGGTGGGAGTTTTCGTTTAGCGGCTTGTCAATTGCCGCTTCCATCCTAGGAAATGTGTATGCAGCCTCACTTGTTCCAGGGCTGACACTGCAAAAATCCAATTTCGGAGGACTTTGCGCATATTGGAGGGGTTAGAAATGGCGCACGTACGCACTTTTTCTCGCTCCATACACAATCCTCAGGTTTGCTCGCTCGTAACGGTCGCGCTCCACTGAATAGGCATTGAGCCGTAGTTGGGGCTGAACGGTTCGCTCGGATCGTCTGGGATGGCAACGTTGCGCCGCAGCGGAGGCAGCTGTGCCTCAAGACCATCATCCTCGATTTCGAGATATGGCCTCGGCGGCATTCCAGACAAACGTCGAGGAGTGTCCGACGCGTACCCGCCCATCTCATACGTTGATTGAGACGACGTACTGCAAGCGCACAACGACACCGCAACAGCCAGCACCGCAAACCGGCCGCCAAGACGAACGACGGCGCGGGAACGTACCCGCGGACGCAACAAAGACATAGGACGCAGCCTCATACTTAACGCAACTGGTCCCATTCTGGGGCGAACGTAGTTAATGTCATGCTAAGGTGTGTCTATGTCTGGGCCTCTCGGCGGGCGGGACTTAAACGAGGCCGCTTGCCCGGATGCCGTCAAACAGTGCCTGAACCGCAATCCCAGCGAGCAGGATGCCGAAGACGCGCATCAAAACGCGTTGCGCCGTGATTCCGACGACATCGCTCAATTGCTGAGCCGCGAGCAACAAGGCAAGCGTAAGGGCCATCACAGCGAGAAGCGCTGCAACGATGACGGCAAGCGCGGCTGTGTTCCCATCTGCATTGGCAGCAAGAAGGATGCCGGCGCTCATGGCCCCAGGACCGGCAAGGAGCGGAGTCGCCAGCGGAAACACCGCGATATCATCTTTCATGTGTGCCTCGGCGTCTTCCGGCTGCGTCAGCTTGAAGGCACTCGAGGGCCGGGCAAAAATCATGTCCAGTGCAATCAAAAACAGAATGACACCTCCTGCCGTTTGCAGCGCAGGGATCGTCACACCGAGGCGATCAAGCAGCGGCTGACCAAGGAGCGTGAAGACCAACAGTATGAAGGTAGCAATCGCCGTTGCACGAAGGGCGATCGCGGCGCGCCCACGCGCACTCAGTTCTGGCGTCAGTGTTGCAAACAGGACAGCCGCCTCGACCGGCCCGATGGTGGCAAAGAACGTCGCAAAGCTTGTTAATGCTAGCTCGAACATGTGAACTCTTGCCTGTCAGCACACGCACACCGCTGCTGCCAACGTGCTGACTTCCATAAACAAAGCCATTGTACTCCGACCGTGCTCACGTATCATCAATCACATAGATGAACGAGTCGAAGTATCGACCAGAAAGAGGGGAAGTAACGGGGGACGGATACGATGGCTGAAAAAGAGCTTTCCGCACTTCTTAACGGTTACAGCCTCACGACGGCAGAAATCCTCTACCATCTGCCGGATCACCCAGCGCTGCTGCAAAGCTACATCTGGCAGGAATACGATCTGCATCCGCGCTTTCCCAAGCTCAAAGGTTTTCTCGACTTTTGGACGGCCGAGCTCGACGGGAAGCTGTACAAGGTGACAGTGGCACACAAACGACTTGTGACACCTGCAGAGATGCGCCTCGTCGATTCCGAGCTCAGAGTTCATTGAGACCGTTGAGCGGCAGATAGATACAGCGCGCGTTGGCCGACGGCATTGCTATGCCGCTCGCATTCGCTATCCTCACGGTAGCCATCCTGGGGAGGAAGCAACGTGCGCAACCTATTTGTGATACTTGCGTTGATCGCTGCGGCGGTGTTTTCGTTTTACTTGTTGCAGAAACACGAAACAGCGGAGACCGAAGAACACAAGATCGGTGGCGAATGTACTTATGTCGATTATCCCGGCACCTGCACGATCACAGCGGTCAAACAGACCGAAGCATCACAAGCTCAGAAGACAGTTTCGGGCGGCCCCGGCTATGCGGGTTATGACGTCGCCTACACGTACGCTCCTGCAGAAGGTTCCGATCCCGGAGTGGCCGGCGCCGGCGAGCATCCGCTGAGGCTAACGAACAGCTGGTATCCAGGGGAAAAGTATCTCTCCAAGTATGGTATCGCCGACGGCAAGTCGTTTGCTTGCACATTGAAGGTGCGCAAGACGGGCACATGCACGCCGACCGTCTTCGAATTCCCGACGATCGATCTCACGGACTATTTCGAGACGGTCCGCTAGGCCGGCGCCCCTTGGAGTTCCGGTGCCTTCACCTTTCCTAGCCCGAAGCCTTTGACGAGCGCGTAGATTGCCGGGATCACGACCAACGTCAGGATTGTCGACGACACCATGCCGCCGACCATCGGTACGGCAATCCTTTGCATCACCTCAGACCCGGTTCCCGTGCTCCAAAGGATCGGAAGCAATCCGGCCATGATCGCCGTGACGGTCATCATCTTGGGGCGCACGCGATCGACAGCACCTTCCATGATGGCATCGTTGAGGTCGGCGCGTGAAAACGTTCGCTCCTCCTCCTTGGCCTTGGCGCGATGCGCCTTCAATGCGTGATCGAGATAGATCAGCATGACGACGCCCGTCTCTGCCGCTACGCCCGCCAACGCTATGAAGCCGACGGCAACCGCGACGGAAAGGTTGAAGCCGATCCACCACATGAGCCATAGCCCGCCAACGAGAGAGAAGGGAAGCGACAGCATGACGATCAGCGTTTCAGTCATATCCCGAAAGTTGAGGTAGAGCAGCAAGAGAATGATAAGGAGGGTCAGCGGCACCACGATCAATAGTCGCTGCTTGGCCCGCTCGTAGAATTCGAACTGGCCGCTCCACACCGCAAAGTAGCCCGGCGGAAACTTGACCTTTTCGGCGACCGCCCGGCGCGCATCAGCCACATAGCTACCTAGATCGCGCTCACGTGCATCAACGAAGATGTAGGCGGCAAGCTGGGCGTTCTCGGTGCGGATTGACGCTGGTCCTTGTGTCAGTCGCACGTCGGCGATCTGTCCCA
Organism: uncultured Hyphomicrobium sp.; assembly: GCA_964620915.1. Taxonomy (GTDB): domain Bacteria; phylum Pseudomonadota; class Alphaproteobacteria; order Rhizobiales; family Hyphomicrobiaceae; genus Hyphomicrobium_A. Next base: position 15,801 of record CAZUKP010000001.1, on the reverse strand, counting down.
GGGGGACCGAGGCACCATTGGCGAGAGGCACCAGAACCTCGCGGGAAATCGCTTCGGGATCGCTGCGAACCGAACGCGGGTAGCGCAAACTGACACCGTATCGTTCGCGACCCTCTACCGTCGTCGTCACCGTTTCTGCACCCAGGGCGGATGCGATGACCTGTTGAACATCGCCGACAGCCAGCCCGTAGCGCGCCAACTGGCGCCGGTTAGGTACGATCTCCAGATAATAACCGCCGATAATGCGCTCCGCGAAGGCGCTGGAAGTGCCGGGCACAGCCCGCAAAACCGCTTCGATCTCGCGCGCAAGCTTTTCTATTTCCTTCAGGTCCGGTCCGAGAACCTTGATGCCAACGGGCGTGCGAATGCCCGTTGCCAGCATGTCGATGCGCGCCTTGATCGGCATGGTCCAGGCATTCGAAACGCCAGGGAACTGCAGCGCGCGATCCATCTCGTTGACCAGCTTGTCAACCGTCATGCCTGAGCGCCACTCGCTCTCGGGCTTCAGATTGATGACAGTCTCAAACATTTCCGTCGGGGCGGGATCGGTCGCAGTTGCAGCGCGGCCAGCTTTGCCGATGACCGAATCCACCTCCGGGAACGTCTTGATGATCTTGTTTTGCGTCTGCAGCAGTTCGGCTGCCTTGGTGATAGAGAGCCCGGGCAACGTGGTCGGCATGTACATCAACGTGCCCTCGTTGAGCATCGGCATGAACTCGCTGCCAAGCTTCGATGTTGGCCACAGGGTCACCGCGAGCACCAGCGCAGCCAGTGCGATCGTCAGGGTCTTGGCTTTCAGGACGCCCTTGATGACGGGACGATAGATCCAGATCAGAAAGCGATTGAGCGGGTTCTTTTTCTCCGGGATCAGGTGTCCTCGCACAAAGAGCACCATGAGTGCGGGAACAAGCGTGACCGACAGCAGGGCCGACGCCGCCATTGCAAACGTCTTGGTGTAGGCGAGCGGGCGAAACAGGCGGCCTTCCTGCGCTTCGAGAGCAAAGATCGGCAAGAACGAAACCGTGATGATCAAAAGCGAGAAGAACAGGGCGGGCCCGACCTCGCTCGCCGCCTCAATGAGAATTTCGGTTCGTGGTTTTCCGGGTGGCGCACGCTCCAAGTGCTTGTGCGCATTTTCGATCATGACGATGGCTGCATCGACCATCGCGCCGATCGCGATCGCAATACCGCCAAGGCTCATGATGTTGGAGGACAAGCCAAGCGCGTTCATGCATATGTAGGCGATCAAGATACCCATCGGCAGCGTGATGATGGCAACGAGGGCGCTGCGCACATGCAAAAGGAAAATCATGCACACGAGCGCGACGATCAGGCTCTCCTCAAGAAGCGTCCTTTTCAGCGTGTTGATGGCGCGGTAGATGAGTTCGGAGCGGTCGTAGACGGTGACGATATCGGTCCCTTCCGGCAGACTCGGCGTAATTTGAGCAAGCTGCGCCTTCACGTTTTCGATCACAGAAAGCGCGTTTTGTCCGAACCGCTGCACGGCAATGCCTGAGACGACCTCGCCTTCTCCATTGAGCTCGGCGATCCCGCGGCGTTCATCTGGCGAGAGTTCCACACGTGCAACATCGCGCAGCAGAACCGGCGCACCCTCTTCGGATTTGAGGACGATCTGCTCGATGTCATCGACGCCGCGCAAGTATCCGCGCCCGCGCACCATGAATTCGGTCTCGGCAAGCTCAACGACGCGACCTCCGACGTCCATATTGGACATGCGGATCGCCTCGCGGACCTGTTCGAGTGAAATATCGAAGGCGCGCAACCGCCTCGGATCGACGACAACCGAGTACTGGCGCACGAAGCCGCCGACACTTGCGACCTCAGCCACACCCTCAGCATTCGCAACGGCAAACTTGACCTGCCAATCCTGCGTGGAGCGCAATTCAGCCAGGGTGCGCTTCGCGGCCATCACCACATATTGGTAGACCCAGCCGACACCAGTCGCGTCGGGGCCAATGGTCGGAGTGACGCCTGTGGGAAGGTCTCGCGTCGCACCGCTCAAGTATTCCAAGACGCGCGATCGCGCCCAGTAGATGTCCGTTCCGTCCTGGAAAATGACGTAGACAAAGGACACGCCAAAGAAGGAAAAGCCGCGCACGACGCGGGCCTTGGGAACCGACAGCATGGCGGTCGCAAGAGGATAGGTGACCTGATCTTCGACCACTTGCGGTGCTTGGCCCGAGTACTCTGTGTAGACGATCACCTGGGTATCGGAGAGGTCGGGGATGGCATCGAGCGGCACGTTCTTGACCGCGTAGATACCCGCACCGGCCGTCAGCACCGCACCGATCAAAACCAGCACGAGATTGCGCGCCGACCAGCGAATAAGGCCCGCGATCATCATTCACTCTCCATCTTGTGGCCGGTATGGTCTTGCGGGGAGCCCTCCTTACTCTCAGGCTCCATGGGCGCGGCCATTCCCTCATGCGGCTCATGACCAGGCATTGGGTTTGCCTCACCGGCGGTGCTGTCGGCCGTAAACCCGCTCAGAGCCGCTTTGAGATTACTTTCCGCGTCGATCAGGAAGTTGGCGCGAACCACCACCTCGTCTCCGGCCTTGATGCCCTCCTTTATCTCAACGAGACCCTCGCCGCGCACGCCGACTTTGACGTCGCGCGGCTCGAAGCGTCCGTCACCTTTTGAAACGATGACGACTTTGCGATTGCCTGAATCGATCAAGGCAGACTGAGGCACCGTAAGACGCGCGGCATCGCCAGCGCCAGTGTCGATTTCAACGTCGGCAAACATCTCATGCTTGATGAGATGGTCCGGGTTGTCGACCTCGATGCGGACCTTGGCCGTGCGCGTGCGCATGTCGAGCTCGTGCAGGATGAACGTGACGCGGCCTTCGTAGGCGTGATTGGGATAGGCTTCGAAGGTGATGCGTGCAGGAGCGCCAACGCGAACCTGCCCAATGTCCTGCTCAGCGATATCGGCGATAACCCAAATCTTATCCAGGCCCGCAATACGGAAGATCTCGTCGCCCATGCGCACCATCTGTCCGTCGACGACATTTTTCTTCATGACGAAGCCGTCTGTCGGCGAGGGCCAGTCAAAGGACATTACCGGCTCGCCCGTGTTGCGCATTTCGTCGATGACGGCTTGGGGCACCTCAAGATTGCGCAGCTTTTGCTCTGCCCCCTTCAGGCTTCGGTCGCGCGAGCTTCGTGTGGGCAAGGTGATGCCGTAATCGACTTGCGCATTGACCATCGCTGGGCTGTAGATGCGAAACAGTGGCTGACCTTTTTTGACTTGCGCACCGGTCTCGTCGACATACAGCTTCTCGATAAAAGCATCGGCCCTGAGCGTCACCGCATGCATGGTGCGCTCATTCTGCTTGGCGATGCCGGGTGCACGGACGGGGCGCGTGACCTTGCGCATCCTCGCCGTGTCGGTGCGAACGCCTGAGCGCTGCACACGATCGAGACTGATCTTAATGGCGCTGCTGCCGGCCTCTGCACCTTCATCGGCGTAGACGGGGATGTAGTCCATCCCCATTGAATCCTTCTTTGGGACCGGAGACGTATCCGGCAGACCCATAGGATTGCGGTAGTAGAGGATCTTGTCCTCGCGCGGCGGATTGGTTTCCGTCGATTCTTCTTTCGCCGCGTCGTCCTGAGCATCTTTGTCGACGTTCATGAACGCAAGATCATCGCCGCCGGCAATCACCAAGGCGGCAATGATGATAATCGCAAGACCAATCACGGCCGCGACCCACTTGGACTTCCGTCCCATGGCTGAGAGCCTTTCCATTACTCACTATTTCTGCTGGACCGTTGGCCCAACGCACGCGAACGCGCGGCGCCAACGAAGCATCGGGCACAAAACCCATTTGGTTTTGGAAAGCTCAGGTTCGGGGAGGTGGGGCCGGCGGCCTTACATCAAGACCCTCGCGAAGGTCAGGAACAATGGCACGCGCGAACGTGCGCTCCACGAGGGGGACATCCGGCGACGGCAGCGCCGTGAGTAGAGCACCACCACACAGCAATTTACAGAAAGTGCCGAACGCAGGCCGGTCGTGATCGGAACACGGCGATGGGGTGGTGTGATCAGCGTGATGCACCGCGCCGGCATCTTGGTTCTGATGGGTGCCGGCTTGCGCGGGCGCAGGACATGCGCATCCCGCTACGGGCGCCAAAGCGACAGCAAACGTCACCAATATTCCTGCGATCAATCGCAACATCTCATTCCCGATCACGGCTAAGGCCGACGATGCCTGGACCGCCGCGCAAGGTCAACGGACAACGGGCTCCGGGAAAGAAAGACCATGACAAGTATGTATGATCGTTAAACATCCATGACCCTGAAAAATACCCCGCCGCTCCAGATACCGAGTTTCCCCGCACTTTCGACCACCAGCTCGGATAGATCATATGTAAGTGCGCGGGTGAGCAACGCATCAAGGCGCCCACGTACACGGACATAGGGCTTCAATCCTCCCGTCTGCTCTTGGCGGGCAAACCGCAGGGGTTGGTTGGTGCCGCATCGAACGACGTCGTCAACATTTGTGCGAAAGACAAGCTCCTGATCGCTGCCCGCACCGTGCGCCTCCATTTCAACGGCGAGGAAGGGGGCGTCTTCAACCGCCACGTCCACCTTCTCGGCCGGTGTGACAAGGTAGGTGCGACCGTCCTCATCTTTTCGCAGGACACGCGCAAACAACTTTACCAAGGACATGCGCCCGATCGGGCTCTCCTGGTACAGCCACGTACCATCGGCACGGATCTTGAGCCCAATGTCGCCGCAGTAGGGCGGGTCCCAGTAATCAACAGGAGCCGGAGTGCCCTCCAGCGATTTCAGGAGAAGGCCCTGTAATTCCCCGAGATTGCGCTTTTTGTCCGATTCCGCGCCGTCCATCGTTCCTCAGCCATTGACGCCCGCCAGCCCGCACCCACTCGCAAATTTTGGGCGAATCCCCATTTGAGCCGCGTGGATGCATTAGGGACGCAACGACTTAACCCTTGCGACACGCGGGGATAGGGGCCCGACTTTGTGAGAATAGGCATCTACCAACAGGTGTGACACCCTTTCCCTAATCTAACGCAACATTCACTTGACCCGACCGAGTGCGACGCTGATCGTTGCTTTTCACAATCCGTTCACATCGCCGATCCGTAGTTTTATTGGGCAACAGAAGCGAGCTAATGTCATTATGAGCACAATGACCGAACCCCAAGCAGATATTGTCCCACGCCTCGAGGCGGCCGCCGAGCGGGTGCAGCGGGCCCACAAGACCGCCGCCTCCGTTATTTTCGGTCAGGATGTGGTGATCGAGCGGTCATTGGTGACGATCCTGTCCGGCGGTCATGCCCTGCTGATCGGTGTGCCTGGGCTGGCGAAAACGCTTCTGGTTGAGACGTTGGGCAAAGTGCTGGGGCTCGACGCCAAGCGCATTCAGTTCACGCCCGACCTTATGCCCTCAGACGTCATCGGCTCGGAGGTGCTGGAGGACATTCCCGGCGAGCGGCGTTCCTTCCGCTTGATCAAGGGGCCGATTTTCACGCAACTGCTGATGGCTGACGAAATCAACCGCGCCTCCCCGAAGACGCAGTCCGCGCTCCTGCAGGCCATGCAAGAACACCACGTCACGGTTGCCGGTGAGCGCTACGACATTCCAACGCCTTTCCACGTGCTCGCGACACAAAACCCGCTCGAGCACGAAGGAACCTATCCGCTACCCGAGGCCCAGCTCGACCGCTTCCTGTTGCAGGTTGACGTCGGCTACCCCGATTTTGCCGCCGAGCGGCGCATGCTCCATGCCACGACCGGTACCGAGGAGCGCCACGTTGAGACGGTCCTCTCGGCAGCCGAACTGATGGCGATCCAAAAGCTCGTGCGCCAAATCCCAGTTCCCGACAAAGTCGTCGACGCGATCCTCAGGCTGGTGCGCTCCGCTCGCCCGGACATGGGAGAGAACGATGAGACGGACCGCTACATCGCCTGGGGGCCCGGTCCGCGCGCAAGCCAAGCGCTTATGCTTGCTGTCCGAGCAAAGGCTCTGATCGATGGTCGCCTTGCCCCATCCGTCGACGATGTGATTGCACTTGCAGAGCCGGTGCTCAAGCACCGCATGGCTTTGACCTTCACAGCGCGCGCCGAAGGTCAGGATCTCAGCACCATCATTTCTCGCCTCGTCGCTGCGGTGGAGTAACGAATGGCGAAAGCCGCCGGGAAGTCGCGGCAGGGGCCCGCCGGGAGCGCCGGGGTCCTTGCCCTGGAGCGTGAAGCGCACGGTCTTGCGGATCGGTTGCCCGAGATTGTCATCGAGGCCAACCGGATCGCACAAACTGTTGCCCACGGGATCCACGGCAGGCGCCGTTCGGGGCCGGGCGAAACGTTCTGGCAATTTCGTCACTACGAGTCGAGCGATACAGCGCGTCAGATCGATTGGCGCCGCTCGGCCAGCTCAGACCACTTGTTCGTGCGCGAGCGCGAATGGGAGGCCGCCCACACGGTCTGGCTCTGGTCCAATCTGTCGGCCTCGATGGACTTTCAAAGTCATCTCTCAAACACAACGAAACGGCACCGCGCAATGCTGCTCATGCTCGCGGCCGCCGAGCTTCTGGTACGCGGCGGCGAGCGCGTCGCCCTTCTTGGGCTCACGCTACCGACAGCGAGCCGCAAGGCCGCCACGCGCATGGCCGAGGCGATTGTCGCGCACGAGAGTGACGCTCTACTCACGGCAAGCCAGCCTCCCATGACGCATCTGACACGCTTCTCAGGCGCGATGATCTTCAGCGACTTCCTCGACCCGATCGCGCGCACGCGTGAGCATATCGAGTCCCTTGCCGCCGATGGAGCCGTCGGCCACCTCGTGCAAATTCTCGATCCCGCCGAGGAGACGCTGCCATACGAGGGCCGCACAGAATTCTTGAGCCCCACCGGCGACGTCCGATGGACGGCCGATCGCGTGCAGGGCTTGCGCGAAAGATACCAAGAGCGACTGGAAGCGCATCGCACCGAGCTTGAGTTCCTTGCCAAGCGGCTTGGCTGGTCGTTCCTTGTGCACCACACCGACCGGCCCGCCGCCGAACCACTGCTCACACTCATCATGCGGCTTGCTGGCGGCGCAAGCGACCGGCGTTGGGAAGGACAGCCTTCCCCAGCAAAGGCCAGCGAGGTGCCGGCATGAGCTTGGGTGCGCTGGCATTCCTGAATCCGTTGCTTCTTGGCGCTCTCGTGACGCTGCCGGTGATCTATTGGCTGTTGCGTACCGTCCCACCGCACCCGCGGCAGGTGACGTTCCCGCCCACGCGCATTCTGGCCGGCCTCGAAAACGAAGAGAAGACGTCGGCCAAGTCGCCGTGGTGGCTCACGCTGATCCGTTTACTGGCCGCCGCACTTTTGATCTTTGCGTTGGCCGAGCCGGTTCTCAATCCCTCCCGCGAGGCCGCGTTGAAGGGGACGGGACCGGTGGCCATTGTCGTCGACAACGGGTGGGCTGCCGCTTCGCGCTGGAACGAGCGCACGGCAATGGTCGAGCAGGTGATCCGCGAGGCCGAGGCACAGAACCGGCCAGTCGTTATTCTCGCGACAGCGAGTTCGGCCAAAGCAACGACGCTGCACATTGAGGCACCAGCAGATGCGCGATCGAGTGCTGCGGCCATTGAGCCCCAACCGTTCGCACCTGACAGACTTGCTGCTGTAGCCGCGCTCGAAAATACGCTTCGCACAGCGGCGGCAGGAGACGTGAGCGTCGTGTGGCTGACAGATGGCGTTGATCCCGACGGAAAGGCTGCAGAAGCAGCAACCCGGCTGCAATCGCTGGCTGATGGCGGTACCTTCGCGGTGGTCGAGGGCCTCAGTGACAATGAAGCCCTCGGCGTGTCGACCAGCATCGGCGAGAGTGGAAAGCTTGAAGCACGTCTTTTGAGGGCGAACGGTGGATTGGTTGAAGGGTTCCTTCACGCCTACTCCGCCCGAGGGCAGCGACTGGGCGAGACCCCGTTCAAACTCGCCTCGGGAGAAACAAGCGCCACGTTCGCAATCGACTTTCCTCTAGAGCTGCGTAACCAGATTGCACGCGTCGAGATCGCAGGCGAGCGCTCTGCAGGCGCTGTGAACCTCTTGGATGCGCGCTCTCAGTGGCAGCGCGTTGCACTCATTTCAGGCGAGAGCCGTGAGCAGGCCCAGCCTTTGCTGGCGCCACTCTACTATATCGAGAAGGCTTTGAGACCTTATGCCGAGCTGGTGAAGCCGAAGGGGTCAAATCTGACTGCAGGCATTCACGATGCGCTTGCGCAAAATGCAACCGTTCTCGTGCTTGCAGACATCGGCAAACTCTCCGGCGAGGCCAAAACACACGTTGACGATTGGGTGAAGCGTGGCGGTGTGCTCGTGCGTTTTGCCGGTCCGCGCCTCGAAGGTGGTGGCGATGACTTGCTTCCAGTGCAGCTTCGTCTTGGCGGACGCACCCTCGGCGGCGCACTGTCTTGGTCCACGCCCCAGCCGCTCGCCCCATTCGATGACAAGAGCCTGTTTGCCGGCCTAGATGTTCCCGAGGAAGTGACCATCAACCGCCAAGTGCTCGCAGACCCCGCCCGCCTCGGTCCAGACGTTGCCATTTGGGCGCGGTTGCGGGACGGCACGCCACTCGTCACCGCACAGAAGCGCGGCGAAGGCGAAGTTATTCTGTTTCACGTGACGGCGAACTCCGACTGGTCGAACCTGCCCTTGTCGGGTCTGTTCGTGGACATGCTGCGCCGGATCTCGACGCTGGGCAGCACCGCGTTGGCAAGTGGCGAGACGGCCGGTGATGGCGCGAGCGATGGAAGCGACAGCAAAGCATCGGAAGGTGCTGCCGTGTTGCCACCGCTGCAGACACTCGACGGGTTTGGAACACTGAGGACGCCGCCGCCGACCGCGCAGCCTGTCGCAGCCTCAAAATTGAATGACCTTGCCCCCAGCCTCGACCATCCGCCCGGTTATTATGGCGCTGGCGGTTCCCCCCGCGCCATCAATGTTCTGGGGCCAAAGAGCGAACTCGTGCCATTGCCAGCCATGCCGGCCGGCGCCGAACGGCTAAGCTATGCAAGCGAAGGCGCCGTCTCCCTGAAGTCTCCGCTGCTGCTCGCCGCCTTAGCGCTCCTGTTCATTGACACGCTCGCGATTATCTTCCTCCAGTGGGGTGGCTTTGGACGCAAGCCGGGAGCGCGCAGTGTTGCAACGGCGGCAATCGCAATTCTGTTCGCGCTTGCTGCCGCTTTGCCGTCCGCCACACCGCTCAACGCGCAAGACCTTTTGCCGTCCAACGTCGTAACGTCTGGCACCGTAACGCCGGATGACGAGAAGGCGATCAAGGCAACCAGCAAGGTGACGATCGGCTATGTGCTGACCGGCGATCCCGAAACCGATGAAGTCACCCGCCTTGGCATCGATGGATTGGGTCGCTTGCTGGCGGCACGCACGGCTGTCGAGCCCGGCCCCCCAATTGGCGTCAACATCCTGACCGATGAGATTGCGTTCTACCCCGTGCTCTATTGGCCTGTCTTGCCAACGGCGCAGGCATTGCCAGAGGATACGCTTTCCAAAATAGACGCGTATATGAAGCAAGGCGGATTGATCATTTTCGACACGCGCGACTACGGTCACGGAATCCCGACGGGAAGCCCTATCTCGGGCGAAGGCGGCAAGGCACTGCAACGCATCTTAGGCAAGCTCGACATTCCCCGTCTTGAGCCCGTGCCAGAAAATCACGTGCTAACAAAAGCATTTTATTTGCTGCACGACTTTCCGGGCCGATGGGAGGGCGGACGACTTTGGGTCGAGGCCCTGTCGGATGGCACAAGCGATGGCGGCCGCAGAGCCCGCGTCTCCGACGGGGTCACCTCCATCATCATCACGCCGAATGACTTAGCGGCCGCGTGGGCGCTCGATGAGCGTGGTCGGCCACTCTACCCAACCGTGGGTGGAGGAGAGAACCAACGGGAGATGGCGTTCAGAACCGGCGTCAATATCGTGATGCACGCGCTCACGGGAAACTACAAAGCCGATCAAGTGCACGTCCCGGCACTTCTTGAACGGCTCGGCCAGTGAGGAGCGGCAAATGAACTGGTCGATCGATTTCGCTCCTGTCTTGCCGGTGCCCGTCTTGTGGATCGCCGGCGCGATCGCGATCGCACTCGTTGCCCACCTGCTCTACCGCGGCTCGCGCGGAGCGCTTGTGCGTGCTGCGGCACTCGCTGCTCTTCTTGCCGCGCTCGCCAATCCCATGTTGCGCCAAGAGGAGCGCGAAAGCCTCAACAACGTCGCGATTGTGATCGTCGACGAGAGCACGAGCCAGACCCTTGGAGACCGCAAGGAACAGACTGCCGCCGTTAAGGCCGACCTTGAAGCCAAGCTCGCCAAGTTCCCCAATCTGACCGTCAAATGGGTCTCTGCTTCGCGCCCTGGAATCAAAAACTCGCCAGGAACGCACCTGTTTGACGACCTAAACAAAGCACTCGCCGACACGCCCCCGGACCGGCTCGCCGGGGTCATTCTTCTTACGGACGGCGAAGTTCATGATGTCCCGAAATCAGCTGCTGCCCTCGGGTTCGAAGCACCCGTTCATGCACTGTTGACCGGAGCGCCAGACGAATTTGACCGGCGCATCGAGATTTTGAAGGCACCGCGCTACGGCATCGTCGGCCAGTCACGCGAAATCGAAGTGGCGGTGCGCGAGGCGGGCAAGAAGAAAGACGAGACCGGCATCGTGAGCCTCAAGGTGCGTCGCGAGGGCCGCCCCGACGAGAGGATCACGACGACCATCGATCGGCCCGTAACGATCGAGATGCCGTTTCCGCACGCCGGTCAGAACATTCTCGAGGTCGAACTCGATACCGCTGATGGTGAACTGACGGCAGCGAACAACCGGGCTGTTATTCCCGCCGAAGGCGTGCGCGAGAACTTGCGCGTGCTTCTCGTCTCAGGCGAGCCGCATGCCGGTGAACGGACGTGGCGCAACCTGTTGAAGTCGGATGCCGCCGTGGACCTCGTGCACTTCACAATTCTGCGCCCGCCCGAGAAGCACGACGGCACGCCAATCAATCAATTGTCGCTGATCGCGTTCCCAACGCGGGAACTGTTTTCGGAAAAGATCAACGACTTCGACTTGATCATCTTCGATCGTTATCAGCATCGCGGGCTGCTGCAGATGCCCTACTACGACAACATCGCGCGCTACGTGGAAGAGCACGGCGGTGCGCTATTGGTAGCGGCAGGCGATGACTATGCGGGCAACCTGAGTTTGTTTCGCACGCCGCTTTCGCCCGTGCTGCCAGCAACGCCAACAACGCGCGTTCTCTCCGAGCCCTACAAAGCTCAGCTTTCCGATGATGGCCGCAAGCACCCGGTGACTCAGAATCTGCCCGGCTCGGGCAGTGAGGGCTCCGAGCCCACCTGGGGCCGCTGGTTCCGTCAGGTTGAGGTTTTTCCCGACCAGGGCCGCATCCTCATGGAAGGCGTGAAGGACAAGCCGCTCCTGATCCTCAATCGCAAAGGCAAGGGCCGCGTTGCATTGCTGACGTCGGACCAGGCTTGGCTCTGGGCCCGCGGCTATGAAGGCGGCGGCCCGCACAGTGATCTACTGCGCCGCCTCTCCCACTGGTTGATGAAAGAACCCGATCTCGAAGAGGAGCGGCTGCTGGCCTCCGCAGAAGGGCTGAAGCTCACTGTGGAGCGTCATTCCATGGAGGATCAGATTGACGGGGTGACTCTCTCTGCTCCGGGCGGCGAAACCTCCAAACTGACACTTGAACCGGCCGGATCTGGCATCTGGCGCACGACGGTCGATGTCAAAATCCCAGGCCTATACAAAGTGCAGTCGGGAGAATTGACCGCAGTCGCACACGCGGGCATCGACGACCCGATCGAGATGAGCGAAGTAACGGCGACGGAAGAAAAGCTTCAGCCTCTGATCGACTCGACAGGCGGGGGAGCTTTCTGGACGCAGACCTCGGCTGACGCCGCGCGCGCCGATCCGACCGCCATTGAGGTGCCGCGCATTTCGATGCTCGCAAACGCCAAGGTTCTCGCCGGTTCAGGGTGGCTCGGCCTAAAGGATCGTGAAGCATATGTGACGCGCGGCGTGAAGCTGACCCCGATGTTCACAGGGCTTCTCGCGCTGGCAGCACTGTTGTTGCTGATCTCGATGATGTGGTGGCGCGAAGGCCGCTAGGCTTGCTTGTTCTCTGCACAAGAAAGCACTCCAACGCGCTTGTCCCGCCCTTGGGGCCGGTCCACACTCGCGCGCGTGCCAAACCGGCACAACCGGGAGGGTGACCCATGGACACATCCATATTCCTTGCGAAATTGATTGCTCCGCTTCTGCTCGCAATCTCCGCGGCCATGCTGATCAATCCGACAAACATGCGCGAGATGGCCACTGATTTTCTCGAACACCGCGGTCTGATTTTTCTCGCTGGCTTCCTAACGCTGTTGGGCGGGGTCGCCATCGTCATCACACACAACGTCTGGGTTCTCGACTGGCCCGTCATCATCACCATTCTCGGCTGGCTGTCGGTGATCGGCGGCGTCTTTCGCATCGTCTTTCCCGACAGCGTGCGGGCAATCGGCAACCGGATGCTGGAGAAATCCGCCCCCATAACCGTGAGCGCGATCTGCCAAGCCATCCTCGGCATTTGGCTCTTTTACGTCGGCTACATCGCCTGACCCGCGATGCGTTCACGTGGCAAGGGAGACAACAAATGGAAACGTCCGTTCTTCTGGCAAAGATCATCGGCCCACTCCTGTTTATCGTCGGCCTTGGGCTCCTCATCAACATGGAGCACTACCGGCGCATGATGACCGACTTCGGCGCAAGCCCCTTGAGCATTTACATGGCCGGAACGACGGCCCTTCTACTCGGCCTGCTGATCGTGACCTTCCACAATGTCTGGGAGCCGCAGTGGCCGGTGATCATCACAATCTTGGGCTGGCTCACGCTCATCAAAGGCGTGATCCGCGTCGTTGCCCCCAAGTTCGTTCAGCACCGGGCCGAGCACTACGCGCGCAACACCACAGCGGTGACAACGAGCGCTTTGATCCTCTTGGTCTTGGGCTCAGTCCTCATCTTCTTTGGCTATCTCGTGGTTTCGTGAACGGCCGCCCTAATTGATCTGCACTTGCGCGCGGATTTCGAAAGGCGCACATTGCTGGTGTTCCGAGGGGCGCCGGAGGCATCCGGCTGAGATCGCGCTGCGGCCACGCGCGAGCACCCTTAGAACCTGATCCGGGTCATACCGGCGAAGGGACGGAGCCTTTCAATGAACGACGAACGAGCCCTGTCAGCCATCAAACCTCACTTGAAACCTGGGGAGCATGTGACGTGGTGCTGGCGAGGCTGCCGCACCGGTTTAAATACGACATATGCCGTCACCAACCAGGCAGCGATCATCGTCGAGGACGTATGGCCGCGCTCTGTTCGCCGGTTCACGCCCCAGGCTGTGGCGGCCCGAGTCTGCTTCGGGGACCGCATGTCGCTCGTATCCGATGCCGGCGATGGCAGCCGGTTCGATTCGACTATGAGCTTTATCGGCGTTCGCGATTTGGCCACAGCCGAATCCGCGCTGTTGCAGCTGGCCACAACACATAAGGATTAGAGCCGTCGAAATCTTGCAGCACACCCGGCACGTCATCGTGCAGTCCGCACGGCTCAGCAGCGCGACACTCGTCGCCAGCCTTGCGATGGCCGATACCAGTGCGGCGGCATGCCGAAACGCAACGATCGAGAACGCGCGCTATGTTATCTGCGAATTCGATGCCGATGCTGAAATTGAACTCTTCCTGCAGGACCGGACGGGCGCACCGTTGGGACAATTCGACAGGGTCCGCGATGTTCTCGCCGGCCGCAATCGCAAGCTCGTTTTTGCCATGAACGCGGGCATGTATCACGCGGACCGCTCACCGGTCGGCCTTTATGTCGAGAACGGGCGAAAACTTAAACGCCTGTCTAGGGCCGACGGTCCTGGCAACTTCAGCATGAAGCCGAATGGCGTGTTCTACGCCGGCAATGGTACTGCCGGCGTTCTGGAAACCGGAAAATTCGCGCGCAGCAAGATCAAACCGAAGTTCGCCACGCAATCAGGACCGATGCTCGTTGTCGATGGCCAGCTACATCCTCGTTTCTTGAAGCACAGCACATCCAGATACCGCCGCAACGGTGTCGGGGTCGCGGGCTCTCGCGTCGTCTTCGCATTGGCCGACACACCGGTGACGTTCCACCAATTCGGCCGCGTGTTTCGCGACGTCCTCAAAACGCCCAACGCACTTTATCTGGATGGCTCCATCTCCCGCCTCTATTCCGCCGATCTCAACCGAAACGACTTCGGAAAGACGATGGGACCGATCGTTGCCGTTTCGGCTCCACTTTCCGCTCAACCACAGGGCTCCCGACCATGAACAAGCACACCCGCAAGCCAGAGTTCGCACCGCCGAAGGTGACGATGGGTCCGCTGCCCGCCTCCACCAAGGTTTACGACGCACCCGAAGGCCACGCGGATGTGCGCGTGCCCTTCCGCCAAATCACGCTGTCGGAGACGAGCGGCGAGCCGCCCTTCCGTGTCTACGATCCTTCCGGTCCCTATACCGATGCGAACGCGAAGATCGATGTCGAACGCGGCCTGCCGCGTGTGCGCGAACCATGGATCAAGGCCCGCACCGTTGAGGCCTATGAGGGCCGCGCGGTAAAGCCCGAAGACAACGGCAACGTCTCGGCCCGGCTCGCCGCCCGTGACTTTTCCAACAAGCCAAAGCCGATGCGCGGAATTGCCGGAAGACCATTGACGCAACTCGAATTTGCGCAAGCGGGCCTCATCACCGAGGAGATGATTTACGTTGCCCACCGCGAGAACCTGGGCCGAAAAGTTGCCTTGGAGCGCGCAGAGGCAGCACTGGCCGACGGCGAGAGTTTCGGCGCGGCGATCCCCGAGCACATCACGCCCGAGTTCGTGCGCGACGAGATTGCACGCGGGCGCGCGATCATCCCGGCAAACATCAATCATACCGAGCTGGAGCCGATGATCATCGGGCGGAACTTCCTAGTGAAGGTCAACGCCAACATCGGCAATTCCGCCGTTACGTCGTCGGTGGAGGAAGAAGTTGAGAAGATGGTGTGGGCCATCCGCTGGGGCGCCGACACGGTGATGGATCTTTCAACCGGCCGCAACATCCACACGACGCGCGAGTGGATCTTGCGCAATTCGCCCGTCCCCATCGGCACCGTGCCGATCTACCAGGCGTTGGAGAAGTGCGACGGCGATCCGGTCGAACTCACCTGGGAAATCTACCGCGACACGCTGATCGAGCAATGCGAGCAGGGCGTCGACTATTTTACCATCCACGCCGGCGTGCGGCTGCCTTACGTGCCGCTGACGGCAAACCGCGTCACCGGTATCGTCTCGCGCGGCGGCTCGATCATGGCCAAGTGGTGCCTTGCCCATCACCGCGAGAGCTTCCTCTACGAACGCTTCGAGGAAATCTGCGACATCTGTCGCGCGTATGATGTGTCGTTCTCATTGGGCGATGGCCTCCGCCCCGGCTCGATTGCGGACGCCAACGATCGCGCGCAGTTCGCCGAACTGGAAACGTTGGGCGAGCTGACGAGGATCGCTTGGGACAAGGGCTGCCAGGTGATGATCGAAGGCCCCGGTCACGTGCCCATGCACAAGATCAAGGTCAACGTCGAAAAGCAGCTCAAAGAGTGCGGCGAGGCGCCGTTCTATACGTTGGGCCCGCTGACGACCGACATCGCGCCGGGCTACGATCACATCACCAGCGGCATCGGCGCAGCGATGATCGGTT